>DATHPP010000522.1:0-22860 GCA_035483795.1 Tepidisphaeraceae bacterium | reverse complement strand
AACTTCGTGTCGGGCTCCATCGCTCCAACTCGCGAACCGGCCTCGACCCGGCCCGTCGGCAACGATACTTTAACTGCGGGACGGCCCCATTTTCATCCTCTCAGGGTGAGGCGCCGCCTCATGAACAACTTCGTGGTTTATTCGTATAAAGAAGCGCGACATGCCCCCAGATAACACGCCACTCACTCGCGATCGGATCCTGAACACGGCCGAGGACGTGGTCCGCCGGTTCGGCCCGGACAAGGCGACCGTCGTCGATGTGGCCCGGGCGCTGGGTGTGAGCCACGCGGCGGTCTACCGGCACGTGGCGACCAAGGCCGAGCTGCGCGACCTGGTGGTCAGCCGGTGGGTGGAGACGACCATGGCCCCGCTGCGGGCGATCGCCGCCGGGCCGGGCCCGGCGCCGCAGCGCTTGCGAAAGCTGTTCGACACCCTGATCGCCACGAAGCGCCGCCGGGCCGCGGATGACCCCGAGCTGTTCGCCGCGTATCGAACGCTGGCGCAGGGCGCCGAATCGATCGTCGCAGCCCACGTCGAAGAGTTGATCGACCTTGCCGCAACCATCATCCGCACCGGCGTGAAGGAAGGCACGTTCCGCACCATCGACCCCCTGCCCGCCGGCCGGGCGGTGCTGCTCGCCACCTCCAAGTTCCACCACCCCGCCCACGCCGCCGAGTGGACCGACCCCGCGATCGACGCGGCCTACAACGACGTGTGGAAGCTGCTGATGGATGGACTGGTCGCCGCGAAGCGCCTGGCTCACCGGGAACAGAGGCTGAAACAGTGACATCCAGTTCGCGCTCAAAACCTTTCCTGCCATGGGTTAACGCGCGACGTCTCGCATGTCTCACATGTCGCGTGGCTCACCATCGCCCGATTTTCCTGCAAATCGCCCGCCGTAAGCCGTGGTTTGATAGGATGTTGCGCAAATGTCCCAAAATGTCCCATGTTTTGAGCAAAATGGGATATTTATCATATTCTTGCTCGGACAGCGGGCCCCTTGCCTCGCGTTGAAACTTCGTCCGACGGTCGCAGCGTGTAACGATTGGTTGATGAACTGCGGACGCGCAAGCGGTATCCGCTTGGATTCCGCGCCCTTCGTGCCGGCGCGACCGATCCACCAAAGCCGGTTTCGCCGCCGCCCGGACCCCACGCCGGTGGCACAGCGCCGTCCCGCCGCAGGCGGGACGCAGCGCCGCCCCGGATTCTCGCTCCGCGTCCCCGCCGGTCCGGAGATCCCGCCCGACCCGCCGCCATTGAAGCCCCGCCGATACTCGCCTATCCTCTCTCCCCCGGCCCGCGAGCACGTAGCTCAGTTGGTAGAGCAACGGACTTTTAATCCGTAGGTCCTGGGTTCGAGTCCCAGCGTGCTCAGTGCTTCCCTTCGTCACCCAAACTGAGCGGTTTCGTGCGATGAGCGCTTTTCCAAGCCGGGTGCGAAGCGAAGCGCAGCCCCGGATTCTCGATTGCGCGCCGAGGATCCGGGGTTGCGCTTCGCTTCGCACCCGGCTTGGCGGCGGAACATCGCTTAGTTGGGTTAGCGCGTCGGGGGCTTTAAGGCGCCCTTTTGGGCACACCACCCCGCCCACAATTCCCGATACGCCTCCTCAAGCGCGCGAACGTAACGCGGCTCGTCCATGACCACCGACGCCTGCATTCTGGAGCGCAGCGAGCTGCGCAATTCCTGGAGGCGCTGCGGGTTTCCGGCCAGGTCGACGGCGATTCGCACGTACTGCTCGGGCGTGTGGGCGATGAAATCGGTCAGGCCGAGGTTGCTCAGCAGGCTGGTTCCGTAGCGGGCGGTGGGGCGGTGGCCGGCGAGGGTGATCAGGGGGACGCCGGCCCAGAGGGTGTCGAAGCCGGTGCCCCCGCCGCCGCCGTAAGGGATGGGGTCCAATGCAATGTCGATGCGTTGATACTGCTGCACGTAGGCGTTGGGGGGCAGGGCGTCGATGACATCGACGCGCGGGGCGACGAGGCCGCACTCTTCGAGCAGTTCGACCTGTCCGCCGGTGCTGCCTTTGACCTGGATGAGCAGTTTTGAGTTGGGGACGGCGTCGAGAATCCGCCGCCAGAGCAGCAAAAGCGGGCGATTGAGCTTGGGGGCGTTGTTGAGCGAACCGAAGGTGACGAAACCGTTTTGCAGCACCGGCGGGGGGACGACGCGGAAGGCCGGCTCATCCTGCGGCCGGGCCGGGCCCCGAACGCGGAAAATCCACAGGGTCTCCAGCGCGATGAGCCGCTCGGTGAAATACCGCTCGCAGCCGGCCGTAATCATGTGCCGGTCGGCCATGACGAAATCCATCGCCCGCAGGCCGCTGGTGCCAGGATACTGGATGAACGCCCCCTGCACCGGCGCCGGCTTGCGGGCCAGCAGGCGGATGCGGTTGGGCGGCAGGTGCAGCTCCAGGTCCACCAGAATGTCGACCTGGTCCCGGCGGATCAGCTCCGCCGCGGCGGCGTCATCCAGATGACGAATGTCGCGCCAGCGGCTGACGAACCGCCTGGCCTGCTGCGTGATCTCGTCCGGATTGGCTGTGCTGTCGTAACAGGCGATGTCGAACTTCGAGCGATCGTGCAGCTCCAGCACCGGGCCGAGCAAGGCCATCGTAATGTGCGAGCGAAAAGTCGAGCTGAGATACCCGATCCTGAGCGGCCGGTGCGGGTCCGGCACATTCGCATGGGGCGCAATGGATTGGGGCGGCGGCTCGATCTGCCGGGCCCAGCGCAGGTGGCGATCGAAGATTTCGGGGTCGCTGAGCTCGGGATCGAAATACGACCACACCAGCCGGGCCGACTGCATCGCCGGATCATCAGGCCGGATCGAAAGCACGCGGTCCATGTATGCGATTGCCTCGGCGACCTTTCCCTGGTTCAACAGCGCCTCGGACAGGGCGCGGAAGAGCTGCTCATCGGGCGCTTGCGCCCGTGCCGCGGCCCGCCGCAGGGACGGCATCGCCTGAGCATACCGGCCGCGCAGGCACAGCCCGATACCGTTCTCGCGGTCGTCGGGGTCGCCAGAATTTAAAATTTGCGACATACCGTTCGCGCCCCACGGGCGCAGATGCTCACGACCGTGCACCACACGCGGCGCGTCCTCTCCCCGCGGAGGGCGCGGAGGGTTCCAGCTTGCATTCCAGCAACCCTGGCCCACGCGCCGAATGCACCTTCATGGCGGCGTCGATGATCTCAGCGCTGATCTGGTTGATGTCTCTCATCCGCAATCCTCCGCGACCTCCGCGACCTCCGCGGTTTGTTCGGGTCAGTCGTCGGCCTCACCGCGGAGGGCGCGGAGGGACGCGGAGGGTTCCAGCTTGTTGACCATCCGCTTGAGGCCGTCTTTGAGGTGCAGGACGTTGAAGTTGATCAGCAGCCCTACCTTGATGCCACTCAGCTTCAGATAGGTCAGAAGTTGCGCCTCATGAATCGGTGCAAGCTTCTCGATCGACTTCAGCTCGACCATGACGCAGTCCTCGATCAGCAGGTCAATGCGGTACCCCACGTCGATTTTTACACCATCGTAGACGACCGGCAATACGACCTGCGGCAGCACCTTCAGGCCGCGTTTACGGAGCTCATGCAGCAGACAACCTTCATAGGCGCTTTCCAGCAGCCCTGGCCCAAGCGCCGAATGCACCTTTATGGCGGCGTCGATGATCTCAGCGCTGATCTGGTTGATGTCTCTCATCCGCAATCCTCCGCGATCCTCCGCGACCTCCGCGGTTTGTTCGGGTCAGTCGTCAGCCTCACCGCGGACGGCGCGGAGGGACGCGGAGGGTTTCCAGCTTGCTTTCCAGCAACCCTGGCCCACGCGCCGAATGCACCTTCATGGCGGCGTCGATGATCTCAGCGCTGATCTGGTTGATGTCTCTCATCCGCAATCCTCCGCGATCCTCCGCGACCTCCGCGGTTGTTATTTCGAGCCTGACAGGATATCCAAAAACGCACGCATGGATTGTGGCGCACCCCTCACGCCTCAGTCGTCGGCTTCACCGCGGAGGGCGCGGAGGGACGCGGAGGCTTCCAGCTTGCTTTCCAGCAGCCCCGGCCCACGCGCCGAATGCACCTTCATGGCGGCGTCGATGATCTCAGCGCTGATCTGGTTGATGTCTCTCATCCGCAATCCTCCGCGATCCTCCGCGACCTCCGCGGTTTGCTCTTTTGAGTCCCAAATGATACCCAAAAACGCCCGTGTGGATTGTGGCGCGCCCCTCACGCCCCGGCCGCCGCTCCCAGCCAATAGGCGATGGCCCGCGAGGTGACGGCGCGTTCGGCCTCGTCCGAGCCGGGCGGGAGGATCATGGGGCGGCGAATTCCCGGCAAAAACTGCACTTCAAACAACTCGTGGAGCCCGGAGGAGAACTCGAACATTCCCACCGGCCGGCCCGTGCGCGTGTCCACGACCGCCACGCCGCACAGGAGCCTGGGGAATCGTTCTTTCACCGCCAGCCCGCCAAAGACATTGCTCTGTCGAATCTGCGACAAGCCGATCAGGGCGTAAGGCCCGGCAAAGTCGAGCCCGCGCAAAAAGCCCGGCAGGACTGCCACCGTGGTCATTTTCCCCTGCGGCACATCCACGATGCACAGCTCTCCCGCCCCGGAATTGAGCATCCACAATTTCCCATCGTGCCATCGTGGCGAGTGGGGCATGGAAAGCCCGGCGAGCACATTCTGCCCGCTGGGCACGTCGATCAGGACGCCCCCCGAGACCTTGTTGGCCCGCCATCCCGCCGCCGCGTCGGTCGCGCCCAGGGCGGTGGCATAGCGGGGCAGGCCGTCGATCATGGCCATGCCGTTGAGATGACAGCGGTCCTCCGCCGCCAGCGTTGAAATGAACTGCGGCTTCCACCGCGGCTCGAAATTGCTGGTCTGGCTCAGCGTCCCAATGCACGACAGCAGCGTGTTGACGATCCACACCTCGCCCTGGCCGAAGCCCACATCGTGCACGCGCAGGTCGCCGGTGTGATAGGTCGCGCGGGGCAGGTAGATGGCGTCGTAAGTGTTTGGCGGAGCACCGGGATACGACGCCGCCAGCGCCTGCGCGTTGGCAAACAGGATCACCTGCGTCCGGGTCGCCAGGGCAAGCATGTCCTCGTGCGCGCTCAGCCCCATCGGGGTGGGAAACTCCCGGAGCAGGGGCGAGACGCGTTTGCCGTCGAATCCGATGAGCCCCACCCGCTGCCCCTGATAAGTGGTCAACGCGATCGACCCGCCAGATGAGGCCATCCACGCGTGAAAATCGTCAGAGACGGAGCAGTTGACCGGCTCTTGCTCGTTTTGCGGGGAAGTTGCGGACATACCGCTCCCGTGTACGCATCAGCCTGGCGTTCAGGACCACGACTACAACAGCGGGACGCCAGGCTCCTGCTGAGCCCGATCGTACCGCGGCGGAAGTAACCCGGCCACAACGTTGTTCGCCGGCAAAAATTCCTTGACGGCACCCCGGAATTCGGGTAGGCTGCCTGACGAGAGTGAGAGGAGGGTCTGGAGAAAAAATGGTTCGCGGAGGAGAGAAAATCATTCCGCCCACCTTTTTCCTTCCTCTCTCATCATAGTTTCATTTCGGCGTGTCATAGTAGGTTGTGGTTTCGATTGCCGTGGCTGTCGACGACTTTGCGTGTGCAGAGGGCGACACACCGGGCGGCTGACGCACAGAAAATCTTGGAGGAGCGGAACATGTCTCTCCGTCTATCTGGGGAAGCGAAGTCTCTGCATGCAACCAACAAAAATCGCAAAGCCAAAAGCCGTCTTCGTGACGCGACCTTGGCGGCGACCGAGCGGCTCGAGCAGCGTCAGTTGCTCAACGCCCAGGTGATCCCTCCAAGCCAGGTTATATTTAACCCCACCGGTCCACTGGCGCCGTTGCCCGGTACCACCTTCTGGATCAACGGCAACGGCGGTGCGTCGGCCTGGCAGTACAACTCCAGCATTACCCCCAACACCGTCAACGACCTGGTCCTCAACGTCACCCCGTTCACCCAGAGCTACACCGGGTGCTGCGAAGGCACCAACGCTTCGCCCGGCAACACCGGCTCGGTCAACGCCGCTCGACTGTTCACCAACGGCCTCACGCAAAATCAGATTGGCGGCTTCCCCTCCAGCGGTCAGACCCCGGCCACCGGCTCGGGCAACATCAGCGACGCCTCCAGCGGCGAGAGCGTCCTCTCGCAAAACGGTGGCGGTAACTGGTTCCTGGAATACAACCTCGGCTCCTGGCCCGGTGGAACGCCATCGGCCACTGGCTACGACATCAACGAACTCGATGTCATCGCCGGTCACCAGGACTACCGCACCGGAATCTCCGTCGACATCTCGGTCCAGTTCCTCAACGGCAATACCACCGACTGGTTCTCGCTGAGCAACGGCCACAATTTCAGCTTCACCAACGACCCCAGCGCCAACTTCGGCACGCCCCCGCAGGTTACCCGCGGTGCGTCGCAGATGGCCATCCTCAACAACATCGGCGGGCCGATCGCCAAGAACGTCCGCGCGGTCAAGTTCTTTGCCGCCAACCAGCAAACCTGGTTCCGCGAGTTCGTCGTGACTGGCGTGCCCAGCCAGGCTCCCGTACCGCCTACGTCCGTTCCCGCTCCTGTCACTGCGGCGCTCGATTCTAACATCCAGGGCGCGGTGGACGTGACGTTCAATCTCCCGCCGAATCCCGCCAGCATTTCCGGCTACTCGATCCAGCGTGCGCTGGTCACCGGCGGGGTCGTCGGGTCGTTTAGCACGGTCGGCGGTCTGGTCACGACCAGCGGCCCGGTCACCTTCGTCGATTCCACCGCAGCCGGTGGGTCGGTTTATGTCTACCAGATTGTCGATAGCACCCCGGCCGGCTCGGCGACCAGCCCGCTGTCGAACTTCATCACCACCCCGGCGATCTCCGCCGAAGCCCACTTCTACAACCAGGCCTTCTGGTCCGGACCCGTCTCCGCACAACAGGGTGTCGTCAGCGTCAGCATCGATACCAGCGGCGCCTGGCCCGGCACCGGCGCTAACCAGGACAGCGCCGTCTTCACCGGCAAAGTCACGACCAATCAGTCGGGCATCTACACCTTTATCAGCAATACTGACGACGACGGTTATCTCTACGTGGACGGCGTGCTCGTCAGCTCCGACCCCGGTGGCCACGGCATCCGCAACGCCGGACTCACCATCGATGCCAACGCCAATCCGCTGGGCACGTTCCATCCCATTCTGCTCCAGGCCAATACCTCCTACGACTTTGTGCTGATGGAGCACAACAGCGGCGGCGGCGCGGGCGCCCACTTCATGTGGGTCAATCCCACCAATGCCGGTTCGGCCCCGTCGGTCGTCCCCTCGTCAAACCTTCAGCCGGTCTCCGATCCCCCGGCCACCCCGACGAGCCTGACGCCCATTACCACCAACTCCAACTTCGTCAACTTCACGTTTACCACCGACAACACGGGCATCGTCGAATACCTGCTCCAACGCGAGGACGTGACCGGCGGCAACATCGGCCAGTGGACCAGCGTCGGACAGATCTATCCGGGCAGCAATACGGAACAGAAGGCGACGTTTGGCGTCCCCGTCATTACCAACACGACGCCAGCTCAGTTGCAGATCCAGGATCCCGATCCTGTCGCCGGCAATACCTACATGTATCGCGTCGCCGCGATCAACTACGACGGGGTTGCCTACAGCCCCGAAGTCAAGGCGACCTCCGTCACCACCGTCCCCGACCTGGTCAGCCCCCCGACGGCGACCCTGGCGCTCACCACCACCAGCGACGTCAACGGCCTTGCCGCCGGAACTTACTTCCTCGAGTACACCTGGACCAACAGCGCCTTTGTCATCAACGCCGGCAACGCCGGCCAGACTGCCGGCAGCACCGAACAGAGCATCGTGCTTGCCGCCCCGGCCGACATCACGGTCACCCTGCCCAGCGCGCCCGCAGGCGCCGTCAACGCCAACGTCTACGTCGCCAGCAGCAGCGGCAAGGAGAAGCTGATCGGGTCCGCCAATGGCGGCGGAAGCCTCACCATCAAGGCCCTCCCCTTCACCGCCGCCAGGTCCGTCCCCACGACCACCAGCGCCGGACTCGCCCCCGGAACCTACTTCGTCGCCTACACCTGGGTCGCCAACAACAGCACGGCCACCGGTGAAACCTCCTTCGGCGCCATCGACAACGGCACCCGCATCATCACGACCACTGAATCCTCGATCGTCTTGAGCAGCTTCAGCGACCTCAAAATCGCCGGCTTCACTCTTCCGACCGTGGGCGGCGGCGTTCTCAGCAACGTCAACGTCTATGTCGGCACCAGCTCCGGCGGTGAAAACCTCGTCGGCACGGTCGGCCCCACCGGGACCCTTACCGTCAACACTCTGACCACGCCGGTCAATGTCCCGATTCCCCAGGTCAACACTGTCGACGCCGTCAGTTCCGCGAGCAACCCCATTGGAATTCCAGCGGCTACCGGCGCCGCTCCGAGCGGCGTCGAAATCCACATGTTCAATGGCCGATTCAACCCCGACCAATCGGTTGGAAACGCCATGGCCGTTCCCATCAACGGCATCCCCACCGAATTCGTGGCGCAAACTCAGAACATGAGCTTGGGAACCTTCTTCCCCGGCGTCATCGATCGCGACTACAACGCCACCATCCCCAGCCCGATCCCCCAACCGGTCACTCAGTCGCCGGACTTCACCGCCTTCCCCGACCTTCCGCGCGTCGAGTGGGAAGACTTTAACCAGGTCTTCACCGGCAAGGTCCAGGTCGGTATCAGCGGCGTCTATACCATCATCAGCAACACCGACGACTCCGGCTTCGCCTGGGTCAACGGAACCCTCGTCAGCGCCGATCCGGGCGGGCACGGCCAGCAGGACACCACCTCGACCCGCGGTGGCGATACCCTCACGCCCGTCGTCCTCCAGCCCGGTCAGTCCTACAACCTGACCATGGAAATGGAGAACGTGGGCGGCGGCGCCGGCGCCCACCTCAAGTGGATCGAGCCGCAGTTGTTCCAGGGCACCGTCGCTTCCTCCACCAACAACAACGGCTTCAACTTTGCCGCAATTACCCTCAATGCCTTCTCCTTCCCCGGCGTCAACCTGACCGGCTTTACCATCTTCATCACCGGCGGCACCGGGCTCGGCCAGCAGGCCGTCATCGAAAGTTGGGACCCCACCCACCACACGGCCATCGTCCAGGTCACCAGCAACGGCTCCAACGCCCTGTGGGGCACCCTGCCCAACACCACCAGTGCGTATACGATTGCCTGGCAGGAAATGATCCCGCTGGCCAACAGCGGCGATAACGGCAACCCCCTCACCGGCTCCACCTTGAACGGGCTGACCACGCGGCAGGACGTCCCGTCCCAGTCCAGTTGGTCGACCGTCAACGGCCTGGTCAGCTTCACCACCAGCGGCTCGGCCGCGGGCCCCGTGGCCATTACCGGCATCGATCCCCGCTCCGGTGTCACCCTCACCTGGAGCGACCAGAGCGTCAGCGAACTGTGGTTCGAGGTCCAACGGTCAACCAACGGCACGAACTGGACCACGATCGGCACGCGGCCGTTCAATATCGGCACCTCGTTCACCGACACCACCGCCGGAAACGCGTTCAACAGCTCGACCATCAGCTACTTCTATCGCGTCCGCGGCGTCAACTACGACGGCGCCGGCCTGTTCACCAGCGTCGTCAGCACCACCAACGGCCTGCTACTGTCGCCCCCGACCATCAGCTCGGTCGTCCAGGGCTCGCCCGGTACGGCTGGCCTCATTTTCGCCGGCGCACCCGCCAATGCGGTCGACACCGGCGGTCTGGACATCCAGTACGCCCCGGTGACCGCCGGCAGCACGGGCGCTTTCGTCGACGCCACCCCGGTGCCTCTGCCGTTCAATACCTTCGATTTCCAGGTGACCGGCCTGTCTGCCAGCCAGCAGTACGTCTTCAAGGCCCGCTTCACCACCGGCGTCAATAACTCCAACCCGAACCTCTTCGGCGCCCCGGTCGCGTTCACGCCCTCCGGCGCAGTCAACGAGGCCTTCGGCACGCCGGGCTCGGGTATCGCCAACTTCCCGGCCAGCGGTACGGCCGGCGACCTCCAGCTCAACGGCAACGCGTCCCTCACCGGCCCGGGAATCCCGTCGGTGCCCACTCCAGGGACCGCGCCCACGACCGGTACGAATTCCGACATCGCCAATCCGACTACGCCGATGGGCTCCACGGTTACCGCGGACGTCCCGCAGCCCACCCAGGCCGGGTCGGCCACGACATCACCCAACAACCTGGCCCTCACCAACTCCACGACCTTTTTCCTGGAATACACCTGGCTCACCTCCAGCGGAACTGAGACGTTGCCAGGCCCGACCACGAATTTGGCTTTCAACCCCAACAACGGCTTCTACCAGATCACCTATCAGGTGCCCTCGTCGGCCCCGGCGGGCGTGGCCAACGCCAACGTCTACATTGGCACCAGTTCGGTTGCCAGCGCCGAGGTCCTGGCGGGCACTGTCTCTCCGGGCACCACGCTGAAGATCCTCACCTTCCCGGGCAGCACCCAGCATCCGCCCACCGCCAGCAACACCGGACTGCTCCCCGGAACCTACTTTGTCGAGTACACGTTCCTTAACAGCAACAACCAGGAGACCAGCCCGAGCCCCGAGCAGACCCTGACCTTGCCCAATCCATCCAACGATCTGGCGTTGCAGTTGCCCAATTTCCCCAGCGCAACCGCCAGCTCGACGGTCACCTCGGCCAACGTCTATCTCGGCACCGCTTCGGGCGCCGAGAAGCTGTCCGGCAACGTCAACACGAGCGGCGGCGCGATCACCATCAAGGGCCTGCCGGCGACCAATGCCGCCACGCCCCCGACCGTCAGCAAGGTCGGCCTCCCCGCAGGCACCTACTTCGTCTCGTATACCTGGCAGAGCAGCGAGCCCAACCTCGGCGACAACTCCGAGTCGCTCGACTCGGCTGTGACTCCAACCACTCTGGCCAGCTCCAACACCGACTTGGCCCTGATCGTCCCCCCGGTTCCCAATGGCGCCGGCACGACCAACGTCTACGTCGGCGTCCCTGTCGCCAATCCGACGACGCCTCTGACGCTCAGCCAGACCACCGGTGGATCGCTCACCTCCGGCAGCACCTACTTCCTCAAGTACGAGTGGTTCGGCTCTGGCGTCACCCTGCCCGGCGCTGAGCAGTCGATCGTCCTGACCGGCGGCAATAACCAGATCAACGCCGTCCCGACCGGCAACCCCTTCGGGGCGGCCGGCGCCAGAATTTTCGTCGGCACCGCCTCCGGTGCCGAAACCCTGGCCGGTACGATCGGCGGCGGCAGCACCTTCTCCATCCAGTCGCTGCCCTCCGGCGCCCGGGGCGTCGATACCGCCAACACCACGGGCCAGTTCCCGATCCGCGTCGCCAGCCTCGGGGCCAGCACCGCCGCTCAGTCCATCTTCCTGCGGACGATCAACACCAGCGGCACCTTCCCGCCGCCCGTTGCACCGAGCACCCCGGCCAGCACCTCCACGACGGCCAGCCTGGGCAATCCCAGCACGCCGGCGACCCTCGCCAAC
Source organism: Tepidisphaeraceae bacterium (assembly GCA_035483795.1). Classification (GTDB taxonomy): domain Bacteria; phylum Planctomycetota; class Phycisphaerae; order Tepidisphaerales; family Tepidisphaeraceae; genus DASXMX01. Next base: position 11,316 of record DATHPP010000522.1, on the reverse strand, counting down.
GGCAACCTCGACCCCAACTCGAGCCTGACGCCGGGCGCCACCTATTTCGTCGAATACACCTGGCTGGCCACGGCGGGTGGCGAAACCGCGCCCAGCACCGAGGCCAACTTCGTCCTCGGTTCCAGTGTCGATCTGGCCGTCACCATTCCGGCTGCTCCCACAGGGGCCGGCAATGCCAACATCTACATCGGGACTTCCCACGGTGGCGAGACCCTGTGGGGTCAGGCCACGGGCGCATCCACGACGCAAGTCAACTTCCCCGCGCCGTCAAGCGCGGCCACGCCGCCCACGACCACCAGCACCGGCATCCCTGCCGGCACCTACTACCTCGAGTACACCTGGACCCAGGGCAGCTACGAAACCACGCCCAGCGCCGAGCTCACCATCACCACGCCCGATCCGCTGGACATCCTCAACGTCAACATCGGTCCGTCCCCGTTCGGCGCCGGCTCGGCCCGCGTCTACCTGGGCACCAGCCCCGGCCATGAACTCTTTGCCGGCACCACCAGCAGCGGTGTCAACACGTTGAGCATCCGTACGCTGCCGAATATCAACGCCAAATACGTGCCGACGCAGACCAGCTCGATCGCCCGCTACTTCACGCCGGCCAACGCGTTGCAGATCAACAACAACAACAACAGCCAGACCTCCGGGGTCTTCAACCTCGGCGAGAACATCAACGGCTTCCAGACGAGCTTTGACTTCCTGCTGAACGGGAATATGGGTGCCGATGGGTTCGGCTTTGTGCTCCAGGATCAGGCCCAGAACGCGCTTCCGGGCGGCGGTGGTGGCTTCCCCGCCGGAATCGGTCACGCCGTGGGTGTCTACTTCTCCTTCTACCCCGGTGCCGGACAGAACTCGACCGGCGCTACGGGCGTTGGCATCAACGGCACCAACCCGCTCAATAACTCGGTTGGCGGCAGTGCCAGCTCTCCGCTAAACACCTGGGTACAGATGTACAATCTGAACGGCCTGCCGACCGGAGTGCTCGCGAACACGCCGGGCATCGGAACCTTCGATACCCGTCAGGGCGACATCTTGAACGTCGCGCTGAGTTATGACGGCGTCGGCCATATCCTCACGGAAACCGTGAAGGATCTGACGATGAACGCCAAGGGCTTCCCGACCAATTTCACCACCACCTACTCGATCGACATCGTGGGCACGCTCGGTATGCCTGCCGCTTACGCCGGGTTCATCGGTTCGTCCGGCGGTGCTTCCGTCGAGAAGGACGTGCTCAACTGGACCTTCAACGGCGGGCCGTCGATTTCCAACGATATCATTAACGGCACGGCGGGCGCAGATCAGATCACGCTCACTAATGATGGGGCGGGTCACATCGACTGGACCCTCAACGGCGGACCGGTGAACCAGATGGCGATCAACGACCCCAACGGTCTGACCATCCACGGCAACGGCGCCAATGACGTGATCACGCTGGTGTACACGGGCGGCAACCCGCTGCCGAACAGCGTCCACCTCGACAGCGGCACCGGGAACTTCACGGTCAACGGCCTCCAGGGCACCGCCCCGCTGGCCGGAACGACCGTGGACATCGAGCGCAGCACCGTGTTCATCAACTACGGCGCCGGCCCCGATCCGCTGTCGCTGATCCAGGGCTACATCAAGAATGGGTACAACGGCGGGAACTGGACCGGTACCAGCCCCAACGGCGTAATTACCTCGGCCAACGCCGCCGCCGCCCCGGCCAAGAACACCGGCATCGGCTACGCCGACTCGGCGGATGGGCAGGGTATCAATACCGTCCCTAACACCGTCGAGTTGACTTACACGCTCTACGGCGACGCCAACCTCGACAAGCAGGTCAACAGCGCCGACCTCCAGCGTCTCCTGGCCTTCTTCAATACCCCAGGATCCTGGGATCAGGGTGACTTCAACTACGACGGTAACGTCAACAGCGCCGACCAGCAGCTCATCTTGTTCACCTTCAACACAGCCCTGGGTAACCAGGCGGCCCCTGCGACCGGTTCTACAGCCACAAATTCGACAAGTTCTGGCTCGACAAGCGGAGGTTCTTCGGGTACACTCGGCTCAGGTTCGAGTACGGGCTCAACTACGTCCAGCGGGACGGGCTCGTCCTCGAACAGTTCTAACGGCGGCTCGACAGGCAATTCGGGTTCGTCTTCGAACAAAGGACATGGTCATAGCAACAAAAAGAAGCACAAGTAGTTGTCAATAAGCAGTTTCGTCCGGGGCCGCGTTGGCCCCGGACTTCCGAAATGGTTATGGGTTTTCTCCCTGGCTTTAGGAGGATTGTCATGAGAAAGTTTGGATTACTGGCGGCGGCGGCCGGTCTGATGATCGGTGGGTCTGTCGCCAATGCGGACTTCGTCATCACCAGCACGCGAACGCAAAACGCGTTCACGCTCAACAGTGTGTCCTACGACATCGTCGATTTCACCGTGACCGATACCGTTGCGAATGGCACAAACGGTTTCATCAATCAGATTGATCTGGCGATGTACGACTCGACCGGCGGCGGTAAGAACGGAATGTTGATTAGTGCCAGCCCGCAGACGATCAACCATGTCGTCCAATCCGGCTACCCCGACTTGTTCGCCCAACATGCTGAAGCCTCTTTGCCGCAAACGAGCTGGCTCCAATCCAAAATCCAGAATGATACGACCGGTCAAACCCTGAATTTGGGAGGCAGCAGCGTCGCGATGTTCAGTGGTACAGTGTTTGGCTTTGATCAGGCGACCAGCAATGGCACCTTCGCTAACCAATATGCCGATCAGCAACTGGTCGGTGGCCTTGCGGCCGACGAAACGTGGACGTCGGGCAACGGCTTCACGGCATCCGGTGCCGGAGCCATGTTCGCCCAAGCCGCTGTCCAACATGGAGATTCCGTTACGCTGGTCACACCGGTGACCACCCACGCTCGTGCTGTCCCCTCAGCCACTTGGGATACCGGTGGTACCTCGTTCGGTGCCGATGGTACACCGAACGTTTTCTCGAACACTGGTACGTCGCCCGGCGCGAACCCCGTGGGAACCGGTACCGGTGCCTATACCGATGCAGTCACCCCTGAGCCGGCGAGCATCGGCTTCCTCGGCTTGGCCGCCGGTGGCTTGCTCGCGCGTCGTCGCCGTCAGGCATAACTGACGATGCCCCGACCGGGCTTAGACGTGGCATTGGAAACTGGTGCCACGGGAGGGGTTCCTGAAGCCAGGTGAAGGCTCGTTGTAAGAATAGAGTAGAGGACGCGGATTCAACTTCGCGTCCTCTACTTTTTTTGTGGATCGACGGTTCACCGGGGGATCGGATGGCGATAGCGTTTGTCGCCAGGAGGTCGTCATGGCAAAACGAATCCTGCTGCTCCTGCCTCTGCTCGCGCTGATCGTCGATGCGTCGCCCTGCCGTGCGGATTATTACGTGATCGGACAGCGGACGGCCGATTTTGCCACCATCAACCAGAAAGCCTACGACCAGGTCTCCCTCAGCCTCTACAACGACGGCGCCAACGGCACGGCGCCTCCCTCCGTCGGCTTTGATTCCGTGCAGACGCTGGCCATCGTGCTCTACGCCCCCCAGCACGGCATGCTCATCAGCGTCAACGGGTCCACCCATCAGCCGGACCTGTTCGGCGCCAACAGCGAGGCGTCGCTCCCCGATGCGAGCTGGATCAACGGGAACACCTGGTCGGGATTCAGCGACGCCACGGGCGGACAGCAGATCCTCAACGGCTCGGGCGCCAGTTATTCGGTCGACCAGGCCAACTCCAGCGGCACGTTCGGCGGGAGCTACAGCGACCTTCAGGCGGTCGCGGGAATCTCCGGCGATTTCTTCACCTTCAACTCCGCCAACTGGCCCAACATCGGCCCGACGTCGGCCAGCGCCAAGAAATTTGCCCAGGTGGTCGTCCCCCACGGCGATCCTGTGTTTGTGCTCCCGCCCACCGGTGCGCCTTACGATCGAGCCTTCCCCAGCACGCAGTTTGAGCCGACGGGCACTGCCTTCGGAATTCCCACCGTGTCCGGAAATGCGGGCGTTGTGCCGGCGGTCAACACGCCCGGCGTCCTCCAGGGGGACGCCAACCTCGATGGCAACGTCAACAGCGCCGATCTTCAGATCCTGCTGTTCTACCTCAACACCACCGGAACGAACTGGCTTTCGGCGGATTTCAATGGTGACGGGCAGACCAACTCCGCGGACCTCCAGGAACTTCTGTTCAACCTCAATCGCAGTTCAGCGCTGACCCAGCCGGACGCCTCCCCAGCGCCCGAGCCGACTGCCCTCGCGTGTGCAGCACTGGGGATTGCCGGCTTGATCCGTCGACGCAATTGAGACCAAGCCCGTCTCTCGCCTTTGGCGCTGATCGTGACACGGGTTTTCAACCCGTGCTGGCGGCGCGAATGGAAAGAAATCTCAGCTTGGTGAAGTTCTTGTCGTATTAACGCCGTCAGCACGGGTTGAAAACCCGTGTCACGCGTCTCACGCGTTATTTGCGGCGCCGGCTGCAAAGCAGCGCCAAGGCCGGCAAAAGGAGTCCCGCTGCCAGCGGCTCAGGGACTGCCGACGCGCTCAAGGCGGGGTCTGCGGAGATTGTTACCGAGCGGTTCAGGTTGAACAGCAGGATCTGAAGGTCGGCGGAGTTGGTCTGGCCGTCGGCGTTGAAATCGCCCGACGACCAGTTCGTGCCCGTTTTGTTGAGATTGAACAGCAGGACCTGGAGGTCGGCACTGTTGACGTTGCCGTCGAGGTTGGCGTCGCCCTGCAATGTGGCAACAACGTGCCCGTTGGTGATGTTGGCGGGGATGGGGTTGCCGTTGGGGTCCGGGGTGGCGAAATCGGTATTGCCGCTGACGGCCCCGTTGCTAAAGCCGCCCAACTGGAGGGAAAAGGACTGTCCGGTAAATCCGGTGGTGTCGATGGTCAAGCTGGCCAGGAGGCCCGAGGCGGCGACGCTGCCGCTGCTGGTAATGATCGAGCCTTCGTAGGCCTGCGTGGGGAAGGCCGTGAAGTCCTGCTGGCCGGAGTTGTTGCCGGCGAAAATGGTGCCGGAGGTGAGGTTGACGCCGGTGATCTTGGGGCCGTTGGTCCCGCCGTTGACCGTCCCACCGCTGGCGATCTCGACGTTGAGGTCGAGCCCGGCGACCTGCGTGCCGCCCGTGACCATCAGTTGGACGGTCTGATTGGGAGTATTGGGGATCAAGATATCGTTGCCGACGACGATCGACGGGTTCGCCGCCAGGGCCCCGGAACTCAGCAGAACAGCTGCCGCGGCCCCCGCGGCCAGTGCCAGTTTTCTCATGAACGCCTCCACGCCGGGTGCCAAATCAAAAGCTGCCGTCGCCGCCAGGGCAAGAAGCAATTGTATCAAACCCCTTGACTGGAATGAAGGCGAACACCGGCCTCGGATGCGACATTTTTGGCCAATTCCAGCATCGCTGTCTCCCTGGGTCCGATAAGTACGCGGGGGCGCCGCAGCGGTTCAGGCGATTCGCCGTCAGGAGGCTTTTGCAGGCCCGGGGATTTGCCGATGAGTTGCCGGTAGGGCGATCGAATCGTACATGATTGCAAGGCGGTAATCGGCGCGCAACGGCGCGTTCTTCCGCTACGCTCAGCACGGAGAGGTGATCTATGCGAGTGAATTCCAAGGCCCGCGGCTTCACGTTGATCGAAATCCTGATCGTCGTGGTCATTCTGGGCATCCTGGCGGCGATCGTGATCCCACAGTTCACCAACGCCACCACGGCCAGCAAGTCCAGCAGCGTCTCGACCACGGCGCAGACGCTCCGCGGCGCGGTGCAGTTGTACTACTACCAGCACAACGACACGCTGCCCCCGGCGGCCAACTTCTGGACGCTGATGACCAGCCAGACCGACGCCAACGGCAACCCGTACACGACCGCGGCGTCCACGGGCCCGTTCGGCCCCTACATGCAGTCGATTCCGCTCAACGCCTTGAACTACGCCAGCACCGTGATCGACGCCAACGTCGCCCCCGGTGGCGCCGTTTCAACCGCGTGCGGATGGGAATACGACTACAACAGCGGCGCCGGCAACGGGATGATTCACGGCACCGCCTCCGACTTCCTGACCGTGACGCCCTGAGTGCCGCGGCGTGGGATGCCCTGCCGGTAACGCGTCCAGTCGAATAGAATTGGACGCGGCGTGCAGGACATGACCGAACCAGCGACAGCAGATTGGCGACGCCGGCTTACCGCCGGCGTCGTTGCGTTCATCCTGCTGTGGACGAATGGCGCCGCTGGCGCCGCAACCGCGCTCGACCTGTCCCAGTTCAAATCCCCCGAGTCGGCACAGCGGGCCACGCTTCCGCTGGCCTCTCACATTGGACCGACGACTGGATTTGTCGGCGTCCGCGCCGAGTTCGATCCGCAGGGCAAGCTCGTTGTAGCGGCGCTGGCGCCGGATTCGCCGGCGACCGCGGCGGGCGTCCGAGCGGGAGACCTCCTGGTCGCAATCGACGGCCGTCCCGTTCCCACCCCCGAGGCCTTTCGCAACCTCATTCGCACCAGCCGCGCCGGGCAACGCCTCAGGCTGTCGCTATTGCGCCAGGAATTGGCGGTCGAAGTGACGGTGAGTTGTGCGCCGCTGGCGTCGATGGGAAGGCCGGCGACAAGGCCCGCTGATCCGCCGGCGCCGTCGGGCGGCCTGAGCGCAGCGCCTGCGGGCGACAGCGACGAGCTGCTGCGCCGCGGCGGTTTGGCCACCCGCCAGCTCCCGCTCATCCGCAAGGATGTCCTGCGCATCGCCGTCATCGGGATTGACTTTGCCGACGTCCATCACAACCCGCAGGCTACGCTGGGCGACTGGGGCGAAGCGTTCTTCAGCCACGATACTTACCGGTCAAAAAACGCGACCGGCCAGAACGTGTACGGAAGCGTCAACGATTACTACCAGGAGGTTTCGGCCGGCGCCATGCGGGTCGACGGGCGGGTGTTCGACTGGGTCGAGGTCTCGAAAAAGCGGATGGACTATTACACGCCCCCGCCGCCAGGCGGCCCAGCGTCGCGGCCGGCGCTGCGCTCGGGCGGGGCGACTTACGACGTGCCGCTGCTCCGCGAGGTGCTGGAAAAATTCCTTGTTCGGGAGGGACCGGGTGTTCTGAACGGGTTCGACGGGATTGCATTTCTCTACGCCGGCCTGCCCGCGGTCCGCCAGCCGGGCAGCGTGTACTGGCCGCACACCTCCGGGCTGATTTTCCGCAACCGGCCGATGCGCTACTTCATCGCTTACGAAGGCGGCCGCCGCATGAACAACATCAGCGTCTTCTGCCATGAAACGGGCCACATCCTGGGCCTCCCTGATCTCTATGCGAGCAGGAGCGCCTGGGGCGTTCCCGGCGCCGACCCGGTGGGGCTGGGCGCGTGGTGCCTGATGTCGATTCAGGTGGGCAACGGGCGGCCGCAGCACATGTCGGCGTGGTGCAAGGAGCGGCTGGGGTGGATCAAGCCGGCGGTCGTCGATCCATCGGTGCGGCAGCACCTTATATTGTCACCCATAGAAAACTCGCGGACCGAGTGCTTCAAGGTCCCGCTGCGTCCCGACGGGGCCGAATACCTGCTGCTGGAGAACCGCCGGCACATCGGCTTCGATGCCAGCGTGCCGGCCGAAGGACTGCTCATCTGGCACGTGGTTGGCAACCGCCCGATCCTGGTGGAAGCTCACGGGCTTGCCAACACGCGGGCGCCGTGGCTGAACCTTCGCAACATCCCCTATCCCACGCCGCGGAATGATGCGTACACGCCGTTTTCCCGGCCTTCGAGCACCACTTCGGGCGAGGGCGCCATTCCTCTCTATCTCACCGACATTCGGCGACTCGACGATGGGCGGATTGCGTTCTCGATCGGATATGGTTTTGATTGACTCTCCGGCCCGTCAATGCACCACGTCATCATCGCTGATTTTCTTGCTGACGAATTGGAGCCGGAGCGGAAGACCCTCCAGGGCATTGCCCAAGTCGAGGCGCTGAACGCGCAACGCGAGGAAGATCTTGTTGGCCGAATCGAAGAAGCCGACGCGATCATGATGTACCACACGTTCCGCCTGACGCGGCGGACGATCGAGCGGCTGCGGCATTGCAAAATCATCGTCCGCTGCGGCGTCGGCGTGGACAACATCGAGCACGACTTTGCCGGACAACGCGGCATCCCCGTCGCCAACGTGCCCGACTATGGCACCGAAGACGTCGCCGACACCGCGATTGGAATGATGCTCGCACTGGCCCGCGGGATCCATCCGATGAACTCGAGCCTTCGCGCCGGGCGCGGGCCGTGGTCGTACACGCAGGTCGTTCCGCTGCGGCGGCTGCGCGGGAGCACCATCGGCATCGTCGGGCTCGGCAGGATCGGCACGGCAACGGCGCTGCGAGCCAAAGCGCTGGGGATGAACGTGGTGTTCTACGATCCCTTCAAGCCGGACGGACATGACAAGGCGCTGGGAATCCGGCGGGCCGAAACGCTGGAAGAATTGCTGGGGCAATCGTACGTGCTGACGCTGCACTGCCCGCTGACCGGGCAGACGCGCGGGATGATCGACGCGGCGGCGCTTGCGCGATTGCCGCACGGCTCGTTCCTGATCAACACCGCGCGCGGCGAGGTTGTGGACATCGATGCCGTGGCGCCGGTGCTGACCGCGGGACAATTGGCGGGCGTCGGGATCGACGTCTTGCCTGTCGAGCCTCCGACCGGAAGCGAGCCGCTGCTCGCGGCGTGGAGAGACCCTTCGCATCCGGCGCACCACCGGATCATCATCAACCCCCACGCCGCGTTCTACAGCGAAGAGGGCTTGATGGACATGCGGATCAAAGGCGCCGAGGCCTGCCGCCGAGCGCTGCTCGGCGAGCCGATTCGGAATCTGGTGAATCAGCCTCACGCGTGACACGGGTTTGTAACCCGTGCAAGCGGTATGCAAATACAGGGAAATTCAACCAAGCCAGCTATTCGGAAATGGAATGTCGCAAGCACGGGTTGAAAACCCGTGTGACAGGAAACCCGTATCACCACTCACGAGGCTGGCGCGATTGCCGCACGGCTTAAGGGCGCCGAGGCGTGACGACGGGCGCTGCTCGGCGAGCCGATCCGAAATCTGGTGAATCAGCCTCACGCGTGACACGGGTTCGTAACCCGTGCAAGTGGCATGCAAAGACGGGGAAATTCGACCAAGGCGGCCGTTCGGGATTGGAACGCCGCAGGCACGGGTTGAAAACCGGTTGAAAACCCGTGTCACGGGGAAGCCGTTCATCACTCGCCCAGCGCGGCGAATTTCTGTTTCGCGGCTTGCTTGAAAGCGGCGGAGGCCTCGGCGATCTGCTGAAGCAAATCGTCGCAGCTTTTGCCCTGGCAATCGCGGGCGGCGCGGATCACGGTGGCGCATTCGTTGCTGTCCATGAAGCGGGCGGCATCGAGAATGCGCGCTTCCTCATCCTCGGTGAGCGAGATGAAGCCGTGGCTGTCGGCGTGAATGAGCTGGCCGGGCTGGATCGTCTGCCCGAAAACTTCCACTTCGGCTCCCCAGCGCACCGGGCAACTGAAGGCGTGGCCGACGCACATCCGCCGGGCGATCGCCTTGAAGCCGGCGTTGGTCATTTCCGAAACGTCGCGGATCGCGCCGTCGGTGATGGTGCCGACGCAACCCAGGGCGCGATGCGTGTTGGCGTTCACCTCGCCCCAGAACGAGCCGATTGTCCGTGGCTTGTCCAGGTCCTGCACGACAACGATCTTCGGCCCCGGTTGCGACGCCACGTATCGCCGATACTCGGCCCAGGCGTTGGGCTGACGTTTGGGATGCTCGGGATTGCCCGGCTCGATCACCAGTGTCACGGCATACCCGACCATCACGCCCATCTGCGGCATGAAATCGCGCGTCTCTTCGAGGTTGAATGCATCCCGCGTGCGGTCGCGGCGGGTGATCTGCTCCCAACCGTTGTAGATCGTCGGGGTGTTCCATCGCTTCAATTCCAGAAGTTGTCCGTGCGTGAGGCGGTGTGGGTTGGCCATGGGGTTTGATTTTCGTCGGGAAGACGGGCGGATCAATGCCCGCGCATGGCGCACAGGGCCGCCATCCAGGATTCCCGGGAGAACGGAGTGCGGAGCAGCACGGCGATGGCGTGATGGCGGGCGGTCGCCCTGTTTCCCGCCGCCAGCGCCAGCCACACCCAGATGCGACGATGGCGGACCTCCGAGACGTATTCCAGCGGCGTCACCGCCACTTCCTTGGGGACTGCGATCCCGCGCCGACGACACGCCTCCGTCACGATCTCAACCAGCAGGCGCATCCGCGATTCGTCCGTTGAGAGCGTCGCGCTGTTGAAGTGCTGGCGGTAGAGGAACAGGATTTCCTGCAAGTTGGCCAGCTTTCCCGTTTCGCCAAGCCGCAGGAACAGGTCGTGGTCCTGCACGATGCGGAACGATTCGTTGTATCCGCCGACTTTTGCGATCGCGTCGGCGCGGACCATGATCGACGGATGGACGATGGGCCATTTCATGCGCAGCAGCAGTGCTTCGATCTGCTCGTGGGACGGTTTGATGTCCGCCTTCTCGCAGATGGGACGGCCGTCGGGGTCGATCAGCGTGCAGCGGCAGCCGACCAGCACGTGGTCGCGGTGCTCCTCCAGGAATCGAACTTGCTGTTCCAGCCGGGTGGGGAGGCAGAGGTCGTCGCCGTCCATCCGGGCGATGTAGCGCCCGCGGGATTCGGACAGGCCCAGGTTCAGCGCCCTGGAGATGCCGTCGGAGGGGCCGCGGAGAATGCGGATGCGCGAGTCGCGATTGGCGTAAGCGCGCACGGTCTCGGCGGTGCCGTCGGTCGAGCCGTCGTCCACGATCAGGAACTCGAAATCCCGCCAGGTCTGCGCCAGCACGCTCTCGATCGAAGGCCCCACATAGCGGCCGAGGTTCCGCACGGGCATGAGAACGGAGATGAGTGGCGTATCGGACATCGCCCCTTGGTCACAGGGTCCATCGGATCACGGGCTAAATGTGAGCCAATATACGAAGACAATCGGGAAGACGACACGAACTTGCCACAACTAATTGTAGGTGTTTTGTCGTCATTTGGTCCGTCGCGCGATGGGTGGCGTACGAATCCAAACGAGTGAATGTTTCCTATATTGTCACAGCGGCGTCGGGGGCGACACCAAGACAGCACCGCCCACCGATATATATCGGCGGGCGGGGCGGTTCTTCACGGAGAGCATGATATCTCGTTCGACCCGTGAAAGCCTGCTCGCAGCGATTGTGAAATATTTCAAGGACAATCCAGTATCAAATTGACGGGTTCGGGGTATCCCCACACCCTTCCCCGCTCAGGGGAACCCTCGCTGCGTCG
>DATHPP010000521.1:0-18596 GCA_035483795.1 Tepidisphaeraceae bacterium | reverse complement strand
CGCGTCTCAGCCGAATCGCCCTCAACCTGTTGAAGCGGGAAGCGAGCATCAAAGCCGGCGTCAAAGGCAAACGACTCAACGCCGGCTGGGATCACGACTATCTGCTGAAACTTATCAGCGCGTAAAGATGCGATCGCCCTGCGGGGGGCTACGAGGGGCCGGATTTTGGCCCAATGTCGGGCGTCGATGTTGCGGATCGGCCCGCTCGTTCCGTAATTCAAGGCGGGCAGGTAGATTACGTCTGGAAGTGACGAGGCTGGTTTCACCGAATTCGCTGCGGATGTGGCGCCCGCGGGCGCTGGGGGCTCTATTGGTGGCGTGGTTGCTGTTGGGCGCCGGGGGATGCGCGACGGTTCGGGTGACGGACACGCCGCGAACCGCCGACGAGGAATTTCTCCTGACGGTGGCGGCGACCCGCGCCGTCGGGCAGCTCTCGCTCGACGCCCTTCGCGGCCGCACGGTTTACGTCGTCACCGAGTATGCGTTTGCCACCAGCCAACCCTACAGCGAGTCGTTTTTCACCAACCAGGTCTTGTCTCCCTCATTTGCCGACGCGTTCATGGTCGCGGAGCTGCGGGCCCGGCTGCTGAAAGTCGGCGCCCGCTTGTCGACTTCGCGGGAAAACGCGGACGTGATTCTGGAAGTGCGCACGGGAGCGCTGGCAATCAACCGCACGGATTTTCTGCTGGGAATCCCTTCGGTGGCGGTGGCGGGGACGTCGGCGTCGACACTGAACAACCTGGCCGTTGCAACGCCGGGCCTGGCGCTTTACCAGAGCATCCGGCAGGACGGGTACGGAAGCGTGGCGGTGGTCGGCTATTGGCGCACGACCGGCGACATTCTGGTGAATTCCGGCCCGTTCGTCGGCTACACGCACCGCTACGATACGTTGATATTAGGCTACCAGCTCACGCCGCTCGGCGACATTCCGCCGACCGGGGTTGGCGGAGCCAAGAAGTAAAGCGGTGCCGCATGATGGCCTCGACCGCGGAACAGCCCCCCGCCCAGCCTCCGCCCGAAGCGAAGAAGCTCCGCCGGCGCCCGCTGCGCCGCTGGTTGTGGCGGATCACGGCATTCGTGATCGGGCTGGCGCTGGTCCTGGCGATTTTTTTCCAGATCGTCCTGTGGACCGGGCTGCCGCGATCGATCGTCGTGAGCATCGTCGAGAAAGGGCTGGGCGTGCGCATGGCGGCGACAGGCCTCTCGACCGGCTGGCTGGGCCATACGACGCTTCACGGCGTCAGGCTGGCGCTGCCGCTCTCGCAGGCCAACCAGGCATTTCTCGAAATCCCCGAGATGCGCGTCAACCACACCAATTTGGTGGCGCTGCTGTGCGGGTCGGACATCACCATCAAGGAGATTGACCTGGGCAATCCGGTCCTCCACGTCAGCCAGGACGCCAGCGGTCAGTGGAACCTGAGCCAGGTGGCGGAGCTGATCATGCGTGTGGCCGGCCGCAAAACCGGAGAACAGACCGCAGCCACGTCCGCGACCGCCGCCCTGCCCCGGCTCCAGATCGACGGCATGACGATCGACGTCGTCGACAATCGCCATCGCGAGCTGAAGATCGCGCCGATCAACGTGAACGGCGCGCCTGACACGCCCGTCTCCTGGAAATATGACCTCGAGGTGCCGTCAGGGCTTGCCAGTGTGCCGCCGCATCTGAGCCTTCTGGGCAAACTCGCGCCTGGCGGCGTGTGGGCGCACGATGCTCACCTCTGGGTGCATGATGTCGGTGACTGGATCCGCGTCTGGAAGCCGCAGTTTGATATGCCGCTCACGCTCGACGCCGACTGGACCGGGCAGCTCACCGCCAACGGCGTCAGTGGCTTCATGAAAATCTCCGACGCCCAGCTTGGCGCCTACCACGCCGACGGCGCCTTCGCCGCTGAACAGGCGGGGGATGTGTATACCGTTTCCCCACAAGGCCTGCGTGTGCGGACCGGTGACCCGGTCGTCTCCGAAATCCGATCGCCCAAAGGAGTGGTGAGCTATGACGGGAAGGTCGTGAAAGCCACGCGGCTCCAGCTCGCGCTGCTCAGCGGCATCTCGGAACTGAACGGCTGGTATGAGCCGGACATCAACCAGGGCGCGGTCGAAGCCTACTGGGATTCCCTCAAGCTCGACAAGATCGGCGTCACCCACAGCGGAAAGCTCAACGCGACTTACAGCAACCCGACGGCTTCAAATCTGGAAATCGCCCTGACCGCCAACACCAGTGGGAGCGCGCCGGATGGACCGTTCGAGGCGGTGCTCAAGCTCAATCTCACTGGCAGGAACTGGACCGAGCTTGCCTGGAAGCTGGAAACCCCACAGCTCGCCTGGCACCGGCCGCAGCCGATCATCCTCGACGGCGTCATGGCGTCCGGCTCGTGCCATTTGGATCCGGGGCACGAGCTGGTCCGCCTCGACGCGGTTTCCCTTCCAACCGACGCGCGTCTGGCCGGCAACGGCTACTACGACTTCGTCACCAAAGAGGGTCAACTGCACCTCTCCGGCCAGGAATGGCCTGTTCACCTGATCGAGGGGACGCGCCTGGAGTTTGCCCTGGATGCCACCGCGCAGGGAGTCGCGGCGCCCGAGGACCCAAAACAAACCAAGCTGTTTCTCCAGTTGACGCAATTCTACCTTCGCGGCGGCGATGCGGACATCACCGCGACCGGAACCTACGACGGCCGCACTCCCAAACCCGTCTCAGCCGACGTCGTTTTCCAGAACCGCCCGGGAACTTCCTTCAGCACCGAAAACCGGGTTCTACAGGGATTCATTCGCGGCCATGTCACGCTCAACGGAACCCTGAAGCCATTGGACCTGGCGCTGGAAGGCGATCTGGACGGGAGTGCCGTGGTCGTGTCCAATCGCATGGTCGGCGATCTGAGCACCACGTTGACGGGCGGAATCGACTACCAGAAAGCATTTCTTCGCGCGCGAGGCATTTCGTTCCTCGAAGGGCTGTGGACGGTGGGCGCCACCTACGTGACTCACCGGAACGACCGACCGGTCTTCGCGACGGAAATCAATCTCTCGATCGAACATCTGCCCCTTAGCAAGTTGGGAGCGTTTGTTGGTTCCCCGCCGATCGATGGCATCTTCGACGGGCGGTGGTACATCTATTATCCCGGCCTCAAACCCAAAGCGTCGCAAATCATTCTCACCGGTCGCGGCGAAATGAAGAACCTGATCGCAGCTCCGTTTGTCGCCGACTCGGTGACGTTCGACAGCACGCTGCGGAACGGAACGCTGGTGATCGATCCGATCCGGATCAACCGCGGCAGCTATGGCCGGATCGATGCCACGGCCCGGCTCGACCTGGCCGACTGGCATCAGCTTTTGGCCGGCGTCCAGCTCACCGCGTTTCCCCTCGATCTCACGCCCCAACTTGCCCTCCAGCTCAATGGCGGAACAAAGCAGATTCAGGTCTTCCTGCCCGACGCCCGCTCGCAGGATCCGCTTGCCCGCCAGCTTCGCGTCAACACCGACATAAATGTCCGCACTTCGGTCGCGGCAAACGAGCAGCCGCTGGGCGAAATTCGACTGCTGGCCGGCATGCACGACCGTACGGTCGATCTGCGGGAGATCCAGGGCGATCTTCTCGGCGGCAAAATCACCGGCGACGCCGTCGTCCACATCGACGACCTGGATGGGTCCCGTGCCAACCTCGCCTGGGAGGGGCTGCAATCCGAACGCTTCGCGCGGCTCTATCCGGATCTTCGGGAAATTGGCGGCACCTATTCCGGCGACGCCCACCTGTCACCGGCAACCGTCGAGCGGCCTCTGGGCCCACTGGCCCTGGACGTTCATCTGCGGCCGGCCAATGGCCACTGGCGCAGCATCCAGTTCGGAAATGGCGAACTTCACGCGTTTCTCGATACGCAAACTCACCAATTCGTGGCCTCTGACAGCGCGCCCACGCGCATGGCGATCGCTGACGGTTTGATGGATTTCTGGTTCTCGGGCAGCCGGCACGTTGATACAGCGATCACGCCCGAAGGAAACCGGATCGAAACCGGCGTCACCATCTCCAACCAGTTCAACATCACCCTCACCCAGCTCAGCATCGATCAGATCGTGCACGCGTTCGATCCCAAACACGCGACCGGCTCCGGGCGGCTCAGCGGACAGATCTATACCCTCAGCGCCCCCAGGACGAGTCAGCTTGTCGAAATCGCCCAGGCCGCGACCGGCGGGGTTCCGCATGCCACCACCTCCGCCACCGCCCCCACCACCCGGCCCAACGCAACCACTTCCGCGACCGCCCTAGCGAAAGATCGCACGATCTTGCAGGACATTCTGGCCACCGCGACCGTCGACGGCGCCCTGGAAATCGACCACTCCGATCTGGGAAACTTCGCCCCCGTCGCGTTTCTCTACAACCTGATGCATCTGGGCGGAAACATTCGCGCGCAAACCGGAAACGGGACCATCGCCCTGATCATGGAAAGCGGCACGTTGCACGTCACCAACCTGAGTTATTTCAACCGCGGCATCGAAGTCCACGGCGTAATCAACGCGACGCGAATGTGGGAACTGCCTGACAACCCGATCGAAGGGAGCATCGTCGGCGCCGCCCGGCCGCTCAAGAACATCAAGCTCCCCCTCTTTGCCGAGACAGATACGATCTTCAACCAATTGCAGCTTCAGCTCAGCAGCGTCGAATTCAAGGGCATCGTCGCCAACCCCACGCGCGATTACCAGCGCCCGCTCAACCTGTCCCAGGCCGGGGCCGAGTTGCGCGGGCTGCTGCTGGGTGAAGTCAACTCCAATCCGCGGGAGTAAGCGGCTGGGTCAGCTCATCCCCAGGCGCTGTTTCCACTGCTTCAGGCTTTCCTCGAACGGCTTTCCCCCCGCCGCCCCGGCGCTCTGGTAACGTTTGACCACGTTCGCTGCACCCAGCGCCTCGAACAGATCCTGCCCGATCTTGTCGGTCGGCGCATTCTGCGCTTTCACCGCCTCGATGAATTCTGAAAGCCCAAGCTGCGACAGGCTCGTCTTGCCTTCCTTCTCGCAACGGAGCACAAGTGACCCGACGATGTGATGCGCCGTGCGGAACGGGATTCCTTTGGTGACGAAATACTCGGCCAGGCTCGTAGCATCGAGGAAGCCACGGTCGAGGGTGGGCTCGATGTTTTCCTTGATGTAGCTGGCCGAGTTGACGATCGCCGCGGCCATCGTCAGGCAACTGCTCACCGTGTCGTAGGCGCGGAAGACGATCCGCTTGTCTTCCTGGAGATCGCGGTTGTAGCCGATCGGCAGACCCTTGAGGATGGTCATGAGGGCGAACAGGTCGCCGTACACGTTGCCGCATCGGCCGCGGATCAGCTCCAACATGTCCGGGTTCCGCTTCTGCGGCATCATCGAGCTGCTGGTCGTGTACCGGTCGGCGATCTTGATGAATCCGAACTCCGTCGTCATGTAAATGATCCACTGCTCGGCCCAGCGGGAGAGCCATTGGGCGGTCATCGCGCAAGCGAAGAGAAAATCACAAGCCAAATCCCGTGATGCCGTACTTTCGATCGAGCTTCGGGAAACCTCTAAGTCGTCATGGCCAACCATGCCTGGCCTATCGCGCATCCACCATAAGCTCAGAGAGCGATCAATGGGCAATGATGTACCAGCGACCGCACCCGACCCTAATGGCCACTCGACCGCACCTGTCATCCAGGGCGCATAAAACCGTTGAAGCGCATTGTGAAACGCTGTTGCCCACATCAATGCCTCGCCGCCGGCACAAATGGGCTGCGCTCGCTGCAAATGAGTAAATGACGGCATCACTACATCGCGGCTGCGATCCGCGAGCTGAACAAACGCTCGTAAGATGGCATCGAAGTCTTCCCGTCCTAACTTGTGCGATGCGTCGTGGGCCCAAAGGATGAAGTCCGTCGCCACCTGATCATTCCGGCTCCTGCCCGTATGCAGCTTCTTTCCCGGCTCACCAATCCGCTTGATCAAATCCCCTTCGATGACCATGTGGATGTCTTCGAGGCTTTCGTCGAAGTGGAAGTTGCCGGACTCGATGTCGCGCTCGATCCCTTTGAGCCCCTCGACGATCTGATCCCGCTCGGCATCGGTGATGAGCCCTACTTTTGCCAGCATCATCGCATGGGCGATTGACCCGGCGATGTCGTGCTTGTAGAGCCGACGGTCGTAGCTGATCGACTCGACGAACGACTGCGCCAGCTTGTCGGTGGCCTCACTGATTCGGGCCTGCCAGGATTTTTCTTGGGCCATAGCGGGATTGTAGAGACCGCGAACTGTTGTTGTAGTGTCACTCGATTTCAGAAAGCTCCCATTGCCCCCTCTCCCTCCGGGAGAGGGTTGGGGTGAGGGCCCGTGCATTGTGGCACAGCCGCCCTCGGCTGTGTTCCGCCGGCAGGCGGAAATCTTCGACCTGCGGTCGAACAAAGCCGAGGGCGTGTGCCACAATTCCATCATCTTCCCGGCCCCTCAGGCAGCAGCGTAAACATCCCGACGATCCCCGGCGGAACCGATCGCGGCTTTCCCGAATTCGCATCCACGAACACCCAATCCGTCTGTCCCCGGGCCAGGACCTGCTGATCCGAAGCGCGCACAAACTCGTATTGCCGTCGCGAGAACGCCCGGCGGAAATCCATGACCCACGTTTTGACCTGAAGGAGATCGCCCGCGAATGCGGGCCGCTGATATTCGATCTGATGCGAGCGCACCACCCAGGTTGCCCCCGCGTCGCGGGTGGCGGCGGTGCATCCCGCCGCGTCCGCGTGAGCGACCGCCGCCGCCTGCATCCAGCGCACGAACTCGATGTTGTTGGCGTGGCCGTTGGCGTCGATCGCCGCGGGACCCACGGTGATCTCGTGAATGTAAACCGCGGTGCTCATGGGTTCGCGGTGGGGCGGACATTCTTGACATTCTTGTCTGCCTCGGATGCCGGTATTCCGGCGTCCGAACGATGTTTCGGGTCGACGAGTACGTCGCCCCGCGGCAGGCAAGAATGCAAGAATGCCTGCCCCACCAAAATACCGCTCAGCTTCGTTTCTCCAACGGCCCCTGGCCGCACGATTTTCGCAACAAGTTGGCCGCGGTCCAGAGTTGGGGCTCCTGCTGGAGAAACTTGACGACTGACGACGTCGAGACGCCCAGGAGCTTTGCGACGTCTCCCACGCTGCCTTTGCCGGCCTCCAGCAAGTCGAGAATGAGGGCCGCGGTCCGGGCATAGTGCTCGTTGCGATGCGAGATCGCCAGCCGCCCGAGCTGCACGACTTGCGCAAACCAAGGCGGCGGTTCCCATCCGCGCAGGTCGATCGCGTGACGATCCTGGATCGACAGCCGCAGCTTCAGCCGCCGGACCGCCCGAAGCCGGTTCTCCCCCAGCGAGCGCGATTCCCCGGCGACGACGCCGATGCCGGTCGGCGAATGCGTCAGGCGGACGCTGTTGCTGGTCTTGTTGCGCTTTTGCCCGCCGGGGCCGGGACCACGGAACATGTCGAAGCGGCACTGGCGCAGCAGCTCCTCGTCGGCCAGGTCCAGCCAGCGCGGATGCTGTACTGCGGTCTCGATGGGTTCGATTCCCACGGGCAGATAATAGTGGGAATATCCCCGCGAGGTGCGACGGTTTCTATGAAAGGGAGGGCGAAGCTCCGCCGAGCCGAAGCCTCCTCGACAAGAATCAACGGCTCGGCTGGAGCCTCACCCCACTCCTTTCGCGTTCTCGAGTACAAAAAGGCCCTCAAAAGCAGGGCATTTGGTGGGGCAGACATTCTTGCATTCTTGTCTGCCTCGGATGCCGGTACTCCGGCATCCCACCGAATGTTTCGGGTCGACGAGTACGTCGACCCGAGGCAGGCAGGAATGCCTGCCCCACCAAAATACATCTCCGGTGACGTTTTTTTGCGAGAACGCGAAAGGAGTGGCCTCGCCCTCCCGCTCTGCGCGAGCGACGACGCAAGCATTTTTCGCGGCACGCCGCGGAACGCTTATAATTGTCGCCGGGCTTTTGCGCGAGGGCATGCGGATGAAATATCAGATCATCGGGTCGAACCGGGACACGGGGGCGCGGATGATGCTGGAGTTCGAGGCGGAGAGCAAAGCGGCCGCCGAGCGCAAGGCGACGCAGGCCGGCATGAGCGTCAGCCGCGTCATCGACGTCAGCGACGGCTACCCGGCCTACAGCGGCGAAGGCCGGACCTCTCCCCGCCGGTCGGGCGGCGGTGGAAAGCTGCTGCTGCTCGTGCTTCTCATCGTCATCGCTGTGGCGGCGTGGCATTTCTGGCCACAGATCAACCGAATGATTCATCGTTAGTTTTGGCGGCGCGGTGGATGAGAGCATTCCGGGCCATTCTCGATCTGGCGGTCGCGCATTGCGGGGGAAGCTACGCCGCGGCCGCGTGGGCCGTGGCCATTTCCATTTGGCTCGGCTCCCACGACTACTTCGATCTGCTGACGGTCGCGCTGGTTGCCCCGCTGTCGCTTCCCGTCATGGCGGCGCAGAGCCTCGCGCAAACGCCGGACCCACTCTTCACCGTTCGCGCCGTCGCGCTGCTCCTGCCCGCCTATGTCCTGGGCTTTGTCCTGACGCTGGTGTCCTGGCTCAGGTACACCTGGAAGCGGGCACGCCAGAGGCGCATCGCCCAGGGCCTTTGCGGCAACTGCGGCTACGACCTCACTGGCAACACCAGCGGCGTCTGCCCCGAGTGCGGCCGCTAATCCTCCTCTTCGCCCGCCCAAGGCGCGTCCTGTTGAGATGGGTAATCCCTCAAACAGATGCGCGATAACCGTTCGGCGGCCCCAAGGCCGGCCGCTTGAATGTAATTGCTATCAGCGAATGAACATAGCGTGTTGCGGAAATTTGCATCACGCGAACATCTCGTTCATGACATATTGAGTGCGAAATAAATTTCATTTTTTCTTCGGTTTGAGGAAGAAATGATCGGCGGGTCGGAACTACACTTCGCCCCCACGCAAACCAGACCCCGCGGGGGAGCGCGGTCGAAACCGCGGCTTGGGAAGGCAAGGTTTTTGAGGGATGTTTTGATTCTGAAGGAAATATGATGCGGAAAATCCGCAAGGCCGGCCTAGTCGAAGCGCTCGAACCTCGCCGGCTCCTTTCCGGAGTGCCGACGCCCGACCACGTCGTCGTGGTAGTCGAGGAAAACCAGAGCTATAGCGACATCATCGGAAATTCAGCGGCGCCCTATATCAACTCGCTTGCCGCCGGCGGCGCGCTGTTCACCAACTCCTTTGCCATCACCCATCCGAGCCAGCCGAACTATCTGGCCCTGTTCTCCGGCTCGACGCAGGGAGTCACCGACGACAACGCCTGCGGCCCGTTTTCCGGCCCCGATCTGGGATCGGCGCTGGCCGCGGCGGGGCGAACCTTCGGCGGATATTCCGAGGACCTTCCCTCGACCGGCTCCACTGTCCTCACCAGCGGCGCCTACGCTCGCAAGCACAACCCCTGGTCCGATTTCTCCGACGTGCCGCCGTCGGAAAACATGCCCTTCACCTCCTTCCCCACCAACTACGCATCGCTCCCCACTGTGTCGTTCGTCGTTCCCAATCTCAACAACGACATGCACGATGGAACGATCAATCAGGGCGACGCCTGGCTACAGACCAACATCGGCGCTTACGCCACCTGGGCCAAGACGCACAACAGCCTGCTGATCGTCACCTGGGACGAGGATGACGGCTCGCAGAGCAATCAGATTCCGACGATCTTTTACGGACAGCCAGTGAAGCCGGGAAACTATTCCGAGTACGTCGATCACTACGGCGTTCTGCGGACCCTCGAAGACATGTACGGCCTGTCCCACATGAACAACACCGCCGGCGCTACGCCCATCACCGACGCCTGGCAGACGGCGTCGGATACCATTTCAGCCTCGGGCGCCGCCCATATCACGCTGACCCAAGACAGCGACCACCTGCACATTGACTGGACGATGGGCGCTTCGAGCGGCCAATTATCGATCAACGACCCCAACGGCCTGACGATCAACTCCAGTGGCGCCAGCGAAACGATTAACCTCTCGTATGCCAACGGCAATCCGCTGCCCAACCGGCTGAATCTCAACGGGAACCTTACCGTCGTTGGCCTTCAGGGAACAAACCCACTGGCCGGCACTGCGCTCGACATCGGCTCCAGCACCGTCTACATCAGCTACGGAAGTTCCGATCCCATCTCCGCGATCAAGAGCGCCCTCCACAACGGCTACAACAACGGCGCCTGGAACGGAGCGCCGACTGCATCCTCGGGCGTAATCACCTCGACCCCCGCCCGGACTAATCCCAATCACAGCACCGCCATCGGCTACGCCGACTCTTCCGATGGGCAGGGGATCAACACCAACCCCAACACCATCGAGCTGAAGTACACTCTGATCGGGGACGCCAACCTCGACGGACAGGTCAACAGCACCGATCTTCAGATACTTCTCACGTCGCTCAACACCTCCGGACGGACCTGGGACCAGGGAGATTTCGACTACAGCGGGAACGTCAACAGCAGCGAGCTTCAGGACCTGCTTGCCACCCTCAATACAGTCCTCTCCAGCGCTGCGACACCGCAAACCCAGGCATCTTCCGCCCAAGCGGCCGCCGCGCTGTCTCCTACCAGCACTCATCACGCTCATAACCGGCAGTGATCAGAATCTGGCCGTAGTGGATCTTGAACAGCCTCTTGAGCCGCTCGCAGAAGTGGTTTTTCCAGTCGCCCGGCGCGGCCTTGCGAAGGTGCGAGCGAATGCTCTGGCAGCCAAACCGCCACCACGTCCGCCGCTCGAAGCGATGGCGATCGACGATCTTTCGTCTCAGCCGCTCCGGCACGTCCAGCTCGCAGTAGTCAAACAGCTCCGCAAAACTCTCCTGTGCCCGCAGCCGCAGGTCTTCATAGCGGAAAATCTTCGCCCCGGCATTCAGCCACGACTGCTGAATCGACACCGCGTCGCGCAGATGATTGCAGATGACCAGCGCCAGGCCGTCGACCTTGCTCAGGCGGGAAAGAATCGCGCGCGATTCCTTCACCGACGGATCGTCGAGCCGGTGAGAATAGCGCAGCGAGAAATACCACGAGACGGCGGTATCGCGCGGATCGCGGATTACAGCAAACGTCCTTTGCGACAACTGCTCCGGGACCACGGCGCGGAACCTCTCGAAGCTGGCATAGAACGGGGTGTAGATCCTTCCCGGCTCGACGGGGCCGGCAAAATCGTGTCCCGGCACCTCGACCCGCCGGGGAGCGGCGGCGCCCAGCACCGCGCGGATCCATTGCGACCCGGCTTTCCAGTGCGTGACGTGAAAGACGACGGGTTTGCTCTGCATACCACCCGCGATCATCGTAATCGCCATGTCACTTGCGCCGGTACTCCCTCGACGACCGCATACGCGGGCACGTCCGATTCGACCACACTTTTCGAGCACACCAGCGCCCCCTCGCCGATGCTCACCCCGGGCCGGATCGATGCCCCGTCGCCAATCCAGGCCCGGTCACCGATCGTCACTGCCCGGCCATCTATCGATTCGATCCTGATCCTGGCCCCAAGCACGACGTCGGCGCCGATCCTCACTGCGCCTCCGCCCGTGATTTCGCATTCACCGGCCGCAAAAACTCCGCTAGCCACATCCATCTTCGTTCCTTCCCGGCGGCAAATCTGCGCGCGCTCAGAAGATCACAACCAGCTCTCGATCGGCCTGGCCAATGACTTGAAATCTCCGGCCGGCAGGCTCACCGTCTCCCATTTGGGCGATCGCCGTCGCATGTGGTTGCGATACTCACCCAGATCAACCCCCATCAGCCAGTACCAGCGGCCGCGATGCAGATACATTCCCGCCTCGGGACTGAGCGGCGGGTCGATCCAGTAAATAAACGTGAGCAGCGCCTTGTAGCCGTCGCCAAAAACCTGCTCCCACTGCATCAGGTCGTTGACGTCCTGCTCGGTGGCCCAGGTCTCGAATCCCCGCCGCGACGAGCGGTTGCGCAGTTGCCGGCCTTTCACGTCGATCAGCAGGTTCGGGCCGTTCTTGCTGTACACGACGAAGTCGAAGCTCTTGAGCTTGGCGTTGGCGAACAGCGCCTTCTTCGCCTCATCGACGGCAACGCACGGAATCCCCCGATCGCGGAGGAACGCCTCGAACGCCGCCTCGTAATGAATGTTCCGGTCGGCCATTTGAAAACTCCCCTGAGGTTACAAATTCTACACGAAGGGCCGACGCTTCCGCTACATTGGCGGGCCATGCGCATCATCGCCGGCGAGTTTCGCGGGCGCAAGCTCCTGCCCCCTGCGACCGGAGCGACACGGCCGATAACCGATCGCGTCAAGCAATCGCTGTTCGACATTCTCGCGCCGCGCCTCGGCGGCGCTGCCGTCTTCGACTGCTTTGCCGGCACCGGAAGCATGGGGCTGGAATCCCTCAGCCGCGGGGCAAGCCACGTTTCATTCTTCGAGACCGAACGCACCGCCCTCGATCGCCTCAGCCAAAACATCGCGGCGCTCGGTCTCGGCGATCGCTCCAACGTCGTCTCGATGGACCTGTTCCGCTGGTTTGCCAGCCCGACAACGCGGGACCAGGCTGCACTGGTCTTCCTCGACCCGCCCTACCGCTTTCTAAATGAACGTCCGGAGGAGCTTCGCAGGCTCGCTGTGAACCTGATCGCCCGGCATCTTCTGCCGGACGCCATCGTGGTTTTCCGGCACGATTCAGCCGACACGCTCGACCTCCCGGGACTCAAGGTTCTCGATACACGACAGTACGGCGGAATGACCCTCGAGCTGCTTTCACAAGACACTCCTGCCACGATCGGATAAAACAACATTCAGGATGACCACCGCGCAGGCCGCTCTGCTGGGGTTGATTCCGGCGGCTTATATTCTGGGCTCGATCCCGTTCGGGCTTCTGATCGCCCGCACCCGCGGCGTCGACCCGCGCAAGGCCGGCAGCGGCAACATCGGCGCCACCAACGTCGGCCGTCTCCTGGGCCTGCGCTTCTTCGCCATCGTTTTCGCCCTCGATCTGCTCAAGGGATTTGTCCCCACCCTTGCCAGCGCGATCGTGCTGCGACACTTCAATGGAAGTGCCCGCGATGATCAGTCAGCCGATTATCTGCTGTGGCTGCTCGTCGGGTTCGCCGCCATCTTCGGGCACATGTTCAGCATTTTCCTCGGTTTTCGCGGAGGCAAAGGGGTCGCCACGAGCACTGGCGTAATGCTCGGCGTGTTTCCCTTCTTCACCATCCCCAGCGTCGCCGCCCTGCTGGCGTTTCTCATCCTCCTCAAGGTGACGCGCTACGTGAGTGTCGCCTCCATGGGCGGCGCCATCGTCCTGCCGGCGGCCTATCTGCTCACGGGCATTGCGTTTAACTGGCCCGTGTTCGGCCAGCAGTGGCCGCTCCTGGCGTTCTCATGTCTTGTTTCGCTGATGATCATCTACAAACATCGCGGCAACCTCGCCCGCCTCCGCGCCGGCACCGAAGCTCGAATCACTTCAACTCCCGCCGCCGGGCATCATTGAATCGGCCGCTACTCGAGCACCACGAATTTCGATTTCAGTTGCTGCCGCACGTACGTCCGGCGGATGTCGACCGTCCCCTCATGCTGCACCTGCCCGTGCGTCGCCAGCCATTGCTGCCCGCGGCCGAAGAAGGCGTCGAATTCGCCCGGCGTCATCTGCGACGCAAAATACGTGTCGCGCCGCACCGGCATGAGCCGGCACAACGGCTCGCCCCTGGCGATCGTCACCCGTTTCTGTGACGCCTCCAGCTCGATCACGCAATGCCACGGATAGCTGGCCGGGTACCAGTCGGTGTCGATCAGCGCCGTCATGCTCCGCCACCGCCGCGTCAGGTTCGGCACGTCGGTCATGTAAATCAGCTCGTTGGGATCGGTCTTGAGAAACAGATAGCTGCTGACCTTCACCTGATCGCGGACGGCCTGATAGACGTTGTCGGAGATCACGTGCGGGAGCTTCTGCCCCTTCTCCCAGAACCAGGCATACTGCTGCTGCAGCGGCCGGCCCGCGGCATCGTCACGCGGCGTGTAATCAAAATCGCTCTCGATCACCCGATCCGGCTCGGCCCGCCAGTCGCCGTTTCGCTGCCGTACGAACGTCACGTCGAAATTCGCCAGCACGTCGAACCCGAAAGCATTAGCCGCCCGGATCGGCGGACACTCCTCCGGCCACCCCTTGCCCGCCCCGCGCTTCACGTAAACGTCTTTCGCCGCCACAGGCCCCAAGAAGTCCTGCCGGAACTTGTAATAGTGCAGCATGATGCGCGGAATGTAGTCGCTCCCGCGCGCCGATGAAAATTAGGCGCGTATGCGAAGTTGTAGCAGGCACGCTCCGCGTGCCGTCAGCCACGGCACGCGGAGCGTGCCTGCTACACCCAGCACTTCGCCCCCTTCCCGTTGACGCCCCGGAAATCATCTGCATATTGTTCGGCTCCTCCTGGGCGGGCGAAGCGTTTTTCGCCCCCGGCGGCCCCGTCGTCTAGAGGCCTAGGACACGGCCCTTTCAAGGCCGCGACACGGGTTCGAATCCCGTCGGGGTCATCGCTTCCAACGGCGCGGAATCCCCGCTCGACTAAGCCGCCACAGTTGCGATGATTCGGCGCGACTGTCGAACATCCGAAATGGAAATGTCGCACTTGTCACACCCCCAAAAAGTGCGACATTCTGCGACATTCGCGACATTTGGAGCACTCCGTTTTCACGTGCGGGGGAATGCCTTCAATCGAAATCCTTTTGCCGACAAGGTTTACGGAAAATGTCCTTTTTTGCCCGAAAAGGGGGACGCCCGCAGGCAGCATGATGACCCGTTTGCGACTCCGGGTTGACTCACCCGCTCCATTCGCGGCACAGCACCTCGGCCTGCTCCATCACCAATTCCGTCGCCCGCGCCTGCTTGTCCAGCGGATAGCCGGGCTTCCGCAAAATCCGCCTGATGATCACCCGCATCTGGTGATCGCACGTTTTCGCGAACCGTCCAGTCGATAGTGACGCTGCCCTTGACGGCCTTTACCGCTTTAGCTCCCGCTCGACTTCGGTAAACGCCTTCATTGCATCTTCGAGATCCCGTAAAATCGCCGACGCCAATGCTTCGGGTTTCGCGAGATTGTCGATATCAGTCAGGGAATCGTCCTTCAGCCAGAAAATGTCGAGATTTGCCTTGTCACGCTCCATTATTTCGGAGTAGCTGAAGCATTTGAATCGCTCCGATTCCCGGCGTTTCCGTTCACGATCTTCAGCTTGATAGAGATCGACAAACGGCCCCAAATCTTCGTCGGCTATTGGATTTTGACGAAGAGTGAAGTTCTTATTGGTTCTCAGGTCGTAGACCCAAAGCTTCTTAGTGGCCGGCTTTCCGGAACCACTCTTCTTATCGAAGAAAAGCACATTTGCTTTCACTCCGGCGGAATACCAGATGCCTGTGGGCAGACGAAGCAGGGTATGGACATCGCAATGATTGAGTACGGCCCGGCGGATTTCCTCGCCCACGCCCCCTTCAAACAGCACATTGTCGGGAACCACCATTGCCGCCCGCCCACCATCCACGAGCATCGTGTAGACGTTCTGTACAAAGTTGAGTTGCTTGTTGCTGGTCGTCGCCCAAAAGTCCTTCCTTTCGTAGTAAAGTTTTTCGGTGTCCCTTTTGCCATCATCGTGGATTACTGTGAAGCTGCTCTTCTTGCCGAACGGCGGATTGGTTAAAACCATATCCACTGGCGAGGACCTTTTCGCGAGGCTGTCCGATATATCCACCAGCAACCTCTTGCCGCCGCCCATTCCGTGCAGAAAAAGGTTCATCCCGCAAAGACGCGCGACGCTCGCGACGATGTCATTCCCGTGCATCGCTTCTTCATCGACAAACTTTCGCGTCTTGTCGTCCATCGCCGGGTAGCGCTTCACCACATATTCGTGAGCCGCGAGAAGAAATCCGCCCGTGCCGCACGCGGGATCACTGATGCGCATCGTTGGCTCAGGACCCATCACGTCGACGATGGCTCGGATCACCGGCCTGGGCGTGAAGTACTGTCCAGCTCCCCCGCGGACATCCTCAGCATTTCGCGCAAGCAAGCCTTCGTAGATCTCACCTTTCACGTCCACGTCGAGCGTCGCCCATTCTTGCTCATCCACCAGCCTGACTAGCCTCCGAAGTTTGGCAGCGTCCTCGATTTTGCTTTGCGGCTTGGTAAAGATGAGCCCAAGAAGGCCCGTGCTCGTGCTCAATTTGCGCAGGACTCCCTGGTAAGTGCGCGCCAGTTTTGCGTCGTCGGAGGCGGAGATCATCTTGCCCCAGCAAAACTGGGGTTCGTCGCCCTTTCGTTCGGCGCCACTTGCTCGCTCCCATGCGATTTTGAGGAAGAGCAGATAAGTAATCTGTTCCGTGTAGTCCAGAAACGAAAGCCCGTCGTCGCGCATAACGTGGGCATAGCTCCAGACTTTTTGAACGAGAGTGGAAGCTGTTTGACTCATGCGTGCGAATTCAAAATATCTTCAAGCCACTCGCGCCTTACTTGATGACCTTTTTCCAGCTTGTAGACTTGCGCGCGGGCATAGGCCAAGGCCGCTGCTGAATAGTCACTATCGGGGTGGATGAGTCGAAGCAGATCCTTTTCGCGATTTTTGAAGGTCCGCCTGAAAGCCAAATCCTTTATCTTCGGATAAAGGCTCTCCATCTCCTGAGCCAATCGCTCGACTTGACCGGAAATTGGACGGCGTTCGTTTACCAGTTCACGGAAATGAAGGTGGTAAACCACGATTGTCTTTTCGGCACGGGAATATTCTTTGGTGCTTGGCGCGGCATTCGGCGTGGGTTCACCGTTGGGCCGGAACGATAGTAACTTCCAGTCATCGGGATCAATGGGATCAAGAAGTTCCGGCTCTTCTTGATCGTAGTCATCTCCTTCCGCCCTCGCCCTAAAGCTGCCAGGGCACAATGGAAAATGATCCCACTTGCCGCCATTTGTATTGTCGATCTTGTCGTTGCGCCGCTGGTTGCACCACTGGCTTGAGTACCGGTAGTTCCGCCAATCGAACGCCAGCCACCAATATCCTTCGTGACCGGGGTCTTCATCTACCCGGTTTTTGGGGCGGAAGTGGTCGACATTCTTGTCAGCCGTCGGATTCCGACTTTCCGAATACCAGCACTTCCCTTTGCTCAGCGCAGACAACTGAGGCGCGAGATCTCTCCAAACTCTCTCGCGAATAGTTTGTTCTAATCCGCCTGTGATCGCAGACTTGCGAGCGTCAGCGATCCCGTTTGCATCTTCACCGGCCGCACGTGCAACAGCCTCCGCGTGCTGAATCTCATTTCGTAAGCTATTAATCGCCGCGTGGGCGCGCGCCTGCCAGCCATTGGGCAACTGCAGCTGGTCGATGTCGATGTAGCGCATTCGCCTAGCTCCCCTTCTCTACTTCTGCAACTGCCTCGACGAGGACCTCCTTGGCTATATGGTCGATCTCTTCAGTGTCCTTTTTGCTAAGGACTTCCTTGCCTGCCATTTGCTCCGCATATCGCCTCCCCCATGCCCGAACAAATGCAGCGTAGTAGGGATCACTGAATGCCTTCGAGAAGCCAGCCTCTGCCAATCTTTTGTCAATTTCCGCCAACGCCTTCTTCTCTTTCGCGGAGAGCTGCTTCTCTTTTGCAATCAATCGGACTCGGTTGTCCAAATCCGCAAGAGTTTCCGGATCAAGGTCGCTTCGGAAGCCAAAAATCTCGCTCGTCAATATTCCCGTGAATCCGAGCCCTTTGGGATTGACGGTCGCCTGTTGCCAGTAACACGACAGTGTCGCCATGTCACGCTTAAGAAGATGAACTTGATCCTTAACTAGACTGGCGATCACCAGCGGGTCATGCGTCGCCATTAGAAGCTGGCTCGTCTGCTGCTCGGGCGATGGATCGTTGTCGTCACTAACGACTGAGGCTAAGTCCTTGAGATATCCAACGCTCCAGACTGGATTCAAGTGTGTGTCCGGCTCATCCAAAAGGATGAGCGATTGATGCGACTTTGTGAATCGCATCAGGCCAAGAACCATGAGGAGCTGCTGCTCGCCCTCGCTTAGTTCGCGGAACGTGACTAACGACTCCTGGTTGTTGGCTGCTTTTACACGCACCTGAATTCTTACGTCATAGATCAGTTCGCTGAAGTCGGTGCTTTCGAGTGCCAGGAAGAATGAGCGTGCATCGGCATACTCCGCCGCAAATGCCTGTAAGCTCGTCAGGTCCGGAAGGAAGAAGTAGTGCAGCTCCTCGCTCGGTAGACGGTAACCGTCAGCGACCCTCTGTCTGAGCACCATCGGCGCGATGGCGTGCTGCCTGAGCTTCTCCATCACGCGCCGCATGATCCCCGTTGCTCCCCAAAAGTCGCCGCCGCCTTTTGCCCAGCCCGGTCTGCGGATTACGAAAAGCGCGGACTCAAAGCCTACGATCCGCAGCCGGTCTTCTAGGAACTTCCAAATCTTTGGGTCCTCTTTGTAAGAGAAGGCCAGCAGAACATATTTCGCATGACTAGCCTCCGCACAGAAGAAGCGCCGTTGCTCCAACAATTTTGCTAGCGTTTGCGGGTCGTCGGAACTGGCCCTCCGCAGCCGATTATAGTGATCCCGCTTCATCGGCCAGAAATG
>DATHPP010000520.1:0-10692 GCA_035483795.1 Tepidisphaeraceae bacterium | reverse complement strand
GGCGCAGGACGCAATCATCGAATGTGCCGTGCCCGAGGGATTGTCAATGGCCGAAGTCTGGTCCCTGCGTGCCACGTCGGCGGACGCTCGAACCGGCGTGACGTTCGCCGGGAATTCGGTCGCCGCCGACGGCAGTTGGACCCCGGGCGATCGCGACAGAATATCCGCAGCCGGCGGCGTCATCCGCCTCGCCCTCCCGCACGCCTCGGCGGTCATCTTGAAATTCAAATAAGCCGATGCCCGATCCCCCTTCACGCCTACTGAAGGTATGGCGCCAGCAACTTGATCAGCGCGAAGCTCACCGCGCCAACGCAGAGCGCCGCGGCAAAACCGACCGAGAAAGGCTTGAGCCCCAGGCCTTTGAGCTTGGCCAGCCCGGTGCCCAGGCCGACGGCGCCCAGCGCCGTCGCCAGCAGCCAGGGGGCGAAGAATTTGGCGCCGCTGTCGACGAGCTTCCATTGATCCTGAGGAATCATCCCGAAAGCCTTGGCGCCCCCGGCATCGCCCAGCGAGCGAATGCATGCCATCAGCACGAATGCGACGACGAACAGCGGAATGACGTTGTGCCATTTCTGGCCGGGCGATCGGGCCGAGCCCTGGGCCTGGCCGCGATGATAGAGAACGGCCATCATGGGAATCAGCAGCGACATGCAGAGATTGCGAACGAGCTTGACGGTGATGGCCGTCTTCATCGCGATCTCGGCCTTGTACTGCTGGGCATAAGCCAGGCCGGCCCCGGCGACCTGCGAGGTGTCGTGGATGGCGGTGCCCAGGAACGTGCCCGCCTGCACCGGCGTGGCAAAGAGCTGGTGAGCGAGAAAGGGATAGGTGATCAGCGCGAGCAGGCCGAAGATCGTGATGCACGCGACGGCATACGCGGTCTCGTCATCCTCGGCGTCGATGATTGGCGCGGTGGCGACGATCGCGGACACGCCGCAGATGCTCGTGCCGACGGCGATCAGCGTGCCAAGCCGGCGCGGCAGGCCCAGAGCGCGGTTCACGAACGTCACCAGAACCAGCGCCGTGACGATGCAGCAGAGGATGACAGGAAGACCGACAATGACCTCACTGCGAATCGCAGTCAAAGAGAGCGTCAAACCCAAAACGACAATTCCCAGCCGCAAAACCGTCTTGAGGCACAGGCGTAGCCCGGCTTCATAGACCTTGGGAACTCCGATCGTGTTGCGAAGCAGCAATCCCAGCAGCACGGCAACGGTGACAGGGCTGACCGGGCTCTTGCCCGGCTGGTAATTCAGCCGGCGGCCGCACAGCTCCGACAGCAAATATCCGAACCACGCGAGTACGAAAGCCAGAGCGATGCCGGGCAGAATATTCCCGGCCCAGGCGAGAATCTCGTGGGCCCCGCCGGTCAGGTCAAATGCAGATTGGGCCTTCCGCGGCGCGACAAAATCGGGAACGCCTTCATAGCTGTCCAGGGACGAATGAAACGGATCTTCGAGGTACGTATACCGCGATGCGGTGGTGGTCATATCCGGCTCCGGCAATGGTCCCTGTTGAGAGAACTTACGGATTTTGGGGGCCAATGAATACTCGGGGGAGGGACGTAACGCCAACGGTCAAGGCGGAAGACTCCGGTTCGGCATGAGTCGCGCCCCTTCCGGAAAATGGCTGCCTGCGATTGCCTGTGGGGTGCCAATTCATCAAATTCACCGCTCCGTTGTATTATGTGCGGACGTTCATCCACGAAAACCTTCTTGAAACGAGGAGCCGACATGCCCAAGAGCAAATCCGTCAGTCGCCGCGACTTTGTCCGAGGGGCGGCGCTGGCCGTCGCCGCGCCAACCATCATTTCTTCCCGCGCCCTGGGAAAAGACGACAAACCCGCGCCCAGCGAGCGGCTGACACTGGGTTTCATCGGCATCGGCAAGCAAAGCAGCGGTCACCTCAACAAGCTCTCGGGGCTGTCGAGCACGCAGGTGCTGGCGGTATGCGACGTGCACAAGGGCCGCCGCGAACGCGCCAAGAACACGGTCGACAGGAAGTACGAGCAGCTCGAGCGCACCGGCAAGGTCGATCAGTACGTCGACTATCACGAGCTGCTTGACCGCAAGGACATCGACGCAGTGGTGATCGGCGTTCCGGACCACTGGCACACGGCGATCGCCATGAACGCCGCCAAGGCCGGCAAGGACATCTACTGCGAGAAGCCGCTCACCCTCACCATTCACGAGGCCAAGACAATCCTCGATTGCATCCGCAAGGAAAAACGCGTCTTCCAGACCGGCAGCCAGCAGCGCTCCGAAGGCCCGTTCCGGCAGGCCTGCGAGTACATCCAGAACGGCCGCATCGGCAAGATCAAGGAGGTGTGGGTTGGCGTCGGCGCCACCAGCAAGCCCTGCGACCTGCCCGAGCAGCCGATTCCCGACGGCATCGAATGGGACATCTGGCTCGGCCAGGCCCCCGAGCGGCCCTACAACGACGTCCTCTGCCGCAAAGCATCCAATCCCAACGATTATCCCTTCAACCCCGGCTGGCGCGACTACCGCGAATACTCGGGCGGCTACGTCACCGACTGGGGCGCCCACCACTTTGACATCACCCAATGGGCCCTGGGCATGGACCATTCCGGCCCGGTCGAAATCCTCCCGCCCGAGAGCCCCGACGACAAGTACGGCGCATCGGTCATCTATCGAGGCTCGAAGGTGGGCGACGAAATCCTGGTGACGCACAAGAACGTGGTGTACGAAGGTCCCGTGCCCAACCGCCGCGGCGGAGGAACGCGCGAGGCCAGGGAAACCAACGGCATTCATTTCATCGGCGAGCACGGCAAAATCTTCGTCAACCGGGAAATGATCATCAGCAACCCCGACAAAATCCTCAAAGAGCCGATCCACGAGGACGAGATCTTCTACTTCAAGAGTCCCGGCCACCACGAAGACTGGATGGCCTGCATCAAGACCCGCAACCGTCCGATCGCCGACGTCGAGATCGGAGCCCGCAGCGTCACCGTCTGCCACCTGGTGAACCTGGCCTACTGGCACCATCGCAAGCTAACATGGGACCCCAAGAAGTGGGAATTTCCGGGCGACGAGGAGGCCAACGGGTGGCGCGACCGCGAACGCCGCGACAAGTACCAGTTGCCCGAGCTCTGATCGCCGATGGAATTGAAGCGGATCACCGCCGAACATAAAGTCTGCCGCCGACACGGGCGGCAGACTTTTTTGTTGGTGCCCGGAAAAATGGTTCGCCACAGATCAACGAAGATGAACACAGATAAGAATTTGGCGACTCAGGTTTCAGACTGGCTCGGCATCTGTGTTTATCGGTGTTCATCGGTGGCGATTTGTCTTTTTCCCGCTGTGATCGGCGGCTGTAGCCATGCAGCTCCCTCTCCACCGGCACGCACCGTTTCGACTCAACCGACGCGCGAGCAGCGGCTGTCGCGAGCAAAGGATCTGTTCTATCGCGCCGTCGCCGGCGACGACGAAGCGCTCGAGCAGTCGCAAGCGTTGCTCGACGAGCTGGGCGGTGCGAGTTCGAGCAACGCCCAGGTCGTCGCCTATCGTGGCGCAGTAGACCTGCTGGCGGCGTCACGGGCGTTTCTTTTGTGGGACAAGGCGTCGCTGGCGCATCAGGGGCTCGTGCTCCAGGACCGCGCGGTGGCGATGGCGCGGCAGGACCTTGAGGTGCGTTTTCTACGCGGCATCACAAACTATCAACTTCCTTTTCTTCTCGGCCGTCGCCAACTGGCGATCGATGACCTGGCCGCGGTGGCGCGCGATGCCGAGCAGGCAGCCAGAGAAGGCCGGCTCGACAAGCGTGCCGCCGCCACCGATCTGGACACTTACGGCAACGAGTTGGATCGCGAGGGCCGAATTGCCGACGCCATTGCCGCCTGGCAAGCGGCCACGCGGGTCGGAGCCGGCATCCCGGCCGGCGCCGACGCTGTGAAACATTTATTGTCTCACGGATGGAATTTCCCCGCGACACTTCCGAATTTCAGCGCTCCCGGTTCAAATTCCGCCCGATGAAAATCCGAGGTCTCAGCCGCAACGTCATCATCCTTGGCTGGGTGAGCCTGCTCAACGACATGGCGTCGGAGATGCTCTACCCGGTCATCCCGATTTTCATCACGAAGACGCTGGGCGCCTCGGCGGAGCTGCTGGGGCTCATCGAAGGCGTCGCCGAGGGCGGCGGCAGCATTCTCCGCTGGCTCACCGGCCTGTTCTCCGACCGGTTTCGCCGGCGCAAGCCGTTCGTCGTGTGGGGCTATTTTCTGTCGGCGCTGGCCAAGCCGGTCATCGGAACCGCTAAGTACACGGGTGGCTGGCCGCTGATCCTTGCCGGGCGGGTGGGAGACCGCATCGGAAAAGCAATCCGCACGTCGCCGCGTGACGCGCTGATTGCCGATTCCACCGATCCGCTTCACCGCGGGCTGGCGTTCGGATTTCACCGCATGATGGACACGATCGGCGCGATCGCCGGGCCGCTGTCGCTCCTGGCGATCCTGACGTTTTGGCCGAAATTTCCGCTGGCGTGGATTTTTTTCGTGGCCATCGTGCCGGGACTTGCGAGCGTAGCGGTCGCTGCCGTCGCGGTGGAAGACCCCTTTCACGAACCGACCGCCAGCAAAGCGCCTCCGCGCCTGTGGCAGTCTCATTCCTCCTCGTTCTGGCTTTTCATTCTCGCGATGGCCGTCTTTGCGATTGGCAACAGCGCGGATTCGTTCCTGATTTTGCGATCGACGAATCTTGGGCTCGGATTCCGAGGGGTTATTTTGGCCTACGCGCTGTTCAGCGCCGTGTTCGCGGCGACGGCGACGCAGCTCGGCCGGCTCTCGGATCGAATCGGGCGCAAGCCGGTCATCATCGCCGGCTGGCTGGTCTTTGCGGGTGTGTACCTCGGCTTTTCCGCCGCCCGTTCATCCGCCGAGGTGTGGGGGCTGTTCGCGGTGTACGGCCTCTACCAGTCCCTGACGGACGGCGTCACCAAGGCGATGATCGCCGACGTTGTCGAACCCCACCAACGCGGCGGGGCCATCGGATTGTTCTATACCGTTACCGGCGTCTGCCAGATCGCCGCCAACCTCATCACCGGACGCCTGTGGAACGTATGGCTGCTCAACCATCACCTCCAGGCGGGCCTGCTGACCGGCGCCATCGCCGCGATTGTCGCGATTCCAGTCCTGGCGATAGTCCGCGCGCGATCGGCTGCCGCTGGCTAAATGGCAGGCGGCATTCTCTGCTACGGGCGCGATAAATCGGCGGTAGGCAGGAATCTCGGCGGCTTCCGAATTCCGGTTGCGTGCTCAAAGGCGTAGGCCAATCCGATCAACGTCGTCTCGGAGAATGCCCGGCCGGTGAAGCTGATCCCGATGGGCAGTCCAAAGGAAAATCCCGCCGGAACGCTGATGCTGGGATAGCCCGGCACGGCAGCGAGGGTCGAACTGTTCCCTGACGTGTAATCGCCATTCACCTGATCGGTCAGCAGCGGAGGACCGGCCGTGATCGCAACCAGTGCGTCGAGATGATGTTTTTCCATCGCGGTGTCGATCGCCTTCTTCACGCCCGAGCACTTCTCCAGCGCCGCCAGATATTCAGGAGAACGGAGCGACCCCTTGGCCTGCGCCTTCTCGAATAACTCTTGTCCGAAAAAGGGCATCGTGCGGTCGGAGTTGGCCTTGTTGAACGCGATCAGGTCCGCCAGCGTCCATGCCCGCGTTTCCCCACCCAGGCCTGCGAGGTAGGTATTGATGCCCGTCTTGAATTCGTAAAGCATCACCGTGAGCTCGGCGTCATCGAGCTTGCCGAGGATGGCAAAATCGATCGGATCGACGATTTGGGCGCCCGCGGATTTCATCACCGCAATAGATTCGGAGAGCACTTTGTCCGAAGGCGGCGCGAAGGCGAAGGAGTCTGACCGCGCGACGCCGATCTTCGCGCCCTTTAGCGCGTTGCGGTTGAGAAAACGAGTGTAATCCGTCTCGAATTTACCTTCGCTGCGCCGGGTTGCCGGGTCTTGCACATCAACTCCCACCATGGCGCCGAGCAGGATCGCGGCATCCTCCACGGTCCGCGCCATCGGGCCGGCGGTGTCCTGCGTCTTCGAAATCGGGATGATCCCCGATCGGCTCAGCAGCCCGACAGTCGGCTTGACGCCGACGATTCCGCAGCAGGAAGCGGGGCAGACGACCGAGCCGTCGGTCTCGGTGCCGACGGCGGCGGCGCAGAAGCTGACCGCCACCGCCCCCGCTGACCCCGAACTCGAGCCCGATGGGTTACGGTCCAGCGCGTAGGGATTTTTCGCCTGCCCGCCCCGGCTGCTCCAGCCGCTCGATGAGTGCGTCGAGCGGAAATTTGCCCACTCACTCAGGTTCGCCTTACCCAGGAGAATTGCGCCGGCGCTCCTGAGCTTGCTGACCACAAACGCGTCGGCCTTGGGGATCGAACCCTCCAGCGCCAAAGACCCGGCGGTCGTCGTCATCTTGCCGGCGGTATCGAGATTGTCCTTGAGCAGAATCGGAATGCCGTGCAGCGCGCCACGGGAGCGTCCCAGCTTCAACTCCCGGTCCGCGGCGCTGGCGTCGGCCAGCGCGTCGGGATTGGTTTCGAGAACGTATCGCAGTATCGGGCCGGCGCGATCCATCCCGGCGATCCGTTCGAGGTATTTCTCCACCAACGACTGACTCTTCCGAGCCCCGTTGGCAAGCTGCCGTCGAAGATTGCGGATGGTGAGTTCGGCCAGCTCGAAACGATCCGTTAGTCCGGCGTCCAGGGACCGACTGCCGGCGCCAGCCGCGACCGCGGGTGCTGTTCCGACTGCCGCGGCCGTTTTAATGAATTGTCTGCGAGTCATAAGTCTCTGCTTTCTTTACGTTTCGCGAACCTTCAGCGCCTGGCAAAGCCGGCCTCAGCGGTCCGGGAGCATTTTTGTATTGACCCTTGCGGCGGGAGAAAGGTGTAATGCTGCCATCACGCGGCAACATACCGTCTTGATTCGCCGGATTCGAACATCCCGCTGCAACGGAGGTTTGTCATGACTACAGCTTTCCCGCGTCCGTTTGGCCTGGAGCTTCGACACGAAGTCAATGCCCTTCGCGGCAACTGGCTCTGGTTCATTGTTCTGGGGGTCGCCTTGATCGTCGTCGGATTCGTAGCGCTGTCGGCGGTCGAGGTGGCGTCGCTGGCGACGGCGTTGGTTCTAGGCGCGCTGCTGGTGGTGGGCGGATTCACCGAAACCTTCGGCGCTCTGTGGTGCCGCGGGTGGAGCGGGTTTTTCTTCCTGCTGCTGGGCGGCGTATTCTCCGTCATCGTCGGCGTCCTGTTTCTCCGCGCGCCGGTGGGCGCGCTGCTCGCCCTGACGCTCCTGCTGTCCTGCCTGCTCATGGTCGGCGGCATCTTCCGCATCGTGGCGGCACTCAGCTACCACTTTGCCGCCTGGGGCTGGGTGCTGTTCAGCGGCGTCGTCGACCTGGCGCTGGGAATCTTGATCTGGCGACAGTGGCCGGCCTCGGCCTTCTGGGTCATCGGGCTGTTCCTGGGCATCAGTCTGATCTTCCGCGGTTCCAACTGGATCGGGCTGGGACTGTCGCTCAAAGCGCTGTCGCACCGCGGGGCGGCCGGCGCTTCGGCTTGAGCCTCGCGACATCAGCGATACCCGTTGCGCTACATTTGCGGCGTTGATTTCAATCAGCTTGATTTGGGTTGACAGATGCCCCCGCAAGGGATAAATTATTATCCTATCGGGCACGGAGGTTTCAAACACGATGGAGACTGCGATGGCCGACCCACGCCAACTCAGCAAGCGCGAACGGCAGATCATGGACGTGGTTTACGCTCACGGCGAGGCGACCGTCTCGCAGGTGATGGCAGGGATCCCGAACCCGCCGATGCGCGGGGCGCTGCGCACGCTTTTGCGCATCCTGGAGCGAAAGGGGCATCTGACCCACCGCCAGGAAGGGCGGGAGTTCATTTATCGCCCGACGCAGCCGCGTGGGCAGGCGGGGCGGTCGGCGCTGGGGCGGGTGCTGGATGTTTTTTTCAACGGGTCGCTCGAACATGCGGTCGCCGCCCACCTTAGCGACCCGCGCCGGTCCGCGAAGCTCACTGCCGAAGAGCTGGAGCGCCTTTCAGATCTCATCGAAAAAGCCAGGAAACAAGGAGACTGACATGGGACTGCCTTCTTTTCTCGAATGTGTGGCGACACTTGATCGCCTGGCGCCCGTCATGCTGAGCACGGCGGCAAGAAGCGTGGTGGTCCTCGGGATGGCGGCATGCGCGGCGCTGGCAATGCGCCGCGCCTCGGCCGCGGTACGGTATTGGGTGTGGCTGCTCGGATTTGCGGGGGTGCTGTTGCTTCCGGTTCTTTCGGCTGCGCTTCCGGCCTGGCGTGTTCTTCCAAACCTGCAAGCCAGGGAATGGCGGGCGCCGGCATCGGAGAGGGCGGCATTGCCGGTCTCATCGTCGTCAGTCTTGCCGGTGCACGATGCGGTGTATCAAGAACGGGCGCCCCTGATCAGTGACACGCCGAACGCGGCATCGCCCCGATCTGCGGCGATCATGGCGCCGCCAGCGGTGCAAATCACTTCGCGCGCGATCGCGAAATCCACGGGGCCGACAATTTCCTCTCCCGGGCATTTGCCCTGGACCGCGTGGCTCTTGCTGGGCTGGCTGGCCGGGAGTCTGATGGTTCTCGGGCACATGGTTCTGGGGTACTTGAGCCTACGGTCGCTGAGACGGCGTTGCGCCCGTGTCTGCGAGGGTGAGCTGCACGGCCTGCTCGAACGGCTTGGGCGTGAATTCGGCGTCCGCCGGCCCGTCGAGCTTTTGCGCAGCCCGTTGCGGACGATGCCGATGACCTGGGGAGTCCTGCGATCGCACCTTCTTTTGCCTGATCAGGCCGCCGATTGGCCCCACGAGCAGCAAAGAGCGGTGCTTCTCCACGAGTTGGGGCACGTGAAGCGGTGGGACTGCCTCACTCAACTGCTCGTGCAGTTGGCCTGCGCGATCTACTGGTTCAATCCGATCGCATGGTTCGCCAACCGGCGGATGCAAGTCGAACGCGAGCGCGCCTGCGACGATCTGGTGCTCAACTTCGGCGCAGAAGCCTCATCCTACGCGCGGCACCTGTTGCGCAGCGTCTCGTCGGCGCCGAGCCTTCGCTTCGTCGGGGCGGCGGTCGCCATGGCCCGGCGCTCCACGCTCGAAGAGCGGCTGCGGGCGATATTGGATTCGCAGCGAAGCCGTCGCACGCCCGGCGTCCGCGCAAGCATCGCGGCCGCTCTCCTCCTGCTGGCGGGGCTCGTTCCCGTTGCAGTGACGCGGGCGCAGCAGGGCGCAGCCCAGGAGCCGCCGACGATCAATGCCTTGTCGGGGACGCCCACGACCCAGCCCATCGGGCGCGCCGGGCGAGGCGGCACTAGAGCGGGACTTCGCGGCTTTGGCGATCTGCCTCAGCCAACGCCGGGGACGGGACCTACCTGTTCGTTTGACGCCACCGTTTACGATGTGCGCATGCCGGCCGATCAGATTGGCCGGCTGGACGTCGATGCGTTTCAGCAGGCCGCACAAAGCACCGACACGTTCGAAAAGGCGCTGGCGGCGCTGGGCTCGGTCCGCCCGCTTTTCCGCACCAATCAGTCTGTTCGGCTGTCCGGCGAAAACGTCGCCATAGAAACTCAGACCCCGATCATTACGAACACCACTACGACTGCGAACGGCCATGAGGTCAGCTCCTATTCGTACTACAGCACGGGGG
Organism: Tepidisphaeraceae bacterium; assembly: GCA_035483795.1. Taxonomy (GTDB): domain Bacteria; phylum Planctomycetota; class Phycisphaerae; order Tepidisphaerales; family Tepidisphaeraceae; genus DASXMX01. The sequence goes on along the minus strand of DATHPP010000520.1, from coordinate 975 downwards.
CGATTTTCAGCATCGCGGGCAGCCCGGCGGGCGGTATGGTCGAGCTTGACTTGGGAATCAAGTTGTCGTCGATTTCCGACAGCCCGGTGACGGTCGGGAAGGGGGTCAAGGTGCCGGTCATCCGGAGCGTCACGATCTCCAACAAGGGCCCGGTCGAGCCGCACAAGCCCTTCGTCGTCGTGAGCGTCGATGCCAACTCCGTCGACGCAACGGGCAAGGCGGTGGCTTACATCGGCAGGATCATCGTGGGTGAGCCGCAGATGCCCGCTCGGCCCACGCAAGGGCAGTGATGGGTCGAGGCAGTCGCGAAGGGCAGGCCACGGCGATTACGATTCGACTCGACGGATATCAATCTCTACCGACTTTCCTCCGAGCGTGGAATGCGTGGCGGTGACGCGGACGCGACCCGTCGCGCCCGGTTTGGTTCGAACCCAGACGGCGCCGACACCGCCGCTGTCTGCGAGGACGAACGGGTTGTCGCCGACCAGGTCGGCCGGGCCGGTGATCTCGAATTTCACTTCGCCCTCAGCTCCGAGGCGATCGGCGCCGAAGTGATCCACCACTTTGAAAACAAGGCGCGTGGCGTCGGAGCCGTCGGCGAGCAGTTCCTTGTCATCGGCTTCAAAGAAGAGCTGGTCCTGCGACGGGTCGGGGGAAAACGACCGCGACAGCGCCAACCGATTGCCCATGAACCCGTCGATGCGCAGCTCCGGATGCGCGCCCCCATCCAGATCGAGATCGGCAAAGAACGGCGCATGCCGCAGGTGCGGATAGCGCTGCGTGTCGGGCGTTAGCGTGGCGTGCTTCTGCCCGTTGATGAACAGATCCAGCCGGTCGCAGTTGGAAAAAATCGCGGCATCCTTCCCTGGCCCGCGTGGCGATTGCTTACCGAAGTCCCAGTAGAAATTCGGCGCGATCACCGGCGGTGCGCCGGCTTGGGTCTGTGCCTGATAGAACGACGCGCCGAGCTTGGGG
>DATHPP010000519.1:0-4107 GCA_035483795.1 Tepidisphaeraceae bacterium | reverse complement strand
GTCGTTCAACTCCTGCTGCACCACGTCGCGAAGCATCATGCCGCCAAGCCGACAGAAGCGCAATTCATATTCTTGCTATTTAACTGAAATGCATAGTATTGCTAATTGCGCTGAACCGTGTGCCGAACGGGATTAACATTTCGCGACATTCGCGACATTTGGAGCACCCCATTTTTACTGCCCATTGGCTTCAATCTGCTGCCTACTACGTCAGAGTTTATGTCATTTTATTGCTATATTCCTCGCCCCGTCTAGCGCAACGGGCCGTCGATCCCAAGGCCCCTACGCTTCTCCCGCCAGCGGAACCCTGATTGACGGCCCCGGCCCGCCAGCATTTTCGACGCGCCACCGCTCGATTTCAGACTCAGTCAATTTGCGGCCTGTGTATTCGGCCACATTGCGCATGCATTGAACAGATGCCTCAGCCGCCTCCGGATCGTGACAAGGAAAACCAAACCTATGACCTGGACCCACCAGGATTGAACCGAGTTTAGTGAGAAGCGATCCTCTGCAACATGCGCATCGTTTCACTGCTCCCCAGCGCCACCGAGATTGTCTGCCTGCTGGGCCTGCGCGATCGGCTCGTCGGCGTGACCCACGAGTGCGATTTTCCCGGATCGGTGGTCGAGCTGCCGAAGGTGACGCACACGTTCATCCCGGCGGACGCCGGCAGCGCCCAGATCGATGCCCTGGTCCGCCAGCGGGCGGCGGGCGGGCGGCCACTCTATCAGCTCGACCTGCCGACGCTTGAGGCGCTGCGACCCGACCTGATCGTCACACAGGCGCTGTGTGACGTGTGCGCCGTGGATGAGTCGGAAGTGCGCCAGGCCGCGTGGGCAATGCCGTGGGGGCCGCAGGTGGTGAACCTGGCGCCGATGTCGCTGGAGGACGTCTTTCAAAGCATGCACGTCGTCGCGCGGGCGGCCGGGGTTGCGGATGAAGGCGAGGCAGTCATCGACGGTCTTCGGGCGCGGGTGCAAGCGATCGCCGGGCGCTCGCGACAGATTGACCATCACCCATCGGTCGTCTTCCTGGAATGGATTGATCCCCTGTTCTGCGGCGGGCACTGGAACCCCCAGCTCGTGGAACTGGCCGGCGGCTGCGAAATGATCGGCAAACCCAACTCGCCGTCCCGCCGCATCGACTGGGAGCAGCTTCGCGCTGCCGATCCGCAGGTGCTGTTCATTGCCTGCTGCGGGTTTGGGATTCAGCGGGCAATGATCGACCTGCCGGCCCTGCGGGCAAACCCCGGCTGGGAGCAGTCGCGAGCAGTCAAAGGCGGCCGCGTCTACCTCACCGACGGCTCAAGCTATTTCAACCGCCCCGGTCCGCGACTGGTGGAGAGCCTGGAGATCCTCGCTCATGCCATCGATCCGGACCTGTTCCCCGCGCCGCAAACGTCGAAGCTGCGCTCGATCCGCTCCGGCAATCGCGCCGGCAAGGCGTGATCTCGGCGCGCGATTTTCGGGTCCCCGAGGCAAGGCTCGTGAGCCAAGCCGCGCTCTCCTAATCAAACGAATACCCCGCGAAGAACAGCTCGTCCGGCTTGCCCTCGCGGTAGACGACGATGTAGATCGCCTGCCCCCTCTCGATCGGATCGAAGAAGTCCATGTTCGATTCGATCATCTGCCGCGTGGGCTTGTCGGTGCCGTACAAATCGCGCAGGGCGTCCTCGTCCAACCGGGCCGCGACGCAGAAATCGGGCTCGTCGCCCATTCTGTCGATGTCCAGGATCGACCGCGTCCCATCCTCCGCCGCGGCCTGTCGCGCGTCGTCAATGGAGCGATGTTGCGCTCCAGGCGCCGGCGCCGCCGGACCAACGGGGAAATCGATCAGCGGCATGACCGGGTTGTACCGCCCCGCCTCAAACTCCCGCCGCCGCAGCTTCGCAAGCGCCGCGTCCACGTCCGCCTCGTACGCCGTGAAATACCAGTATGGATGGGCTCCCATGTCTACGCCTCCTTCCCAAACGCATGCAATGCTCCGGTCACAGGAAGAAACCGTCCCGCCAAGGACGCGAAGTCACGCCAAGAATGTGATTGTGTTCTTATCCTTCTTCGCGCCCACGGCATCCTTCGCGGACTGATTTTTCTTCTGCGCTCGGACAAACGGAACGCGATTCCCCTGATGTAGAACGCCTCACCTCGTGCGCCAATAGCTCCCGACCCTATTTTTCCTCCGGTCGCGATCCCCTGAGGACCCGCAGCCAATCGACCCATATAGCCTTCTGTTTCGCGCGCAGGCTCTGCGGAGCAGCCGGGTTGTACGGCGGCGGTTCCACGCCGCGCGCCAGGACGCTGGCTTTCGCCCTCAGACCTGATGCCAGATGCGCTCGCTCGCCCTGATCGACGTAATGCCCATCCGCCACGTCCATCAGGCCGATCAACTCATCAAGGCTGCAAGGAGCGTCCATCTCGCATAGTCGGTCGATTGCCCGTGCTGACCATCCCCTTGTGTCTTGACGAACAATTTCGGCGTATTTTTTTGCGGCCGAGCACGGATCCGCGGCCGCAGCCCGCTCGGCAGCGTAATACGGATTCTGATACGTTCGAATCGTCAGCGAGGCTATACATAGCACTGCGAAACCGAGTATTCCTATTGTCCCGCAACCAATCTTTTCAGCGGGCCCAAAACGGGGCATCGCATCCTCCGAACCGGTCGTCTCATCTTCCAGCGGTTGAACGTGCTCTCTGCTGCGGTCTGTCAGCATCGCTTCCCATCTTGCATCACCGCCTCACTCATTTCCGAATGCAGTCGGCCGCGTCTTCCCTGCGTCCGAGTAGTCGATCGGGGAAGGCGCATAGTCGAGCGGCACACCGACCAACCGTCGGGGAACCCAGCCGTGAAAAGAGAAGTTCCCCGTCGCTTTGAATCGCAACTTGGGCGCGCCTTCATCGAAGAATGGACTCGGTCCCACTTTAATCATCTCGGGAAATCCATCAGGCAACTTCTCAGAAAGGATGTGCGGGCGACTCAGCAGATATTGGTTCCCGACAACTCCGATCCGTGAAATTCGCACCCATAAGTTGTCACTGACAGAAATATAGTAGGACATCTGTTCGAGGTCGCCGATGGTGTGCCGGGCACGGCGATATTCTCGGAAGACTGCACCATCCGGCTGCTCGCGTCGTAAGCGTAGGTAGTTGCATGCCCCCAGCGAGTCTCCAGTCGTGACGTTGATCTGATGGTGCTGGGAATCGTACGCCGATGACGTGGCCGTGCCCGGTGAGGAGATCGATTCGCTTGACTGGATCACGCGCGAGGTGGCGTCATAGGCGTAGGTAGTAGTGTTCCCCAGCGAATCAACCGACGTGACGTCGAGCTGATTGTTCGCCGAGTCGTAAACCGTGGAAATACCCGTTCCAGACGTCGAGATCGTCGAGCCGGCGCTCGCCGTGTTGGTGTTGGGGTCGTAGCTGTAGGTGGTCGTGTGTCCTAGCGAATCGATCGAGGTCTGATCGACCTGGTGATTGGTCGAGTCGTAGGTGGAGGAAATCACCCGCCCCTGCTCCGTGTGAGTCGAATGAAGCTGCGGGCTGGTCGGCGTGGAAACGTCGTATGTGTAAGTGATGGTGTTCTGGCCCGAACCGATTTGGCCGAAAATCAAGATCGCCAAACCCAGAATGCAACCACAACACGAGGTGCGCATTTTTGCCTCCCGACCAGTCCCGTATCCCCAAATGACGTCCGACGCGGATGGATAGCTTAGCTTCGCCCGATGGCCGTGCCAAGGATTCAATACGGCGCGTAAACCATCACCACGTTGATGTCCTCGCGGGTCTCCAGCTCGAAGTTTTTACCGCGCAACATCCCCAGCGCCCGGGCAGCGGCGCTGATCTCCGCTCGTCGAGCATCCTGGCGAGCCGACATGAAGGCGAGAAGCGCGTCACACCGGCCGGCGGAGGCCAAGGCAGGTCCGGGCCAGCCGGGCCAGGCGGTTGCGCCACTTGAGCACGCGCACCCACCACTCCAGCGACTGAAGCGACAGGTCGCGGGGATTGGATTCGAGGGCTTTTCTCACCCATTTGGTGGCGTCGTCGAACCGGCCCAGGTGCTGGTAGGCCAGGGCCAGGTTGTAGGCTGCGGTCGAGTTACCGGGCGACAGGC
>DATHPP010000518.1:0-7098 GCA_035483795.1 Tepidisphaeraceae bacterium | reverse complement strand
GGCCCCGGTGTTGAGGATGTAGTTATCAAAGCCGCCGGCGGCGAGGGTGTCGATGGTGAAGGTATTGGCGCCGCTGCCGGCGTTGATGGTGACGGAGAACATATCCGCTGTCCTGAAGTTGATGGCGCTGCCGACGGGGGTCAGGCCGGTCAGGCTTTCGAAGACAGAATCTCCAAATGGGACAAAGCTGCTGAGGACTGCGTTTTGCGCGGTGGGATCGGCCGAATCGTCGATGGTCAGCACGTCATAGGACAGGGCGTTTCTGATGTTGACGGTTCCCTGGATGCCCTGGACGCTGCCGGCGTTGCCGACGTTGACCGTGTCATCGCTGCTCTGTCCCTGTAGATTGAGGGTGCTGCCGGCCGGGGTGTCCATGATGTTCACATGATCGGTGCCGATGCCGGAATTCAGGTCGGTGGTGTTGACGATGCCGGTCACGTTGAAGGTGTTTCCACCTGAGCCGCCATCGATGGTGACAGGATTGGCGACATCCGCCCCTTTGAAATTGATGGTTCCGGGCGCCAGGCCGGTGAGGCTGCCCCAGGTGCTGCCGCTCATCGTAACGGTGCTGAGTGTGGCGGTACGTGGGGAGGTGTCCTGGGAGTCGTCGATGGTCACCGTGGAGAAATAGAGGGTGTTCTGGATATTCACGGTACCCAGGACGCCCTGGACGCTCCCTGCGTTTGAGACGTCAACGACATCGGCGCCGTTCTGGCCCTGGAGATTGAGGACGGTGCCGCCGGCGCTGGCGAGGATGTTCACCTGATCGGCGCCGTTACCGGAATTGAGGTCGATGTCGCCCCCGGCGCCGATGTTGTTGACGTTGAACGTGTTACCCACGCCGCCGCCGTTGATCGTCGCGGTTGAAATGTCGGCCAGCTCCCAATTGATCGTGCCGGGAGCGAGGCCGGTGAGGCTCTCCCAGGCGGAGTCGCCGACGGGCGTGAAGGTGTCCAGCGTCGCAGTGCGCGGCGTGGCGTCGGCGGAATCATCGATGGTGAGCGTATCGAGAAGAACCGTATTCTCGATGTTCACCGTTCCCTGGATATTCTGAACGCTGCCGCCGTCGGTCACGTTGACGGTGTCAAAGCCATCCTGGCCTTGAACATTCAGCACAGTGCCGGGGGCGGTGGTCAGGACGTTCACCAGATCGGCGCCGGTGCCGGTGTTGAGGTTGGTCACAGGGCCGAGAAGGCCGGGCGCGATGCTGTCAACGTTAAAGGTATTGCCCCCGCCGCCGCCGTTGACGGTCGTCGAGCTGACGTCCTCGGCCTCGTAATTAATCGTTCCCGGCGCCAGGCCTTCGACGCTTTCCCAGGCGGTGTCGCCCACCGGTGTGAACGCGACGAGCGTTGCCGTCCGGGGCGTGGCGTCGGCGGAGTCGTCGATCGTGAGGGTGTCAAACGAGTCGTCATTCTCGATGTTCACGGTGCCGACAACGCCCTGGACGCTGCCGGCGTTGGTGATGTTGACGGAGTCGTTGCCCTGCTGACCCTGGAGGTTGAGCGTGGTGCCACCGGCGACGGCCTGGATGTTGACCTGGTCGGCGCCGGTGCCGGAGTTGAGGTTCGTGGGAGTGTTGCCGAGCCCCTCCGGAATGCTGGCGACGGTAAAGGTGTTGCCGCCCGAGCCGCCGTTGACGGTGAGGCTTCTAAGGTCCGAGGGGTGGTAGTTGATTGCCGCGGGGGCGAGGTTTGTGATGGAGGTATCGGAAATCGTGGCATTGCGGCCGACCCCATCTTCCGAATCGTCGATGGTCACGTCGGCGTAGTCGCCGCCAGGGGGATCGGTGATGGTCAGGGGAGAGGTAATGTCCTGCACCCCATTGGTGTCGCCCACGGTGACGGTGTCCTGCCCGGCGCCGCTGACGGTCACTGGTAATTCGGTGGAGATGATGTTGAAGATATCGTTTCCGCCGACGCCGTTGAGGACGACACCGGTGTAGTCGAACGGGTTGTAAGGAGTAATGACGGCGTTGACGTCGATGTGCATCAGAGACCCGCCGCTGCCGCTGATCGAGATGTAATCATTGCCCGCGGTTCCGTTGATGGTGAGAACGGTCATCAGCGTGCGGCCTTCGAGTTGCTCGCACTGGGGAGTGCGAGTGCTGCTCCGGCTCGTCGCTCGCCGTTTGGCGCCGGACGCTGCGGCGGAGCGGGATTGAGACGAAGGAGAATTCGATGATCTATGGCCAAGCATGTTTTCCTCTGAGTAGATCTATTGGCGCCCTGCGGAATCCCGCCCACATGCGGTTCCCACGCCGCCTAGGAGTGCGGAATGCGGACCAGAGACAAGACATTCGCCATCCGTTTTGGGCGGAGACGTAGTTTCGCCGCCCAATCCCAAGTTTTTTGTTTTCAAAAGGTTATCTCGATGTGAAGGCGTCTTCGCGGCGGCACCATTCGCTTCCTGTGGGTGGCCTGTTGAAGTTCAGGGTTCGTCGGCAATACTACCGGGCGGTACTCGATAACCGCGGAGGATTCCATACCACTTGTCGGAACTGCCTGACAATCTCGCGCCAACCCGGCGGTTTTCCGCGCGGGCCGGGCATTACGCCAGATATCGGCCCAGCTATCCCGCGTCCCTGATCGATTTTCTCGTGACGGAGCTGGGGCTTGTGGCGGGCTCGGTCGTCGCCGACATCGGCTCGGGTACGGGAATTCTCTCGCGGCTGCTTCTGGAACGGTCCCTGCCGGTGATGGCCGTGGAGCCCAACCGGGAAATGCGCGAAGAGGCGGAGAAGTCGTTGTCGCCGGGTTTTCCCAACTTCCACAGCGTCAACGGGACCGCCGAGGCGACGACGCTGGCCGACGCGAGTGTGGATGCCGTCCTGGCGGCGCAGGCGTTTCACTGGTTCGATCACCAAAAGGCAATTCGCGAGTTTGGGCGCATCGCCAGGCCCGGTGCGACGCTGGCGCTGATCTGGAACGTCCGCAGGAACGCTTCAGCCTTCATGGCGGAATACGAGCGGATCGTCCGCCAATTTGGTCCGGAAGTAGAGTTCCAGTTCGAAAAGCTGGGAGAGCTTTTCGGACCGGCACTTCGTCAGCACAGTTTCGACAACGCCCAGGAACTGGATTGGGAAGGACTTCGCGGCCGGCTGCTCTCCGCGTCCTACATGCCGATGGAAGGCTCGGCGGATTTTGAGCCGATGATGGTTGCGCTGCGTGAGGCCTTCGACAGGCACCAGAAGGCCGGGCGCGTGAGACTCGATTACGACACGCGAGCTTACTTCGCCAGGCTGTCCTAGGCGCGCGACGTCTCTTGCCCCCTCTCCGTCCGGGAGAGGGAGCAAGAGGGTGCCCATTTAATCATTCGGACTGGAGTTGTTTGTGATCAAGGTGGCGATAATCGGCGCGGGAAGCGTCGTGTTCGGCAAGAACCTCACCGGGGACATCCTGAGCTTCTCGGAATTTCGCGGCGCGAGCTTCAGCTACATGGACATTGACGCCGAGCGGCTGGAAGTGGGCGCGGCGCTGGCCGCAGGGCCGCCGCGTCGCTGGGAGCAAATCCGCAAATTCACGCGACCCTCGACCGCCGCGAGGCGCTGCGCGGCGCGGACTTCGTCATCAACATGGTGCAGGTCGGCGGCTTCGATTCGACGCTGGTCGACTTTGAGATCCCGCGAAAGTACGGGCTCCAGTTCACCATCGCCGACACAACCGGACCCGGCGGCCTGTTCCGGGCGCTGCGCACGTTCCCAATCCTCCGCGGCCTGTGCCAGGACATGCAGGCGGTCTGCCCCAAAGCGATCCTGCTCAACTATTCCAATCCGATGAGCAAGAACATGCAGACCATCAGTCGCACCAGCGACGTGCGGGCGGTTGGGCTCTGCCACAGCGTGCAGGGAACGCTCGATCAGCTCATGGGCTATCTGGGAGAAAACCCGGCGGACGTGGCGTTCGTCTGCGCCGGCATCAACCACATGGCGTTCTACCTGCGCCTGGAAAAAAACGGGCAGGACCTTTACCCGCGGCTGTTCGAGGCCATGTGCCGGCCCGACGTCTATGACTCCAACCGCGTGCGCTTCGAGCTGATGAAACGGCTCGGCTATTTCGTCACCGAATCCAGCGAGCACAACGCCGAGTACAACCCGTTTTTCATCCCGCACGGCAAAGATCAGATCGCTCGCTTCAACGTGCCAATCGACGAGTACCTGCGGCGCTGCGACTCCATGATCGACCAGTTCGAGGGTCTCAAGCGGCTGGCGCGGTCGGAGGAGCCGATCGAAGTGCATCGCAGCCACGAGTACGGAAGTTCGATCATCCACTCGGTTGTCACCGGCACGCCGCGTGTCGTGTACGGGAACATGCCCAATCGCGGCGCGATTGCCAATCTTCCGGCCGACGCGATCGCTGAAGCGCCGACGCTGGTCGATCGGACCGGCTTGCGGTTCACGACCGTCGGTGAGCTACCGCCGCAGCTTCTGGGATACATGATGCCGCACGTCATGCAGCACGAGTTGTTCATCCGCGCGGCCATCGAGGGACGACGCGATCACGTCTACCAGGCGTGCATGCTCGATCCGCTGACGGCGGCGACGTTGACGCTCGATCAGATCGTGGAAATGTGCGACGAGCTGATCGCCGCCCATGGGCCACTGCTGCCCTGGCTCGATGCGCAAAAGACGCTGGTCCCGTGCAGCGGAAAAGAATTCGCGGCGGTCGATCCGACAGACTTGCGATCGCGCCGGCAATCGGCACGGCGGCAGTGATCAACTCGACCCCGGCTGGCGGCTAAAACGCCCGCGTGAAGCCGGGTTTGGCGATCGGATATTGGCCGTCGCTGCCCCTGACCGGACGCACGGTGGGATCCGGCCAGAGCACTTCGGGATCGGCCTTGAAATCATAAATTGCCGGATGGAGGTCGAGGTCGGAGTTGATGCCCTGGTCCCAGGTAACTTCCTCGCCGGAATAAGTCGCCATTCGCCCGAGAATGGCCGTCATTGTGCTGCTGGCGCCGTTGTCGGCTTCGTTGTAGGGCTCGTTGTTTCGGATGGCCAGGAAGAAATCATCGTGCTCGACCTGGTAGGCATTGCGTTCGCCGCGGCGACGCTGCGACCAGACGGTGCCGTCCCGGAGTTGCATGCGATAGCCGGAGACGTCGCAATACCCTTTGATACCGTGGACGTGCTCGGAGACGTCGCCCTTGGATCGGTCCCAGTGACGGCATTGGCTGGCCATCTTGGTTCCGTCGGCATAGGTGTATTCGACGTAGTGGTGGTCGAAGATCTGGCCGTGGTCGGGACCGTTTCGCAGCGTGCGGCCGCCTATGCCGCGGGCCGAGACCGGATGGGCGTTCTTGATCCAGTTGGCGACGTCGAGGTTGTGAATGTGCTGTTCGACGATGTGATCGCCGCACAGCCAGGTGAAGAAATACCAGTTGCGCATCTGGTACTCCATCTCGGTCTGGCCCGGCCGGCGCTGGCGGACCCAGGGCGTGGTCCCGTTCCAGTAAACGCGAATCAACTCGATCTCGCCATTGTCGATCCCGCCGAGGGCGCCGTCGTGGATGCGCTTGATGGTCTCGATGTATCCGGCCTGATGGTGCCGCTGGAGGCCGACGGCGACCTTGAGATTCTTCTTCTTGGCTTCCTGATTGGCGGCCATCACACGGCGGATGCCGGGCCCGTCAGTCGCAACCGGCTTCTCCATGAAGATGTTCTTGCCCTGCTGAACGGCATACTCGAAATGGATCGGCCGGAAGCCCGGAGAGGTGGCGATCACGATCAGGTCGATGCCGGAATCGATCGCCTGCTTGTATGCGTCAAAGCCGACGAACACGTTGTCGCTCTTGACGTCGACCCGGTCGCCGTGCTGGGCCTTGAGACCTGCGACGGCCTTCTGGGCCTGATCTTCGAAGGCATCGGCGACCGCGACCAACTTCACCTGGCCGGTCGTGCTCAGCGCCTGATCGGCGGCGCCCGTACCGCGGCCGCCGCAGCCGATCAGCCCGATCTTGATCGTGTCATCCCCCTTGGCGAATACACCGGTAGGCACGACCAACGTGCCGGCAAGTGCCGCGCCCGCTGCGACGCCGGACGTCTTCAGAAAGTCACGACGGGACGGAACTGTGATCTTCGTCATCGCTCGCTCCTGGTTCGGATGCCCTGTGGCACGGACTTCTTAGCCCGTGCGAACGGGACTCTGTTGCAAATGCACGTTAATCGGCGCGGGACATCACTCTACACGGGCTGTCTTCGACCCTGAGGCTGAGCCTCGGAGTCAGACCCGAAGGGGAAGCCCGTGCCACAGTGAGCCCGCTGCGTCATTTCTCGACCGGTCCGGATTTCACCAGCTCGCGGCGTTCGCGGTCGCGGTCGATCGTCCTTTTGGTGGTGTCGTCGTCGGCGTTCCACCACTTGTTCTTTTCCTCGTCGGCGGCCGGTTCGGTCACGGGAGAAATCACGCGGAAGCCGACGAAGAATCCGTCGCTGAGCCAGTGCGGGCTCTTGGGAATCTGCGGGTCGGTGTTGTTCATCAGCCGGTTGGAACCCAGGCGCGCCGCGGACCGGCACTCGGCGGCTTCGGAGTCGAAGCCACCGCCGCGAAGCACGCGCGGGTATTGCGTCTTGGGCCAGTTGACGGCGTCCCTGGCGTCGGTCACTTTGCCGGCAAACTGCTTGTACCAGTTGGCGTCGTACTGATCGATGCACCACTCGGCGACGTTCCCGTAAATGTCGTACAAGCCCCACGGGCTGGGCTTTTTGCTCATCACTTTGTGGTAGCCCGTGTCGCCATCGGATTCGTTGGAGTTGTTTTTGAACCAGGCATAGTCGCCGAGCTGCGCCGGGTCATCACCGAAGAAGTACGCCGTCTTCGTGCCGGCGCGGGCCGCGTATTCCCACTCGGCTTCGGTCGGCAGACGGTAGAAACGCCCGGTCTTCTTGCTGAGCCACTTGGTGTACTGCCGGGCGGCAAACTGCGACATGATCACCGCCGGGAACGCACCCTGCCGTCCGCCCATCCGCTGAAGAGCCGGACCGGCTTCCACATCGTACATTGGCGTCGGATAGGTAACAGCATCCGCCAGCTTGTCTTTTGGAACGTCTACCAGCGCCTTGCCCGAGAGCCGGCTGTAATTGTTGAGGAACAGGTT
>DATHPP010000517.1:0-4279 GCA_035483795.1 Tepidisphaeraceae bacterium | reverse complement strand
GACGATCGAGGCCATCGCGAGCGACAGTTGGTCGAGCCGCAGATAGCGGATGCCGAGCGTCGCCAGCACGTGGGTGAGATCGGCGGGCCCGCCGCCGGTCAGCAGATAGACGCTGTTGAAGTCGCCGAGCGTCCAGATCATCGAGAGCAGCGTGCAGGTGAGATACAGCGTCCGCAGCGACGGCCAGGTGATGAAGCGGAATTTCTGCCACCAGCTGGCGCCGTCGACCTCGGCCGCCTCGAACAGATCGTGTGCGATCGCGAGCCGCCCGGTCATCAGGATCAGGGTCCAGAACGGCAGCGATTTCCAGATATGCATGCCGATCGCCATCGTCAGCGCCACCGCCGGATCGTTCAGCCAGTTCGGCCCGTCATCGCCCGTGAACTTGAAGATCAGCTGGTTGATCACGCCCCATTCCGGATTGAGCATGAAGCGTACCGAAAGGATGGTCGGGATCGACGGAACCGCCCAGGGCAGGATGAACAGCACCGACAGCCATTTGATCCAGCGGCGGGACTGCACGAAGAAGCCGGACAGCAGCAGCGCGATCAGCATCTTGATGTTGATGCCGATAACGAGGAAGATCAACGTATTGACCGCGGCGCGCGCGAAGATCGGATCATGATAGAGCGCGACATAGCTTGCCGGCTGACGCGCCAGCCACAGCCCGTAGCCGACCGGATAGACCACGAACGCCAGGAACACGAGCAGATACGGCGTCAGCAGCACGATGCCCCAGACCTGCGGCGGGCTCAGCCGCGCCGACAGCGGCGGGCTGGGAACATCGGATGCCGAGAGCGTGATCGCCATGGTCGCTACTCTTGACGTTTAAACCTCGCCCCGCTTGCGGGGAGAGGTCGGCGCGAAGCGCCGGGTGAGGGGGACTCTCCGCGAGTTGCGCTCGCCGAGAGAGCCCCTCACCCCGACCCTCTCCCCGTGAAGAACGGGGAGAGGGAGAAGAAATTGCCGTCGCCATCAATGCGTCGTCGTCCCTGCTTTCGCAGGGAGGACGAGTTGGAAAATGCCGCAGCGACAACCGGCATCACGCTCACCCCGCCACTTCCTTGATCCGCGCGATCAGCTCGTCGACCGCCTTGTCGACCGGCACCTTCTCGCTCACCACGCGGTTCATCGCTTTGGCCCAGACGTTCTCGTTGTTGAGGATGGTGAACTTGTAGTTCTTGGTGAAGTCGAACGGCGCGGTGCCGCCCATGAATTGATTATAGACCGCCTTGCGATGGCGGTCGGCCTGCCAGAACGGGCTCTGCTGGCTTGCTGTGGTCACCGGGAACCAGCGGCCGAGCGCGCCTTCGACATAGGGCCTAAGATTTTCCTCCTGCATCATGAACTTGATGAATTCCCTGGCTTGCGCCTTGTTCTTGGCGGCCGTGAAGATCGCGCCGGTCTTGACGTCGGAGCGGTATTTGATCGGCGTGCCGTCCGGCTTGTTGGGGAAGGAGGCGGTGATGATGGTTTCCTCATAGGCCTTCTTGCCGGCGGCGCGCTGCTCGGGGGTCAGCGCCGGATTGGTGGAATCCTCGAACCACTTCGCCGCGATCGAGATCGTGAAATTGTGCGTCATCACGATCGTCTTGTTGTGGAAGGCGACGTTGTTATCCGGGTCCTTCCAGGTGGTGGAGGAGGGCGGCGTGCAGCCCTTGACGTAGGTGTCGGTGTAATCCTTGAGCGCGTGGATCAAGCCGTCGCGCACCTTGGGGTCGTCGACCAAAAGCTTGCCGTCGTCATCGACCAGCTTGACGTTGTAGGCGTCCATGAAGGTGTAGAACGACTGGAACGAGTCGGTGGATTCCACGCCCATCGGCTGGCCGATGCCGTAGATGCGTGTGCCCGTGGCCTTGCGGATCGCCGGCTGCACCTTGTCGCACCAGAATGACCAGTAATCTGCCCATTTGGTCGGGATGTCGGCTTGCTTGAAGCCGGCCTGTTCCAGCATGTCGCTCCAGATCTGCACATGCATGCTCTGCTGCTTCATCGGGAAGCCGTAATAGGCCCGCTTTTTGGTCTGGTCGTTATAGAGATACGCCGTCTCCAGCGTGTTCGGCGCGAACGCTGATTTCATCGGCAGCAGGATGTCGGAAAGGTCCTCGAGCTTGCCTTCGAACGCCCATTTGCCGGCCGCCTGCACGTCGTAAGAGTCGGAAAAGGCGACGTCCGGCACGGTGCCGGAATCCAGCGCCGCCACCGTCTTCGGGATCATGTCCTGAATGGCGTATTGCGACAGCTCGACCTTGATATTGGTTTTCGCCTCGAACTTCTTGATCGCCGCGATCAGCGCGTCGTCCTCGGATTTGTAAAAACCCTTGCTCCACCAGACCGTGATTTTTTCCTGGGCCACCGCGGGCGCCGCGGCATACAACAACGCCGCGACCGCGGCGGAAAGCAAACCAATCCTTGATCCCACGTTATTCTCCCTGTTGGCGCCGGCCTTATTTTAACCGGTTGGATGAAAGATTAGCGCAGGGCGGGGGTGCGATCTAGCGGGATGTTGTCCGAGGCTGGCAGCGGCGCAGCCGTGAGGCGTCCCCGCCGTCGCCCCTTGCGAAAGCACGTGAAAGCAGGGACCCCCGCGTGAGCGCTTGCGCTCATCGCGACGCCTCACACACGGTCGTCATACCCCGCGCATGCGGGGTATCCAGTACGCCGCGGCCTTTCGATTCCATCACCAGCGTCTCTGGAATACTGGATCACCCGCTGGAGCCTGTCATCGGGCGGCGCGTTGCGCCGATCCGGTGGCGGGTGACGACGATGCGAGGTAGCTTCAGACAGCCACGACGCGATCGGATTTCAAGGTCGTCATCACCGGGCTTTGACCCGGTGATCCATCTTCTTCGAAAGACTCTTTCACGAAGATTCGATGGATGCCCGGATCAAGTCCGGGCATGACAATCACACTCCCGCGGCGCGATCGCGCCCGGGTCGTGCATCAATCTTCCGCCCCAGTGAGGGCGTGGGGAATGCCGGGTGCCCATTGCACCCGCAGCCTCGTGTGTAAAATGGTAGAACACACGAGTTAGTCACCACGGTCGCACCGGGATCACCCGGCATTCCCGCACGCGGATGGTTTTAACGGTTTCCTTCGTGCTCTCCCCGGTGACCGGGCTTTCTTGCCACCGTCGCCTCGCGGATACTTCCGCGAAACTTGACACCAGCGTCGGGGTGCCAGGACCACACGACTTCGCCGTCCGCGAACGCCTTCCGAAAAAGCCACTCGACGGGCTTGGTACCAGTCCCGCCGAAGCTTTAGCGAAGGCGGATCAGCGCCGCTCGTCTTGCGCCGCCGCCGCGTCCACCGCATCCCGCCCCAACGTCCGTGACGATCGCGAAACGCCTCTCATGTGGGACGGGATGGCGAAGATATGGATGTGATTTGGGGGAGAGATCAAGGACGCCAACCGCGGCAGATTGGCACGACGGGCAAAGCAGTAGCCCGCATGAGCGCAGCGATATGCGGGGACTTGAAGGATTGTTGAAAAATCCTACGCTTGCTAGACATCTCTGCCGTCATTCAGGGGCGATGCGAAGCATCGAACTACGATGTGCAATTGCACATCGGAGAATCTCGAGATTCCCCGATGTGCAATTGCACATCTGAGGTCTGGTGCTAACGCACCATCCCGGAATGACGTTTGAGTACGAGGCTGCCGGGATCGGCCGCAAGGAATACAAGATCAAACATCTGCTTTGAGACATGACAAGGACACCAGCAAAACAACTCGTCGTCTGCGTGGACAACGATGGTTATGCGGTCTCGCTTGAGAAGCGAAAAATCTACGTAGCGCTGCGCGACGCGGCAGCCGAGAAACACAATATGCTGCGGATTGTCGATGAATCCGGCGAAGATTACCTCTATCCGAAGTCATTCTTCCGTTCGATCGCGCTGCCGCAAGCTGTCAAAAAGGCCGTGCTGGCGGCGTAGCGCACAGGGCGTGTAGGCCCAACGGGTCCGCGCAAGACGCGGACTGATGAGAGGCTTCGGCGTAACCCGCCGAATATCGTTGGGATGGCGGGTTACGCTACGCTGATCCGCCCGACGCAACCAAGTCGGAGAAGTGTCATCTGGGAATCACCGCTCTCTTTGGTGCGATGGCATGGCAGCCTTTGGTGCGATGGCATGGCAGCTCATACCCATCGCCGCACCCGCCCAACGTAGCCATCATACGTCGCTCCGAACTGGCGGCGCATCTTGGCCTCTTCATAGGGGATGTGGACCCAGTTTGCGGTGGCGAAGGTGGCGATGGGCGCGAGGAACATTGGCCAG
>DATHPP010000516.1:0-9168 GCA_035483795.1 Tepidisphaeraceae bacterium | reverse complement strand
TC
This sequence comes from Tepidisphaeraceae bacterium, assembly GCA_035483795.1. GTDB lineage: Bacteria > Planctomycetota > Phycisphaerae > Tepidisphaerales > Tepidisphaeraceae > DASXMX01. The sequence continues at coordinate 9,166 of DATHPP010000516.1, read as the reverse complement.
AGGGTCGATTTCCCGGCGCCGTTTTCCCCCATCAGCGCATGACATTCCCCGCGGACGAGGGAGAACGTGACATCGTGCAGCGCCACCACGCCGCCGAAGGTTTTCGTGATCGAGTCGAATTGGACGAAGGACATTGCATGTGACACGGGTTTTCAACCCGTGCTGACGGCGTACTAAATGAGATCACTCGCCAATTCTCCGTATTCAGTCAGCGAGTCATAAGCACGGGTTAAAAACCGGTTAAAAACCCGTGTCACAATTTATTTTCCCAGCCACTTATGCCAGTCGTCGCGCACGCGAGCGACGTCGTCTTTAGTGATCCGCTCGAGCTTGTCGATGTTGCGGACCTGCGGCGGGTCCTGGTTCTTGACGATCTTGTCCAGCAGCATCTGCACCGATTTGTAGCCCCAGTCGTAGCAATGCTGCATGTACAGGGCCTGCACGTGGCCGTCCTCCAGATAGCTCAGTTCCGCCGGCAGCGCGTCGACGGCGACCACTTTCACAGAGCCCGGATCCCACTTGAGCGCGTTCTGCGTGAAGAGCGGCCAGCCGCCGATCATGGCCCACCCGTCGATGTGCGGCGTCGTGGTGCTCTGTGCCTGGTTCACCGCTTCTGCCGCTTTCTCCTTCGTCTCTTCGTGGTGGACGACGTCGATCAGATGAATGTCCGGATACTGCTTGAGCGCCTCGCGCGCGCCGTCGACGCGCTTCTGAAGATTGGGCGCAGCCTGGTTTCCCGCCAGGGCGTCGATGTAGCCCTTTTTGTTCATGACGCGGGCCAGCTCATCCATCACGGCTTTGCCGCAATCGACATCATCAGTGCCGAAGAAAGCAAACCGCTTGCTGTTGGGGGCATCCGAGTCGAAGCACATGACCGCTACGCCGCGTCCGACCGCCCCGTCGATGGCCGGCGTCACCGTATTGGCATCGCTGCACGAGACGGTGATCCCCTGCGCCCCGCCACGGGAGAGCTGCTCGATCGCCTGCGCCTGCTGCTGCGCATCCTCGCTGTCGGGGGTCTGCCAGTTGATCTCGACCTCGACCCCGTATTGAGGACCCAATATGCGGGCCGCGTCGTCAGCGCCTTTGTGGGCGGCGACGAAGACATCGTTCGACTGGCTCTTGGCAACCATGCCGATGACGATTCTGCGCGGCGTTCCGCCGGTGGTTGCCGTGCTCGTACCACCGCCGGTGCTGGAACTCTCGTCCTTCTTGCACCCGGCACTCACCAGCCAAACCGACAATCCGACAATCACCACCCGTACCCATCCCGAAACGTTCATGGTTCCTCCGCGCGTTTTACGCGCCTCTGGCGGCGCGCGTCATTCGTCTATTCCGAAGTCGCTCGGTAATCCGGTCGATGGCGACGGCGACGATGATCGCCGTCCCGACGATGATCATGCTGTATTCCTTGGACAATTGAAGCTCGACAGAGCCGATGCGTATCTTGTGGAGAACGAAAATGCCGTTCTGAATGAGCTGGATGATGAGCATCCCAAGGACCGCGCCCAGCGCCGACCCGCGCCCGCCCAGCAAACTCGCCCCGCCCACGACCGCCGCCGCGATCACCATCAGCTCGTAGCCCATTCCCGTGGCGGTATCCGCCGCGCCGTAGAACCCGGCGATCATCATCCCCGCAATACCGGCGCTCAGCCCGGAGATCGCGTAGACGCGAAGCTTGATCCGACGCACCGGCAAACCGCTGTACCGCGCCGCCTCCTCGTTGCCGCCAACGGCGTAAATCTGCCGGCCTCCAACCGTCATTCGCAGATAAATTCCGCCGATCACCATCAGCACCAGCATGATGATCATCGGCACGGGCTGAAGATCGACGCCGTGATAATGCACCGTCCACATCATGAAGTTTCTTGTGAAGGCATCGGGAATCACGTGGCCAAAGGACGGCAGCGATTTGGTTTCGTGCAAAATTTCCGGCGCCACCAGCGCCACCCCGCGAAAAATGCTCAGCGTCCCCAGCGACACGATGAACGGATGCATCTGAAGCCCCACCACCAGTGAACCATTGATGATCCCGCAGATCAGGCCGATCGTCACCGGCACAACCAGCGCAACTGGCAGCACGATCCAGGCGCTGGCGTGTGGATCGAGGTGCTCAAGAACGTAGGCGGTCGCCAGCGCCGATAGTCCGAAGACCGACCCGACCGAGATATCGATTCCGCCGGAGATGATGACGAACGTCGCGCCGATCGCCATGATCGCCATCCACGACATGGGCGTAAGCACGTTGGGGATCAGATTGTCCAGGCGGAAGAAGTTGTTGACGTAATGGCCCTGTTGCCAGATCGGCTCGGAGAACGCGCTGAGCAGAATCGCCAGCAGGACGATGACGACCACCAGCCCCGCCTCCTGCATGCGCGGGATTCGCCACCGCGCCGCGCTGCGGCTGCTGGTCTGCTCCAGAACGGTTTGCGACTGCATCGGTTGGCCGAAACGATATCAGCCGGCGTCGCACGCGCCTATGGCACCGGCGGGTGATAGACTCCGTTCGTGTCCACTCCATCGCTCCCATACCTCACCCGCGACTTTCCCGGCATCGGCGGCACAATCAAGAACCGCCCGGAGGATTTCTTCGTCCAGGAAATCCCGATCTACGAACCCTCGGGCGAAGGCGAGCACGTTTTTGCCGAAATCCAGAAGATCAACCTCACGACCTTCGACGCGATCAACCGGATAGCCGCGGCACTGAAGGTTTCCAACCGCGACATCGGCTACGCCGGCCTCAAGGACGCGCGGGCGGTGACGCGGCAGATCGTCTCCATCCCCGGCGCGACGCCCGAAGCGGTGATGGGCCTCCGCATCCCCGACGTTTCGATCCTGTGGGCCGCCCGACACGCCAATAAGCTTCGCCTCGGCCACCTGAAAGCCAACCGCTTCGCCATCAAGATTCGCGATGTGAACCCGACCGACGTGCTCAAGCTCCGCCCAGTTTTCGACGCGCTTCAGAAGCGCGGCATGCCGAACTATTTCGGCGAGCAGCGTTTCGGCCGTCGCGGCGACAACGACAAACTCGGCGCCGCCTACGTCCGCGGCGACCACAAAGCCCTGCTCTCCGCCCTGCTGGGTGAGCCCGAAAAAACCGACGAGCCGCAGCTCGCTCAGGCGCGAGCCGCGTTCGATCGCAGCGACCTCGAGGAATCGATGCGGCTGTGGCCGCGGCATTTCGGAATGGAACGCCGCGTCCTGCACCGCCTCATCAAAACCCACCGCCCCTCCTCGGCGGTCTGGTCGATCGACCAGAGGCTCCGGCGCCTGTGGGTCTCAGCCCTGCAATCGCGCATTTTCAACGAGGTCGTTGCCAAGCGCATCGATTCGCTCGACCGGCTCATGGACGGCGACTTCGCCTACAAACACGAGAACGGCGCCTGTTTCCTTGTCGAGAATGCGACGACCGAGCAGCCCCGCGCCGATGCCTTTGAGATCAGCCCCACCGGGCCGCTCATCGGCTTCCGCGTTTCCCTCCCGCAGGCAGAGCCGCTGAAGATGGAGCAGGAAATCTTCTCGATCCACGGCCTCTCTCCCGCGGATTTCAAACGTGCCGGCTCGTTGCGCGTGAAGGGCGACCGCCGGCCCCTGCGCGTGAAGCCCTCCGACATCGAGCTGGCGTCAGGAGTCGACGAGCACGGCCCCCACATCACCGTCGCCTTCACCCTCCCCGCGGGTTCATTCGCGACTGTGCTCCTCGGGGAGTTGATGAAGAGCGATCGCAAACCCACGGCGCCTAGCACTGAGAGCGACGCGACAGTGAACGACGCTAATGAAGCCGAGTGAGCGGATCGCCGCTTGCGGTTTCGCGACCGCCGCGCAGCGACCGCGAAACCGCAAGCGCGATTTCAGCCCAGAGCCTGTGGGATGTCATTATCACTTCCGCTTCTTGTTCTGTTCCGGTGCGACGACCAGAAAATCGCAGCCGTTTGTCTCCAGATGGGCCGTTAATCGCAGTCGTCCGTCATTTTCGCGCAGGCGTGAGGTCCCAACCGTCGGCTGACACTGGCATGCCCGTCGAATCTGCTCCACAACCGCGGGCAAATAGCTTCCGGACGAACGCGGCAGGGCCTTGATCAGCCGGTACGGCGAGTTGTGGTCGCAATCGAAGCGATATTCCTCCACCCGTGCTGGCCCAGGCCATCCCAAACCGGAAATGTCGAGTGCCACATCGAACGTGGCATCCGATCGCGACTGCGTGTCCTGGGCATCGTGCGAATAGAGCAGCAAGCGAACCGCGCCGCTCGCGTCGCGCGAAGCAAAGCCGCTGACTACATGGCCCCCGATAGCCCGCTCGGCAACACCCAGTACCGATCCCCCATGTCCGACAGCAGATTCAGCACGTGGAAAATCGGCATCGGAACAGTAACCGTCCGGTCCGTCCCGTGATCGTCAGAGTGGATCACCCTCGTCACCGCATTGAGACCCGCGAAATTCGACGGCGGCGGCCAGACGGTCAGGATCGTCTGTCCGTAGCCATAGCGAGGATCGGCCGCAGCACCGAGCAACTGGCGGTGCACCACGTCCACGCACCAGGTCGGAAAATAACCGTCGCCGAGGTACGCATCCGCGGCCGCCTCGTCCGGCGGAGGCATCCAATCCGGACACGCCTCGTGCGAATCCACCCAGAGCGTTTTGTAATACTCTGGATCGATTTCGAGCGCCATTTCTTTGGCCCGCTTCAGCTTCGCCGCCATCATTTCCGAACGGTTGTAGGAATGGATGGAAACAAAATCGCAGGGGCTTCCCTTACCGCCGTGCGCCCGGCACAGCGCTTCGACCCGCCGCGACCGCTTTCCGTCGAGCCGATGATCCGCGAACGCCGCGTTCAGCGCCAGCGCGCCATCCGCCCGCGCCCGCGGCGAGCAGTGCGCCAGAAACTCAGCCAGCCTCAAGTTCGTCCCGAACACCGCCCCGAGTTCCAATCCGCCGATGGACACCTTATTCGAATCGTACCCGCGATCCTCGAACGCCCGCAGGATCGCATCGGTCGTATAGTCGTAATAGGTCTGAAGTTCCTCCCAGGTGCCGTGCCAGAACAGGACCCACAAGTCCGGCTCGTTGAAGATGCTCCAGGTGAAGCCCAGCGCGTCCTTGCCGTAGCGGTCGATGATGTGCCCCGCGATCGCCTGTGCGACCTCGTGCCATTGGTCATAATCCTTGACGGTGGTCCAACTCCGCCCATCGCGCGACAGGTCGCCCGGCGCGTCGGCGAAATTGGGAACGACCCACCGCCCGTATCGGCGGACCGCCAGGTCCCATTCCTTGTCGAGCCGGCCCCAGTAATAGCACGCGGTGCCGTGGGGATTGAACTTCCGCAGGTAGCACCCGCCGGGCGGAAATAATCCGGGCGCATCCGGGTCCTCACGATCGGGCAACTTTCCGTCGTAGGCTGTCTTCCACCCCTCCGCGGGCGTCGCGAACGGCGCAACCGTCACCTCCCGCTTGCCGACTGCGACAACCTTCGTGCGTGCGTCATGGACGCCATCGGCGATCAGCACCTCGTCGCCGGAGTGGTAGTCTTCGCCGGCGGGCCTGCCCGCTGCGATTCCGTACTGCTCGTGGCCGAAAAAATCTTCCACGTGCAGCACGACGTCGCGATCGTGCGGCTCGATGCCCGCGATCCGCCGCGTCTGGCGCTCGCGGACGATGTTGGGAAGGTTGCTTGGGAACGTCAGCGCAGCCGGCGGACGGTAATCCGTGCCCGTCAGCCAGAAATCGCGCTGGAAGCTCCAGGCGCGCGGGTGCTGCTTCCTCGCCTCGGCCATCAGCTCATAGGTGGGCCCGTAATTGGCCGTCTGCGTGCAGAAAATGACGTTGCAGATCCCACAGAAGAACTGGCCGTGCCACTGCACCGGCTCGGTCGCCAGGTCGAGCTCGAAGTCCAGCGCATGCCCCGAAGCGGCAGCCTCGGTGGTAAAGCTCCAGGACCCGGCATCGGTAAGCCCGTCCCCCAGTCTGCCCCGCGGCGATCGCACCCGAACATTCACGCCATAACGCGTGCTGGGCTTCAGCGCCGCGCCCGGCTCGACATACACCGCCAGCGATTTATCCCCGTTCGGACGAATCCAGCCCGAAGCGCCGTTGGCAAACTTCCCGCCCGCTTCGAGCAACTCGACGGAATCGCCCCCCTCCGGCTGGAGGCTCACCGCCACTTCATCCGCGACCGCTTCGCGGGCCTTGGGATCGACAACCAAAGCCAATTCAAAATAGAGACTCGTCCGCAGTGGAACGTCATGAGAATCCCGCGCCGGCCGCGGACTGCCGTGCGGATCAGGCGCTCGTTCCACCAGCTTGGCCTGCTCCCCGCGCAAAAAGCTTGTCGGCAGCAATTCAACGGTCACGACAAGCAGCGCGACGCACGGGAGCACACGGCGACTCAAAGCGTCCAGCCGTTTTCAAAGTGCGGCGTCAACATCGCCGTCGCTTCCGGGCTGTTGGTAAACCGCATCGCCGGTGAGTCCCACTTCAATTCCGTGCCCGCCAGGCGAATGGCGATATCGCCGGTGAGGGCGATTTCCGACAGCGGCCCGCCGTACGAAAAATCGGATCCCGCCTTCCTTCCCGCCTTGATCGCTTCCAGCCAGTCGTAGTGATGGGCCAGCGAATTCTGCCACGTCTCGACGTCGCCGCCTTTCAATCGCGGCAGCGTCTTCTTGAGCGGCTCCCGCTTCAGCTTTTCGTCATACTCGATCATCTTCGATTCCGGCACGATCCGGCACTGTAGGGCCCCGTGCGACCCGTGCATGATCGTGCCTTTGTCGCCGATCACGACACCGCCCGTGGTCGGGAGCTTCAGCTTCGGATCCAGACCCGGCGGATGCGGAATCCCCTCCGTGCCCGCATGCCAGTAAAGCGTGACCGGCCCACGCTCCCCCTTGCCGGCAAACTCGAACCTCACCACCGCGCCCTTCGGGTAAACGTCCGCGTCCTTGATCGGATCGTAGTTCTTCACCTCCGCCTGCACCGTGTGCGGCGCGCCCAGGTCCAGCGCCCAGAAGACCGGATCGCAGACGTGGCACGTCCAGTCTCCCAGCGTCCCCGTGCCGAAAGGCACCCAGCCGCGCCATCGCGTCGGGCAATACGCGTTGTTGTAAGCCCTGGACTTGGCCGGCCCGAGCCACAATTCCCAATCCAGGCTCGCCGGCGCCGGCTGCGCCATCTTCGCCGCTTCGAGCTGATCCAGCCCCGAGTTCTCCACACCGCACGCCACGTGAACCGTGTGCACGTCGCCGATCGCCCCGTCCCAGATCCATTCGCAGAACGTGCGAATCGAATTGTACGAATGCCCCTGGTTCCCCAGCTGGCTGACGACCCCTTTCTCCTTGGCCGCCGCCATGAGTTGCCGCACTTCCCACACCGAATGCGAGAGCGGTTTCTCGCAGTAAATATGCTTCCCATGCTTGATCGCCGTCATCGCCGCCACCGCGTGCGTATGGTCCGGCGTCGCCACCAGCACCGCATCGAACTGGTCCGCCATCTCATCAAACATCTTGCGGAAATCGTGAAATCGTTTGGCATCGGGAAACTGCTCGAAGGTCTTGCCCGTCCGCTTGCTCCAGTCCACATCGCAGAGCCCGACGAACTGCGCCTCGCCGGTTGCGTTCAGATGCTCGATGTCCGACCCGCCCTGCCCGGCAATCCCGATCGCCGCGATCCGCACCCTTTCATTGGGCGACACCTGCCCGCTCCGTGCCAGGCAATGCCGCGGGACGATCGTGAATCCCGCCACCGCCGCCGCCGATTTCGCCACAAAACTCCGCCGGGAAATCCCTTTTCGATTGCGCGCCATGTAATCCTCCGCTCGGGAATGCGATAGATGCGTCACGTTGTTTTACCGCATTTGCGCCGCGAATGTTAAGTCGGCGCACACCGCCATCGTCCGGCGTCTGCGCCATGGACGGTCATCAACCGGCCAATGGTGACATTTTCTTCAGTAGACAAATCCGTCATGAATCGACGCTCCCTGTCCACGCGCCAAATTTGTCCGCGGCATTCAGTTGCCCGCTCCGCAAAAACTCCGAAAACGTTGCATTTCGTTGCAAACGTTGCATGCCCCGCAGCGCTGACGAGCGAATGGCACTTTTGGCCGATTTTGGCGTACCCAAAAAGTGCGACATTCCGCGACATTCGCGACATTTGAAGCGCCCCGTTCGCGGCGCCCCCCATCCCCGACGGGCAAATGGCACTTTTGGCCGATTTTGGCACAGATTTTTGGCGTGCCAAAAGTGCCATTTGTCTTATTCTTGCGATTTACTTGCCCGGCTCCGCCCCTTTCACCACGGGAGCAGTGTGTTCCCCTTTGCCCATCCATCGATGAAGCAAGGGGATCCGCTCTGAACCCCTCGTCGGGTGAACATGTAGTGCTCGGCAGATAAACTCGTGGCGAAAGACGCATGCGTTTCTGATGGAGAAGATTATGACGCCGCCGCTCCGGTTCATCCCCCGGTTGTTAATCCTCGCCATGTTGTTCGGCTTCGCTCCGGCGATCAGCGTGTGTGCGGCGGCCGAGGATACTTTCGTGCAGCCTCTGATCAGCGCCGAGCGCAGCCTCAACATCGAAACCTGGCAGATCACCAGTTCTCGTGAAGGGTCTTCGCCAAGGCCTTCTGGACGGCGGCGGTCTGTGCGCCAACCCAAGACTTGTCAGCGGCCAGACGAGCGACCGCGACGACAGCTTGATTCTTCCAGTTTCTGCGAAGCCTCTGGCTTGACAAGAACCAGCGGAGACCGAAGAACACGCCCAGCATCAGGAGAACAACTGAAATGAAAATTGTTCTTTTCCTGCGCATGTACGTCACCAGCAGTCAGTTTATCATGTCCGGCGTGCCCCCATTCAGCGCCCCCGCTTTTTGGCTCGCCCGGCGTAGGGCGAAGAACCAGGGGACGAGCATCGCCAGAATGCCCGAATGCTGTTCTGGCTGCGGCAATATCTCGCCGACACGTTGCCAGGGCCCGTCCCCATCCCGAGTCATTGGCAGTCGTGGGCTGCGCTTGCTGCAGTCTTCACTTTCTCGGCACTCTCCTGCCTGACTCAATTTGTTTTTTGCATCTTCGCCAACGCGACTTTCATGGGAGCTGCCCGGCTGCCGATCCAAGTTGCCTCCATCTTCGCTACGGTCTTTAGCGCCTCTTTCGCTTGGATTACGTGGGGACAAGCGTT
>DATHPP010000515.1:0-3344 GCA_035483795.1 Tepidisphaeraceae bacterium | reverse complement strand
GAAACCACCAAAGTCAGCGTCGGCCACGGGTTCTTTTCGAGCACCATCATCCACACGGCGAAAAGGGCCGCGTGTATCCAGACGAAGTTCATCGAGCCGGCGAACGCGGTGATTCCATCGGCCAGCCGCAACTGGAATTTTCCACGGCGTCGCTTAGCCTCCTCCAGCACCGCCGGATGGTGCCGTTGGTTGTTGCGCAGCAACCGGTGCGGAATGAGTTGAGGGATTCGCCTAGCGCTATCGGAGCGTGGGGTTGTCATGTTCCGTCCTTCCAAGGCCATTAGAGATATTTTGGCCTCAAAGTCCTGAACATGCCTAGTGCCGCAGCTTATTGAGCTGTTCGTCGAAATGTAGTGCGCTAGCGGCAGTCTTGTAGCTTTCGACGACACCTGCGAGTCGTGCGTGGGAGCCGTCGAAGCAAGCCCAGTCGAATACGGCCTGACATACGTGGTCGGCCAGGCAACGCAAGATGCCATCGCGAGGAGGGTTGTCGATCACCCTGATCGCGGCCGTGCAGAGCATTCCCTTGTCGACGCTACCTCCCTGCAGAGCCCGCCGAGCCATTGTCATCAGGTCACGGGTATGTACACCCTCGAAATCCATCAATCCCCCGTGCTTCGTAATAGAGATCAGCCGATTGGTAAACCTAGCCGAATAATGAGTACGTGTAGGCCACGTTCTGGTAACAGAGATACATCGGTCTGAACCGAAACCCGTTGGAGGAATCATGTGTAGCGCAACCACATCCACAACCGGCCGCCCAGAGCTGGATCTGGCCGGCCAGACTGTCGTGCTGATTGGCGGCAGCGCCGGTATTGGCTTGGAGACGGCCAGATCCGCACGCGCTCATGGGGCCAACGTCATACTCACCGGCCGTAACCCCGACCGGCTGACCGCCGCCGCCCGCGATGTCGGAGCTCAACGGACAGCGGCCTTCGACGCCACCGACGACGATGCTTTGAAGGGCTTCTTCGAGACCTTGCCCAGCCCAGTAGATCACGTGATGGTCACCGCTGGGGGTCCACGATATGCGCCACTGCTGGAGATGCATTCAGACCAGGTGCGCGAGGTACTCAGCGGACACATAACGCTGTATCTCGCTGTGGCGCGCCACTCGGCGGGCAAAATGACAACACACGGCTCGCTGGTATTCATGGGCGGGACCGGTGGACGTCGCGTCAGCAAAGAACTCGGCATCGTGCCGGCTGCCACCGCCGCGTTACCGCCGTTCACCGCCGCCCTGGCTCTTGAGCTGGCACCCATTCGAGTCAACCTCATCGCCGCCGGCTTCGTCGACACACCACTATCTGCCGCACTGCTCGGAGATCGGCTTGATGAGCGTAGAGCCGAGCTGCGCGCGAAGCTCCCCATCGGGCGGGTCGTCGGCCCCGCCGACGTTGCCGCGCTCGCCGTGCACCTGATGACCAACACGGCGCTTACCGGCGCGACGTATGACATCGACGGCGGGCAACAGTTCGTGCAGTGAAATTGGCTGACACTGAGTGCATTACGGCGGCGGGTTGCCCGCACCGTATTGAATGCCGAGGTTGACCTGATCGATCGCTTGTTGTGTCAAGTTGATTGCGGCGTCGTCCCCATCCCCTCCACAAGCCGCACCGCCGCGCTCGAGATCGCCACGCGCCTCAACCTTCCCTATCGCGAAGGCTTCGTGCGCAACCGCTACGTCGGCCGCACCTTCATCATGCCCGGCCAGGCGCAGCGCAAGTCCTCCATCCGCCGCAAGCTGAACCCGATCCCGCAGGAGTTCGCCGGCAAGAACGTCCTGCTCGTCGACGACTCAATCGTTCGCGGCACCACGATTAAAGAGATCATCGCCATGTGCCGCGAGCTCGGCGCCAAGCGCGTCTACGTCTGCTCCGCCGCGCCGCCGGTCATCTACCCCAACGTCTACGGCATCGACATGCCCGCCCGCTCCGAGCTCATCGCCAGCGGCAAGACCGACGAGCAGCTCGCCCAGGACATCGGCGCCGACGGCGTCATCTTCCAGGACCTCTGCGACCTCAAAAACGCCATCACCGAGGTCTGCCCCAGCCTCACGCACTTCGACACCTCCGTCTTCGACGGAACCTACGTCACCGGCGACGTCACCGCCAGCTACCTCGAGAAACTCGAGAAGCAGCGCAACGACGCCGCCAAGCGCACCGAAGACGTCGCGGGCCACATCACCCGAAACCTCTACGCCCACCTCTAGCGCTCATTTCCAGAGCGCAGCTCTAGCGTTCAGGACTTCCAGAGCGCAGCTCTACGCCTTCAGACCTTAGGCGCACAGCTCTACTTCGACGCTTTTCTCGCCTTTCCTCCCGCCGTGGTCGCCTTTGCTGCCGCGGCGGTCGTCTTGCTCGCCGCACTCGCCGCCTGGCTCCCCGCCACCGGCTGGGCCGCGACCGGCGTCGAGTTCGCCTGGCTCCGCACCAGCGCTATCCGAATCGCTATGCCGTTCTGCTTGCCCGTATCGATCTCGTAGTCGGCGGTCACGGGCAGGTTGTGCACGAACGCGTCGCGCAGAAGGCTGAACATCGCCTGCCGCGCCGGAAGATACTGGTCGTTTCGCATCTGGAAGCCGCGCGCCCCACCGCTGAGCGAATTCTGGATGAACACCGCTTCAACATCCAGAAAATCGGTCGGCGGTCCATAACCCGTTCCGAGGTCGTTGGCGCGCAGAAAAACCAGGTTCCCCGTCGTTTCCCATAAGTTAGCCATGAGTCGTCTCCTATGCGTTCGCAACGCGAATAATCTGTCCCCCACGAGGCCCGACCGTCAGGTAATCGATACGGACCGGCCGCCCCGTGACGAAAGCCGACCGAAGCAGGTCGAACATCCCTTGGCGGGTCGGCTCTTCCGAGTCCGCCCGCAGCTGAAATCCCATCCCAAACAGCGGTTGCTCCGCCAGCAGCACAACCACCTCGACGTCGAGAAAACTCGGCGCCTTCCCGTAGCCTGTGCCCAGATCGTTCGCCCGCAGGAACGAGATGTGCCCCACCGTCTCGATCACGCTTCCAACCGGATTGACCTGGCCGTACCCGATCACATTCATCAGTTCCAGGTCCACAGCCGAAACCGCATTCACCACGTCTGAGAAAGAAACATCATTGAACGAGTCGTTCGTGCCGGCCGCCCAGTCCCGCGTATCGCCGCCGTTTGCGGTGGAGTCGTTAAACTCCTTCAGCAGCGTCGTCCCGTTGTCGATCGAGAAGAAGTTCCCCCCACCGCCGCCCATCGATCTCATCCCCGGGCCGGTGAACGAAAAAATATCGATCAAGCTGAAGATGTTATTGCCACCAAGCTGCGCGCCACCGATGCGGCCCATCACCTCAGAGATCTCG
>DATHPP010000514.1:0-37016 GCA_035483795.1 Tepidisphaeraceae bacterium | reverse complement strand
CCCATAAGCGCGATTTCGCGGCGGCGGTGAAGGTCGCGGGACAGCTCGCCCGCGCCCCCGGTAACAACCCCCACCGCCTGCTGGACGTCGCGTGGGCCATCGCACGGCGCGAGGACGCCGACGCCGGCTGCCTCGCGGCGGCGCGGGAACTGGCGGCGCGTGCCGGCGGGATGAAACTCTCGCCGGACGACGCGACATACCTGGGACGGGTGCGGGTCAGCCTGGCGCTGCGCGCCGCGGATCGGGCGGCCGTCTCCGAGGCGATTCGGCAGTTGACGCGGTCGCCGGACGCCACGCCCGACGACCTGAAGGACGTCTCGGATTACCTCATTGGCCTGGACGGGGGCGGGCTGCCGGCATTGGACGCGGCCCTGGCGCTGCTCGACCGGGCGGCGGCGCTGGCCCAGGACGCGGCTGCCCGCGACGACGTCGCGCAGCCGCGTTTCAAGGCCCTGCTGGCCAAGCGGGACTACCCCGCCGCGTATGCGGTGGCCCGCCAGGTCGCGGACGCGGACGACGCGTCCGCCTCGGTCCTGAACGAGCTGGCCTGGACGATCGCCAGCGATGAAAAAATCGAGCCGCGCGACCTCGATCTGGCACAACGGATGGCCGCGCGGGCGGTCGCGCTGACGGAAAGCAAGTACCCCAACGCCCTCGACACCTACGCGCTGGTGATGTACGAAAAGGGGGACGTGTCTCGCGCCGTCGAACTCGAACGGCAAGCCGTTCAGGTCGCCGACCGGCCCGATTTCCGAGTCGCGCTCGACCGGTACAAGGCGAAGCTCGCGCCGAGGCACTGAGGCCGGCGGCGCGCCACAACCGACACATAAAGCTACCGACCGTCCCAGCTCCAGAGCTGGTGGGTGCGCCTTCCTCCGAGAAGCAGTCTCACCTTAAGCAGTCTCGACCACGCTCAATGGGGCGCTTGCGCGTTTCGGGTTCGTGCAGGCGGATCCGATTCGCGCGCCGGCCCGCGCGCAGGATCTGACACTTCGGCATCGCGTCGAGGACTATCGCGCCGGGGACCTCGAACGCTGCTACACCCGGCTCGCGGTTACGGTGCGGCGGTGACGATGCGGATGTTGTCGGCGGAGTTGGCGGTGCGCCAGTCGATGGTGACGGTGTGGCGGTCGGGGCTGAGGGTGACGACGTCGCTGGTGCCGCCGCCCGCCGGGTTCAGTTCCAGACCGTACTCCGAGCCGTAGGGGTAAATGTCGCCCGTGATGCCCAGGATCCCATTGGTAGCGGTCAGGCTGTTGGAAAGCACGATCAGTCCAATGATCCTTTCGCGGATGGTGATAGAGCCGGTCAGCTCGATCGCATTGGCGACCGAGGGCGATCCGACCACGTCGAAGTGCAGGGCGTAGCAATTGACCACGGTGCCGGCGCGGACCGTGCCGGGGCTCAAGTTGGCGTCGAGGGTGTTCGGGGAAGTTCCAGGGACCGAGATGTCGAGGTTGACTGACTGGGGAAGCACGAGGTCTTGCTGTTCGACAAAGGCGCGAACCTGCGTATTGCTTTCCCAGGCGCCGGTCGACATGTCCATGGGCGGCGTGACGACGGTAACGGCGCCGGTCGTGCCGGCGATGCCCGGCACCACCCGACTGGCGGAGAAAGTGCCGGCCTGGTGATGCCGCCCGATTGCGCTGGTGTATCGCCCGTCCAGGGCGTCGCCGGAGAGCGTCGCCACCACCTGGGTGCTGAATTTGAGAGACGAGCCCTTGAGGGCGAGATGGACGGCGCCTTTCTTATTGACGGTGCCACTGAACTGCCCGGTGACACCGTCGTCCGCCGTCAGGCTGCCCGAGATGGCGCCGCTGCGTTTCTGCGACTTCACGATTAGGCTAAGGCCGGTGACGCCGGCGGCCAGTGAACCTGTCACGTCGAACTCGCCGAGCAGGTTGGGCAACTGGGCCACGACCGGCTTGGCCAGCGTCGATGCCGACAACAACGCACGGGCTTCCAGCGCTTCTATCAGAGAAAAAGCCATCGCGCGGTCCTCCGACGTGTTGATGGGGAAGCTTACCCGTTTTGGCCGTGCGCACAAAATGGCGGGCCCGACGGCTATGCAGGGCTGGGACCTGCCGGGAAAGTTTCAGCTCCATTGGGACATAAATATGACAACGCCGGCGGCGCCGATGCCATCGCAAGCGGCTGCATAACGGGTGCGCCGGAAATTTCGGGAGGGTCAACAATGCAAGGTGGGACAGGCATTTTTGCCTGTCATCGAATTGCTGAGCGGGGGCATTCCTGTCCCCCGAAGCGATTCGAATCAGCTCGGCGGACGGCGAGTCACGCCGCCCGCACTCGCTGTTCGAGGCAGACAAGAATGTCCGCCCCACCAAATGCAGTTGCTTCGGCCACTTGCGCGCTCCCGAAAAAATGGGCGCACGCCGCCGCACGCCGAAACGGATTCACGACCGGACCTGTGGCTATACAAAACGGGCCTGCCCTTGGGGGCAGGCCCGGTTGGTTTCCTGTTCGGCAACCCGGTGGAAGGATCACATTCCGCTGTTGGCGGTGAAGTGGAACTTCTGGCCGGTCAGGCTGGCGCCGACCTCAAGTCCACCCTTGGGCAGGATGAAGACGGCAACACCGTTGTTGAATTGCGTGCCGGCGGCGGCACCGGCCTTGACCACGGTGGCGTGCGCTTCGGCGCCAAACTCGAGGGCGTCGTTCATGATCTGGTTCAGGGCCTTTTCATTCTGGAAGATGATCAACTCAGAATAGGTCTGCCCGCCAAGGTCGGGGCCGATCGACAGTTGAGTCATCTTGACGGTCCCGACGCGCTGGCCGTTGCGGTTGACTACGCCCTGGCCGGACGCTCCGCCGACGCCCACTGCGCCCTGCCCGATTTCGGGGAAGATCGCATAGCCAATCGAGTTATTCAGCATATCCTGCAAATGAGGGTCTTGTGCCGTCATTTGCTGGAGGGCAGTCTGCGACTTGTTGTTGAGGTCGACGCCACTGGCCGCGGAATTGGGCGAGTTGGTTTCGCAGCCCACCAGCGCCGCCAATGAGACTGCACATAGTGGAAGTAAGATCGAGCGCATAATGGATCTCCTGTCGGTTAAACGACTCTCGCTGCCCGCACACTAGCGGGGGTAAGTTTTCCGAACTGTTTCCCGGCCAGCGACATCGGTTCGACAGTGGGTACCACACGACGAAGGCCGAAGACGCTGACCATGGGCTTTTCGAGGTTGAGCTTGCAAAGGGCGCTCCGCGCCTGACGGAAATAATCTCCACTGTGTTTGCCCCGGCGGAAATCGGAGCGGGACCGGACTACGAGAGATCCGACCGGGGCAGTGCCAGGGTAGCCGCGACGATATGGCACCTGGTTCTACTTCTGTCCGTCGGTGGCCAGAACGATGACGCCGCCCGCAACGCGGCCGCCGGCATTGCCGGGGGGCTGCTGCGTCTTCAAATCGTCTACCTTCTCGTGAATGATGATCGAATGGCCGACGACCCCGCGCGGGCCTTCAATCGTCAGCGCGTCATCGCTAATTTCGAGATGGCCGTGGCCTTTATCGTCGACTTCGATATTGCCGAGGTCGCCGGCATGTCGCTCCGAGTCGGTTGGACCGGCGTGCTTGTGTGAGGGACCGTCGGGATTGAAGTGGCCGCCGGCGCTGATGAGCTTCGGGTCGCTGAGGTCGGGCTTTTCGTGAATGTGGATCCCGTGCTTGCCGGGGGTGAGGCCATCCACTTCGACGACGATCTTCACGCCGGTGGACTCCTGCACGAAGGTTGCCTTGCCGTTGATCTTGTCGTGCGTGTCGCCGGCGCCGTGAATGTCAGCCACGGCCTCCTTGCCGACTTCGGCGGCGGCGACCGCGGCGGTGTTCTGCGCCGGCGCGGGGTCGGCACGGAGCTGAGACTCCGACCCGGCGGTCTGCTGTCCGGCGTTGCTGCACCCCAGGGTCATCGCCGCCACGATCATCCCGCCACAGAACAATGCGCGTTTCATGGTTCTCCCTTGGTTGGTGTTCGCTTTTTCGAGGCAATGGAATGATAAACCGGCTTGAACCGATCGGCCACCCCCGAAAACGCCACAATCATCGGTGCTCGTGCCATAGCCGGACGGCCTCGGGCGAAAGCGTGCCGGCGTAATAGCCCTGCGTGGGCACGGCAAATTCAACCGGCTCGTCGGATTTGCGGAAGACCACGTTGATGTGCGTGTTGGGCGGAACCGCCTCGGATCGGATCAGTGCCGGCAGCTCGTCGTGACGGGTGATCTGGGCATAGCGGAACGGATTCAGTTGCGCGATCACGAACGTCAGAACGTGATAGCGGTTGGCGCGGGCCAGATCGAAAAAGAAAGTCGGCTGAAAGCCGTAGAACCCGTGATCGATCCAGCCGGTGAATGGGGCGCTGTGGATCATCAGACCGCCTTCAGCCGTGAGATCGTGCGCGGTTTTGTAGAACTGATAGACGTTGAAGACGTGCTCGCCGGTGCCGATGTTGATCGTGACGTCGAACTTGTCGTTAAGCGGGACGGGCTGGTTCAGGTCAAATCTATATTGGCTGCCCGGCGTGCCGGGATCGATGGCCGTGTAGCTGGCGGGTTGGAGAAAGACGTCGTAGAAAATCCGCGCGACTTCATACAGGCGGTTTTTGGCGTCCGACGCCCAGACCTGGCGAAGGCGGGAGAGAGTCGCCTCTCGCGCCGTCTCGTCGACGCATTGGTTGAGATCCTGCTCGAGCTGCTCGATCGATACGTCGCCGTACCAGTTGCTCTCGCCCAGTTCCAGAACCCGCGGCCGGGCCGGCAACTGCTGGTGCTTCCGCAGCGTCGAGAAAACGAGAAATTCCAGTGCCGTAATTGCCACGCGATCATTCTAAATTAAAGTGGGATATCGAGCGCCTCCCTGTGACACGGCTTTTCAAGCCGTGCTGGTGGTGTCGTAAGAGAAGAACCGCCCAAGAGTGCGGTTTTCCGATCGCCGTCGCTCGCACGGGTTGAAAACCCGTGTCACATGAAAGCTGTAATGGCATCTTCCGGATCGCACCATCGCCGCCAGGCAGTGCGGAAGGCGTCTGCGAAACTGCGGGCGAAACTCGCGCCGTCCATCAGCGGCGACGCGGCAAGGCGATCCCGCAGCGTTGCCCGCAGCTCACGGAGCCGGGGCAGATCGCCGGCCAGATTCGTCGCGGTGGTGACGTATTCTTCTGGCGATTGCGCCGCCAGCCAGGGCATTTGAAGATGGGAGAGGATGCTCATCGCGCCGCGGGAAACCGAAGTCGCGCCCGGCAATGTGACGACCGGCACGCCCATCCACAAGGCGTCGAGCGTCGTCGTGTGGCCGGTGTAGGGAAACGTGTCGAGGCAGATGTCGATGCGATGAAATAATTCCATGTACGGCAGCCGCGGTCGATGTCCCTCGAACTCCAGGCGATTTAGGCTAATTCCAAGGGATTGCATGCGATCGGAGAGCCGCCGCCGGGCGATCCCGGGCGGCGCCAGCACCAGGAGATGCGAATCCGGCACTGCGCCGAGCACGCGCGACCACAGTTGCAACACGCGGTCGTTGACCTTTGAGAAATTGTTCATACTTCCGAACGTGATGGCGTTGCGCTTCAACGCCGGAAGCGGGTTCACCGGCAGGTCGGCTCCCATCGGGTCGTAACAGAAGTAGCTCCCGGACAGCCGCAGGGTTTTCTCAGTATGAAAGCGGTCATTATCCGGCGGGTCCATGTAGCGGTCGCCGAGCCGGTAATCCATCGCGGCAAGGCCGGTCGTTCCCGGATGGGCCAGATAGGTGATCTGCACCGGCGCCGGTTTGCGGGCGAATGCGAGCAGGCGGCCATCGTGCAGGTGCATCGTCACATCCACCAGCACGTCGATCTGATCGGATCGGATCCGTTCGGCAAGCTGCTGGTCGGCCAGTGAGGCCGTCTCCCGCCAGACGTCGGCGCATCGGCGAAAGCGGCCGGTCATTTCATCCGGGTTCCGCACGCCGCTGTACAGAAAAAGCTCGAAGGATTCGTGATCGTGGTTTTCCATCAGCCGGAGCAGAAACAAGCCGATGGCGTGGGCGCGGAAGTCGGGGGAGACGTAGCCGAGCTTGAGGCGGCGATCTCCCTGCCGCGTGTTGCCGAAGGTTGCACAAGCGGGCGTGAGAGGCGCGGCGTAGCGGTGATTCCAAGCCAGCGACTCCTGAAGGATCCGCGCCGGATCGTAGTCCGGATGGAAATAGAGGGCATAGACGGCGGCGCTGCCGATCCAGCTTTCGTCGCTGAGCATCGCCGCCTTGCGATAGCAGGTCAGCGCCTGGTCGATCTGCCCGCGATCGCGAAGCGCGTTGCCCAGTTCGGCATGGGCGACGGCGGATTTCGGATCCAGCGCCGCCGCCCGCTCGTAGGCGGCGATCGCTTCGTCGGGCTGGTCAAGCTTCGCCAGCGCGTTGCCAAGGTAGCAGTGTGCCCCCGCATGATTGGGGTCAATCCGCAGCACCGTTTGCAGCGTCTCGACCGCTTGTTGCCACTGTCGTCCCTTCAAACATGTCAGTGCCAAGGCAAGACGGGCCTCGAGCATGTCCGGGCGCAACAAAACGGCGCGCTTGGCCGCAACACTGGCCTCGTCCAGCCGGCCCAGCTCACGCAGGGCGCTGGCGAGATTGCACAATGCCTCGGCGTAGCCGGGCTTTAACTGAAGCGCCTGCTGGTAGGCATCAACTGCTTCCTTGAAACGCCGCAGACCTTGAAGCGCATTGCCGAGGTTATTGAATGGCTCGGCCTGGCCCGAGGGGAGTGCCTTGGCAAACGCTTCGGCCGCCGCGGCAAATTGCTCCCGCGAAAGCAGCACCATGCCCAGGTTGTTCCACGCGTGGTAGAAATCCGGGCGAACCTCGACCGCCCGGCGGTAGGCAAGAATGGCAAGCTCGATTCGCCCACTGGCGCGCAAGGCGCCGGCAAGATTGTGATGGGCTTCGGCATAGCGCGGCTCGACGGCGGTGGCACGCTCGAACGCGTCAATCGCCTGGTCCCAAAGGCCCTTGGCCGCCAGGGCATTTCCAAGGTTGTAGAGCGCCGGAGGGTAATGCGGGTCGAGGAAAACCGCGTCTTGCAGGACCGTGATCGCCTCGTCAAGGCGGCCTTGACTGGCAAGGATCCCGCCCAGGATGTTGCGGTACTCGACGACGTCCGGCCCGGCTGTCACTGCTCCTTGGATGAGGTCCACCGCTTCTTTGGCGCGGCCGCGACGGAGCATCGACAGGCATAGCAATTTCATCGCCTCGGCATCGGGGGGCGAGCCTGCCTGTATCTGCGGGCGGAGCGTCTCGCCCTCGTTCAGGCGACCGGCCTGGAGATTCTGGTGCGCCGCCAGATTTGACATCGACGTTCAGACGTGACACATCGATGATGGTCGATTCGTCGAGAAATTGCCAGAAAAAAATT
The DNA here is from genome assembly GCA_035483795.1 of Tepidisphaeraceae bacterium. Lineage (GTDB taxonomy): Bacteria > Planctomycetota > Phycisphaerae > Tepidisphaerales > Tepidisphaeraceae > DASXMX01. The sequence continues at coordinate 29,618 of DATHPP010000514.1, read as the reverse complement.
TCCCTGCGACGCCCGGAGTTCCCGAGACGGGCGCTCCCTTGCCCACGCGGCGGCGCTGACCATAATCGGCCCCGCGCCCTGGCGGGCGAGCCGACAAAGAAGGAGCTGGTCATGGCGGATTATCTGGGCCGCGATTTTGTCAATGCCACCGAAGTGCTCGACGGAAACACCTATACGCAGTGCACGTTTACCGACTGCAACATCGTCTATCGGGGCGGGGAGATTCCGATCATCGCCGGGTGCCGGCTCGAGCGCTGCCGGTGGATTTGGGAGGACAGCGCTCTCCGCACCATCCAATTCCTCAAAGGCATCTACAGCGGCATGGGACTCGGCGGCCGACAGGTCGTCGAAGACGTGCTCAAGGAAATCCGCGCGCCATTTCCCAAGGGAAGCGTGTAGCTCTATGCGGCGGCGAGTGGCGCCGCGGCGCCTCGTCCGGCGCCTTCCTCAACAAAGCCGAAATAGCGGTCGATGGTCTTGCGGCTCGGTGGCGGCGTGATCAGCGAGACGACGATCACCAGGATCGCCGCTCCGAGCGTCATCGGGACGACCGAGGTGAAGCCCAGGAAACTCAGCGCGCCCGTCGCATTCATGGTCACGATGTTCCCCAGAACCTTGTCGTTCGGATGATAGTGCTGTCCGGCATACACGAGGAACACGACCCATGCCGCCACCCACATCGTATTGGCGAGGATCGCCCATTTCGTGCTGCGTTTCCAGAACAGCGCCGCGATCATCATGGGCGAGAGCGCTGCAAAACCTGAAAAAGCGTAGGTCACCGCAAGCTCGAAAATGGGCGGCCTTCCCAGCGCGATCAGATAGGCGATTCCGTTGGCGATCAGGATGAACGCCCGGCCCATGACGACGGTGGACTTTTCGCTGGTGCGCGAGCCGCCGTAGTAGGTGAAGACGTCCTTGGTAAACATCGTACTGAGGCCGAGGATCTGGTGGCAGTCGGAGCCCATGACGGCGGAGATGATTCCCGCCGCCAGGATTCCCGCCAAGCCGGCGGGAACGTAGACCTTGAGCATTTCGAGCAACACGCTGTCGGAGTTCTGCGTGGCGATCCTGCCCCAGACGCTTTGGAAATCGGGGTTCTTGACGGCGTACATTTCGCCGGCGACGTCGACGGGTTTGATCTCCACTCCTCCACGAACTTCGGCCAGGATTTTGGAAGCCGTCGCCGCGAAGAGGGCGGGCGGGGTCTTGGGCTTGGCCTTGGCGCCCGCCGCCACAACCTTTTGGAGCGCCGGCGTCAGCCCCGCCGCCGGTCCGGCCTTGACGTCTCCGTGCTCTTCCAGCCACTGTTTGAATGATTCCGACTGCGCCGCCACCCGCGCCCGCACCTGCTCCTGTCCCGGCGCCAGTGCCCCCAGGAAACAGCACGGCAGCCAGATCGCCATGATGCACAGCGGATACCAGACGACGGTTTTACGGAACGCGGTCACGCGCTTGGCGGTGAAGCACATGATCGACATGTGCGGGAACATGATCGACGAAAGCGGGATGAGCATGAAGCTGAGGAAAACCTGCCAGGGGATGCGCTGTCGAGTCAGAAGGGTGCCCATTTTTCCCATGTCGGTTGGCGCGAGTTTGTTGGATGGGTCGGTGAGCATCCGGTTGACGACGCCGGGGAATCCACCCTGGATGTGGCTGCCGATGGCGAGGAACGCGACGATGCCGAAGGCGACGAACAGAAGGGTTTGAAGCACGTTGACCCACACCGCCCCGCGCAGCCCGCCGAAGAAAACGGTGGCCATGACGATCAGAGCGACAATGAGGCCGCCGATCGGATAAGAGATTTTGCCGTTGGTGAGCGAGGAGAGGATGGTTCCGCCGCCATCGATACTGATGATCAGATACGGAATCAGCATCGCGGCTGTGAGCAGGAAAATCAGCGTGCCGATGTGCGAACACTCGTAGCGGTCACGGAAGTAGGCGACCTGGGTCATGTGCCCGAAGCGCTTGCCGACGGCCCAGAGCCGCGTGCCGATGAAGAACAGCGTCAGCGGGATCACCAGGGCGGAGGACGTGGCCATCATGCCGAAGACGCCGAGGCCGACTTTGTAAGACATGCCGGAGCTGCCCAGGATGGCGAACGCCGTCATGTTGGTGGCGAACAGGGCCAGGAAAAAGAAGATCGACCCGATCGACCGGCTGGCCAGGAAGAAGTCCTCCCCCGTTCCCTTGCCCCGTCGGAACGCGAAAACGCCGATGTACAACACCACCGCGAGGTAGATGAAAATAACGATCGCGGGAAGCCAGTCTTGCATGATGAGTCCAGTAGGCAGAAGGCGGTATGCAGTGGGCAGTTAGTGGCCGGTCGATTTTTCATCCCCCGCCACGCCCGGTTCCGGTTCGACGTTCTCTAAATGCCGCGGCCAGGCGAGGAGGTCGAAGAGCCACAACAGAATCGCCGCGGCCACGCAGAACAGGGCGTGATACCAGATCCCGACCGGCACAAAGTTGAACAGCAGCGGATCGACCTTGCTCCAGTTCCACCAATCCTGGTGCAGCACGATGAGCACGAGCGTCAAAAACGCCAGAAACCACTTCATATGGTCAACTCCAGACTTAGCGCCATTCTGCGACGGCGCAGCCAATTACGTCGATGCTCGTTCAGACAACTTGATTCTACCCGCTCGCCCGCCGGGGTGTTGAGCCGGGTTCCTGATAGGCCTTTTCGTGACACGGCTTGAGAATTGAAAAGCCGTGTCACGTGAGCGAAGAAGGTGGATCTGCGCTGAGCAGCCCTGTGACACGGGTTTTTAACCCGTGCTGAGCGCTGGCGAAGGAAGGTGGATTTGAAGTGGTCGAAATCCCCTTCGGTCGAAACGGTGACGGCACGGCTTGAAAAGCCGTGTCACGTGCAGCCCTGTGACACGCGTGCCACCAGAAGGGCGGATCGCGTCAACTCAAAACCGCTCTTTTTGAGTTACTTAGTCGAATCTGAAACGGTCGCGGGGAGAAAGAGCGTTCGATTGCTGTTGTCCTTCGGATCGTCCGGGCGCGGGTAGTCGCGCCAGAGCCAGCGGAGCATTTCGGGCATGATGGCGCCGCCCTGTTTGCCGGAGTGGGTGCCGATGCCCCAGGCGTAGTTCACGTCGTAATGTTTTTGCGTGAGGGCTGCGGCCATCTTGAGGTTCTGGGCGTGCCAATCCCAGTTGGGGTCGTAATGCTGGTTGCCGCCTCGGCCGCGGAGTCCGCGGTTGTCGTTGACGCCGTCCTGGAGGAAGACGCGGATCGGCTTGGGGTTGGACTTGAGGATCAGGTCCGGGTAGACGTGCCCGCCGCGGATGTTGGTGAAGCTGCCGATCGTGCTGATGACCTTGTGAAACTGGTCGGGCCGGTGCCAGGCGACATTGAACGCGCAGATCGCGCCCGAGCTGGCCCCGGCGATCGCACGGTCGTCGGGATTGTCGGAAAAGTTGTACTGCTTTTTCAGCGCCGGCAGCAGCTCCTCCACGATCAGCTTCGAATAACGATCGTCGATCGGGTTGTATTCCATCCCCCGGTTGTTGCTGCGGTCGCCCCATTCCGAATCGGTGGCTTCCTTCTGCGTCGGCGTGTGCCCGGGATTGATGAACACGGCGATCGTCACCGGCATTTCCCTGCGATAGATGAGATTGTCAAAGACGTTGGGAATGCGGTACTCGCCCCTGACGTTCACGAAGGCGTGCCCGTCCTGAAAGATCATGAGGCACGCCGGCTTGGAGGGTTCGTACTGCGCGGGAACGTAAACCCAATAGTTGCGGGTGGTGTTGGGATAGACGTTGCTCGGCAACGTCGTCGGCCCGACGACTTTCCCATGCGGCACGCCGGGCTGCTCGAGCGAGTCGGGGCCGAGCGTGTAGACGTTGTCGATCGCCGCGGCGGAGAGGACCGCGGCGGGGAACATCAGAACGAGCGCAAGCAAAATGAGCCATTTCATGAGGGGTTCCATGGTTGCATCGAGGAATCTGTCAAAGCCAGTACCTGCGACGCCGACAGGGTGTTGTCGGCCTTCACTTCAGGAGAACGACGAATCCCGCTTGCTCAAAATGATGATCGGCAGTGAGCGCCTCAGTCATTTTTCCTTTTCGCATCAGCACAAATGATGTGCAGTTCGTGAACGACCATTTCTGATCAGACGTGGGACTCGACGCATGGAAGCGTCGGCATTGCCGTCAGATCGAATCAGAGGCTATTATCAGGTTCTGCTGAGAAAGGGTTCTATGAAAGCGATTCAACTCCAGTCCCACGTCGGCGCCGATGGCGTTTTGAGCCTGCGGGTTCCGACGGGCATACGCGACACTGACGTGGACGTGATCGTTGTGGTGGACCGGGGCAATATGACGGCCGGGACTGCGGCAAATCCCACAGACTGGGCGGAGTTCGTTCGATCAACCGCGGGCAGCATCACTGATCCAACGTTTTTCCGGCACGAGCAGGGCGACTTTGAATCGCGCGAAGATCTGCCGTGAAATACCTGCTCGATACGAACACCTGCGTCGTTTACCTGCGCGGCACCCATCCGGCGACCAAGGCGAGAATTGCCGCCGAGCCGCCCGGCAGCGTGGTGCTCTGCTCGATGGTGAAAGCAGAACTGATCTTTGGCGCTCTGCGCAGCAGCCGCCCGGCGGAGAACCTCCAGACGCTCGATGTGTTTTTCTCCGGCTTCGCATCGCTGCCTTTCGACGACGCTGCCGCTGAAGATTACGGGTCAATCCGGGCCACGCTAACGAAGGCCGGAACTCCAATCGGCCCAAACGATCTTGTGATTGCTGCGATCGCGTTGTCGAAGTCCCTCACGCTCGTCACCCACAACGTCGCCGAATTTCGACGGGTGCCCGGGCTCCAGGTCGAGGATTGGCAGGCGAGTCCATGATTTTTTTCCGGTCCCCGCGGATGTGCTGCGCGTCGGCCTGGCCCGCAAGCTCATCAAGCGGAGATGGGCCGTGGGCCTGTCGCAGGCCGAACTCGCCCGCCGGGCCGGCATCCGCCCCGAAACGCTCAATCGTATCGAGAGGGCGAAAGTGACGGCGGACACCGCGACGGTGTCGAAGATCGTCCGCGTGCTCGAAAAGGCCGAGCGGGAGCAGAGGCCGGAGGGATAGTTATGAAGTTTCGAAAACTCCCCTACTCGGTCCTCGAAAACAAGCGCCCGCACCGCATCTTTGAACTCGTTGCAACACATGTTGGCGAGCAAGTTGAGAACCGTCGCAGCGAACCCGTTCAATCACGTCTGGAAAGGATTCCGATGGAGTTTCAGGTGGTATATTGGCTCTGGAGGTTTTGTTGTGAGGCCAGTCTGAATGGATTCGAAGTGTTGACCTTGCAGTCAGAAGGGATCTACCTGCCACAAATCCATGCATCGCTTGAGATTGTTGGTGCCACCGAACTTGTTCGTCGATTGGAGGCCGCCGTTCCTCATGCCCGCCGAGCACGTGGCGCTGAGTTCAACACGCTGAAAGATAAATCCTGGTTCGACCAGTTCGCTCCGAACCCGGCATTTCCGACTCTCCAGTCGGTAGACGAAGGCGTATATCCCATTATCAACGGCTTGACCGATCAGGTCTTCGCGTTTGTGAAGAGCAACGCTCGCGCGTTCTTCGGTGCCCGAACCAGAAATAGACCGTCATAGAATTGACGACGGAGAACGCTCACTAGCGGGATTCGTGGGTGATTAGACCTTCGCGGGCTGCCCCGACGCATTCTTCGCCGACCAGATGACGACCGCTTCGTCAAAATGATCCATCGGATGCAGTCCACGTATTCGTCCAGGCGGCGTGTGCTGGTCCTCGCTGAGGGACTTGATCAATTCGTTATCGCGAGGTAGGGGAACCACCTGCTCGATTTGAACTATTTCCCGGTCGGTCAATTCCTTCCTTAGAAGTCGAGCGATGTATTGGATCGCTTCGGTGCTCCAAGGCACCAGCTTCTCCGCCGATACAATGACGTCCCACCGATCCGGCGGCTCCGCCTCATCGTGAACCAGGGCAAAAAAGTGGAGCCCCTTGTCGGCGTCAATGAGCTTCGCGACCTTCTTCAATTTCTTGATCAGCGCTTCAGACATGGGACTCATAACAACGCTCCAACGATTCTTCTGGCGCTCTCAATCATGAGGTTGGCATCCCCTTGGGTCACGTTGCCGGCTGGCTGATATCGCGACTCCGGGTTCCATTGACTCACGGCCAACCACTCCGGTGAATACTTCGCCTTAATCTTAGCATCCCAACCGCTGAGGCGTAGCAGCAGGCGCAAATTATGAGTCTTCAGATTCTCGAGCCCCTTGAATTCGCCTCCGTCGCTGGGAAATCCAGCCCACTTCAGCGTCTTCGCGATGCGCGCTTTCAGGGCGATCTCGACCGCGTACCCACAGATGTAACTCGCGCCGTCATGGCGGCCCTTGGAAAACAGCGCATCGGCGTCCTTCAGACGGGCGCGGGCAAGCGAAGTCAGTTCAGGGATAGTTAGCACCGCGAAGCCATGCTAACCGAGCGACTGAAGTGCTGGCTCACCACAACAATGTTCGCGACAGCCGATCATACAGCGGTAACATGGCGTGAACCTTCTGGAGACCCTCATGATCATCAACCGCCGAGAGTTTATCAGTGCCGCTGGCGCGCTCGCCACGGGGGCGGGGCTTGCCTCTTCGCTGCGGGCATCGACCGAGACTCAACCCGCACCGGCCGAATGGTTCGACCGCCCCATGCGGTGGATGCAGCTGGTGCTGGTGGAGAACGATCCGGGGCAATACGACGCCGCCTTCTGGCTCGATTACTTCAAGCGGGTTCACGCCGACGCGGCGTGCCTGAGCGCGGGCGGGTGCGTCGCCTACTACCCAACGAAGATTCAATACCACCATCGCAGCGCGTGGATGAAGGATGGGGACGATCCGTTTGGCGAGCTAGTCGCAGGTTGCCGCAAGATGGGAATGGTCGTGGTGGCGCGTACCGACCCGCATTCGATCCGCGACGACGCGGCGGCGGCGCATCCGGAATGGATCGCGGTCGACGCCCAGGGAAACAAACGGCGGCACTGGGCGACGCCGGGGCGGTGGGTCACCTGCGCGCTTGGGCCTTACAACTTCGAGTTCATGACCGAAGTGACGCGGGAGATCGTTCGCGAATACAAGGTCGACGGCATCTTCTCCAATCGCTGGCAGGGGTCGGGCGTCTGTTATTGTGATTCGTGCCGGAAGCTGTTTGGCGAATTCTGCAGGATGGATATTCCGCGGACGGCCAATCCGCAGGACGCCGCGTACCGCAACTGGCTCGAGTGGAGCAATGGCCGGCTGTTTGAGCTGTGGCGGCTTTGGGACGGGGAAATCCGCAAGATCAATCCCAACGCCCGCTTCATCGCCAACTCGGGCGGCGGCTCGATGACCACCCTCGACATGAAAACGATCAGCGAATTGGCCCCCACGCTTTTTGCCGACCGCCAGTCGCGGCACGGCCTCACTGCCCCCTGGGCCAACGGAAAGAACGGCAAGGAATTCCGCGCCACCTTCGGCCGCAAGCCCATCGTCGGCATCGCCAGCATCGGCTTCGACGACGAGCACCGCTGGAAAGATTCCGTGGCCAGCGAAGCCGAGCTGCGCATCTGGCTGGCGGATGGTATCGCCAACGGGCTGCGGCCGTGGGTCTGCAAATTCTCTGGAACGCTCTATGATCGACGATGGCTGCCGGTCGTCGAGCACGTGTACGACTGGCATTGGCGCAACGAGCGATATCTTCGCAATGAATCCAATCTGGCGCGGGTTGCGATGGTCTACTCGCAGCAAACCGGGACGTACTACGGCGGCGAACAGAAACGCCGCCGGGTCGAGGAACATGAGCTCGGCATGTACGAGGCGCTGGTCGAGGGGCGAATTCCGTTCGAGATGGTGCATGACCGGATGCTCCACGCTGGCCAGATCGACCGCTTCAAGCTGCTGATCCTTCCCAACGTCGCGGCGCTGTCGGATGCGCAGTGCGAGCAGTTCCGAAGCTACGTCAAACTCGGCGGCAGTTTGCTGGCGACGTTCGAGACTTCGCTTTACGACCAGTGGGGGAAACGCCGCCAGGATTTCGGGCTTTCGGATTTATTCGGCGTTCATTTCGACGGTCGAGTGGAACGCGATATCAAAAACTCGTACATGCGCGTCGACGCCCAGACACACCATCCAATTCTCCGCGGGCTGGAAGACGCGGGACGAATCATCAATACCGTGCAGCGCGCCCAGGTGAAGCCGGCTGAGCCGGTCACGAACTGCCCGCTCACGCGGATCCCGTCGTATCCCGATCTGCCGATGGAGGAGGTTTACCCGCGAGTTCCCAAAACGGACATTCCCGAGGTTTACGTGCGCGAATTCGGCAAAGGCCGCGTCGTCTACTTCCCCGGCGACATCGATCGCACCTTCTGGGAGGTGCTGGCGACCGATCACGGCACACTGTTGCGGAACGCGATCCTCTGGGCGGCCAACGAGGAGCAGCCGGTCACGGTTGTCGGGCTGGGATTGCTCGATGTATCAATTTGGCGGCAGAAGGATTCGATGACGGTTCATTTGGTCAACCTGACCAATCCGATGATGATGAAAGCGCCTTACCGTCAGCTCATTCCCTCCCCGCCGCAAAAGCTGACGGTGCGCCTTCCGGAGGGAACAAGAGCACGATGCGTGCAACTGCTCATGGCGAAGCAAACGTTGCCAATTCGCGAATCGAACGGCTCGCTCAACGTCGAGGTTCCTACCATCCTCGATCACGAGGTCGTGGCCATCGACCTGCAAAACGCCTAGTTGCCGTCGTACCGCTGCGAATGGCTCAGGTGGGTTCGGAAATCTCTTTCGTAGGCGGCTTGAAGTTGCGGCTGGTCGCGGAGAATCAACAGGTTCTCCGCGTTTTCCGACTCGGCGGCGGGGGTGAAATTGAACGTGCCGGTGATGATGACCTGCTCGTCAATCAGGATCACGCGATTGTCCGCAATCGCATGGCGGGCGTCGAGGTACACGGGAAGGCCGGCGCGAACCAGTTTGCGGGCCTGCTCGCGGTGCTCGCTGGTCTGGGCGGCGTCGAGGACCAGGGTCACATCGACGCCGCGGCGGTGCGCCGCCGTCAGGGCATCGGCAATGGGTTGCGATGTCAAAGCATATCCCTCAAGCTCGATGGAATGCCGGGCGGCGGCTAGTTGGTCGATAAGCGCGTCGGTGCAGCCGCCCTGGGGGGAAAAATAGCACTTAGCCTGGACCGCCGCCTGGGTTTGAGCGATCGCCCGGTTTGGCAGTTCCCGGATGGCCGCCAGAAATCCCCCGGCAAAGGCGATAATGATCGTGGCTAAAGTCGCCATCCATGACCGACTCCGCATAATCCATGATCCTATAGGCAATTGCGTCAATCGCAAGCCCCCGCCTATACCGGCGGCAAATTGCGGGGTTTTCTTGATATCCGCTTCACTTGTCCCTATATTCGCTTGAGCGTAGTTGAGACTGAGACGCAGCTAGGAGACGTTTCCATGGCCATCACGTTGACGGAACTCGCGGCAAAGCAGATCAAGGACATCATCGTCGACCAGAAGCTCCCCGCCGAGCAGACCAAGCTCCGCGTCGGAGTCAAAGGCGGCGGCTGCTCAGGGTTCAGCTACCTGCTGGACCTCACTGAGGAAGCCGCCGGTGAGACCGACGAGCAGATGGAAAGCAACGGGGTGCAGATTCTCATCGATTCCAAGAGCCTGCTCTACCTCGAAGGCACCGAAATTGACTTCAAGCAGGACGTGATTCAGAGCGGATTCGTTTTCAAGAATCCCAACGCGACCAGCACCTGCGGGTGCGGTAGCAGCTTCCAGGCCTAACGGCCTCGAACCCGCCAGGTCGATGCCGGCTCGGCAGGAGCCTCGCTCTCCCGCGACGCGTCTCGCTCGGGAACGAAATTTGCGCGCGATGTGTAAGAGATTGTCATGCCCACCGAAACTCGAGAGATCGAGACCCTCGCCAACCAGGAATACAAATGGGGGTTTGTCTCGGATGTCGAGGCTGATTCCGCGCCGCCGGGCCTGAGCGAAGAGATTGTTCGGTTCATTTCGCAGAAAAAGGGCGAGCCCGACTGGATGCTCCAGTGGCGGCTGAAGGCCTATCGGTACTGGCTCACGATGGAAGAGCCGCACTGGGCCAAAGTTCATCATCCGCCGATCGATTACCAGAGCACAATCTATTACTCGGCGCCCAAGCCCAAAAAGAAGAGCCTGGACGAGGTCGATCCGGAGCTTCTCAAGACTTACGAAAAGCTCGGTATCCCGCTTCTCGAGCGCGAGGTCCTGGCCGGGGTTGCGGTGGACGCGGTTTTCGACAGCGTCTCGGTCGCCACGACCTTCAAGGAAAAGCTCGCCTCGGTGGGCATCATCTTCTGCTCGTTCGGCGAAGCGGTTCGCGAGCACCCGGATCTTGTTCGTGAATACATGGGGTCGGTGGTCCCCTATTCCGACAATTACTACGCGACGCTGAACTCGGCGGTCTTCACCGACGGTTCGTTCGTCTTTGTGCCCAAGGGCGTGAAATGCCCGATGGAGCTGAGCACCTACTTCCGCATCAACGCCAAGTCGACCGGGCAGTTCGAGCGAACGCTCATCATCGCCGAAGAAGGCGCTTCGGTCAGCTATCTCGAAGGCTGTACCGCCCCGATGCGGGATGAGAACCAGCTTCACGCCGCGGTTGTCGAGCTGGTCGCACTGGATGATGCGAAGATCAAGTATTCAACCGTCCAGAACTGGTATCCCGGCGACAAGGAAGGCAAAGGCGGCATCTACAACTTCGTCACCAAGCGCGGCGCCTGCCGCGGCGCCAATTCCAAGATATCCTGGACGCAGGTCGAGACCGGCTCCGCCATCACCTGGAAATACCCCAGCTGCATCCTTCAGGGCGACAACTCAGTCGGCGAGTTCTACTCCGTCGCGCTGACCAACAACTACCAGCAGGCCGACACCGGCACCAAGATGATCCACATCGGCCGGAATACCAAGAGCACCATCGTCTCCAAAGGCATCAGCGCCGGCCACGGCGACAACACCTACCGCGGCCTCGTGAAAATCCTCAAAGGCGCCGCGAATTCGCGAAACTACACACAATGCGATTCGCTGCTGCTGGGCGACAAGTGCGGCGCGCACACCTCGCCGTACATCGACGTCAGGAACACCACCAGCCGCGTCGAACACGAAGCTTCGACCAGCAAGATCGGCGAAGACCAGCTCTTCTACTGCAAGACCCGCGGCATCGCCCTCGAGGACGCCGTCAGCATGATCGTCAATGGGTTTTGCAAGGAAGTCTTCAAAGAGTTGCCCATGGAATTCGCCGTCGAGGCGCGCAAGCTGCTGGGAGTGAGTTTGGAAGGGTCGGTGGGGTAGCCACCGATGCCGAAGAAGATTCGTGAGTTGAAAGCGATGCTTCGCAGAGCTGGCTGGGAACAGATATCGGGCGGCGGTAAGGGCAGCCACACGAAGTGGCGCCACCGCAAGGTCGGCCGAGTCGTGACACTGTCCGGAAATGACGGCAATGATGCCCGCGAGTACCAGGAGAAGGACGTCCGAAATGCGGTTGAAGAAGCCGGAGGTTGAAATGACGTCTCCGCGTTACACCGTCATTATCCAATGGTCCGACGAGGACCAGGCCTATGTGGTATCGCTGCCGGAATGGGGACGCGGTTGCAAGACGCATGGAGCGACGTACGAAGAGGCCGCAAAGAATGCCCGCGAGGTGCTTGAGATGCTGACGGATACCCGTGACCAGCAAGCTCAAGGCCCGCTGCCGGAACCTAAGCTGTTCCATTATCCCGGGGCTGACGTGGTGGATTTGCCGAACCAAACCAAGGCATTAAACAAGCGAGCCGGTTAGACCGATGTCATTGCTCGAAATCAAGAACCTCCACGCCCGCGTCGCCGCCCCCGGCGGACGAGACATCCTCAAGGGCGTCGACCTCACCATCAACGCCGGCGAAGTCCATGCGATCATGGGCAAGAACGGGTCGGGTAAAAGCACGCTGGCCCAGGTGCTCGCCGGGCGGGAGACGTATGAGGTCACACAGGGCGAGGTGATTTACGACGGCAAAGACCTGCTGGAGCGCTCCGCCGAAGAGCGGGCGCGCGAGGGGATCTTCCTGGCATTCCAATATCCGGTCGAGATTCCCGGCGTCAGCACCGATTACTTCCTCAAGGCGGCGGTCAACGCCGTCCGCAAGCACCGCGGCCAGCCGGAGATCGATCCCAAATCCTTCATCGAGCTGCTTCGCAGCAAGATGGAACTCCTGAAGATGGACCCAACCTTCCGCAGCCGGGCCGTCAACGAAGGCTTCTCCGGCGGCGAGAAAAAGCGCAACGAGATTTTCCAGATGGCCGTCATGAACCCGCGCCTGGCGCTGATGGACGAGACCGATTCCGGCCTCGACATCGACGCCCTCAAGGTCGTCGCCAATGGCGCTAACTCCCTTCGCGGGCCCGACCGGGCAATCCTGCTGGTCACGCACTACCAGCGGCTCCTCAACTACATCCAACCTGACTCTGTCCACGTGATGATGGACGGGCGGATCGTGAAATCCGGCGACAAGGGCTTGGCTCTGGAGCTGGAAGAGAAGGGTTACGACTGGGTCGAAAAGGAAGTACGGCAGCTCGCGTAAGGCAAAGACAGAAGTGAACGCCGATATGACGCAAGTGGCAGACGATCAAATGGCAGAGTCGATTGCGGACAGCTCGTGGATTGACGAGCTGCGCCGCCGCGGCGCCGCGCAGTTTGAATCCGTCGGTTATCCTTCGACGAAGTCGGAGGAATGGCGGTTCACACAGCTCGCCCCGATCACTCGGACGCGGTTCCGGCCCGCCGGTCGCGAATCGCACGGCAAGCTGATCGCGGAAACGGTCGCGCAGTTCAGCTTCGGAAAAGAAGCCGCCGCGGAGCTGGTCTTCGTCAACGGGTTCTTTGAGCCGCAACTTTCCCGGCTCGGGAAGCTGTCGCTGGGCGTTCGCGTGATGAACCTGGCCGAGGCGTTCGCGTCCGACTCCAGCCCGGCCCGGCAACACCTTGCGAAGTACGCGACGATCGATGCGAATCCTTTTGTCGCGCTGAATACCGGCTCGTTCCGCGACGGCGCACTGGTCCACGTCGCCCGGGGCATGGCCATCGAGCACCCGATCCACCTGCTGTTCGTCTCAACGGCCGGCGAACAACCGACCATCTCCCACCCGCGCGTGCTGATCGTTCTCGAGCCGGCGGCGCAGGCGTCCGTCGTCGAAAGCTACTGCGGCGCCGGCGAGGGCGTCTATTTCACCAACGCCGTCACCGAAATCGTCGCCGGCCCCGGCGCCCGGATCGATCACTGCAAGCTGCAGCAGGAAAGCCTCTCGGCATTTCACGTGGCGACGATGCAGGTCGAGTTGAACCGCAGCGCCGACTTCGTTTCCCATTCGGCATCCGTCGGCAGCCGCATCACGCGCAACGACCTGAACGTGATCATGGCAGACGAGCACGCCCAGGCGACCGTCAATGGCCTGGTGCTGATCGGCGGCGAACAGCATGTGGACAACCACACCATGCTCGACCACGCCTCGGCCAATTGCCCAAGCCACGAGCTTTATAAGCACGTTCTCGATGGCAAAGCCACCGGCGTCTTCAAAGGCAAAATCCTCGTCCGCCCCGGCGCCCAGAAAACCGATTCCAAGCAGACCAGCAAGACGCTCCTGCTCAGCGACGACGCGGCGATGAACTCGCAGCCGGCCCTGGAAATTTACGCCGACGACGTGAAATGCACGCACGGCTCGACGATCGGCCCGGTCGATGAGGAGCAGGTGTTCTATCTTCGCTCCCGCGGCGTCGGAATGGATGCCGCACGGCACCTGCTCACGTATGCTTTTGCCGCGGACATTACGCGACGAATCAAGGTCGAGCCCGTGCGCCGTCGCCTGGAAAACCTGATGGCTGCGCAACATGGATTACCGCAAGACCTGCGGATCACCGACCTCGGCGCCCACGACGAGGCGGCAAGGAACTTGTAGAAACGGATTCACCGCAGAGACGCAGAGGACACAGAGACGAATGAAACCGGAATAAAGTAAATCCGTTCTTTCGGTTTTTCCTCTGCGTCCTCGGCGTCTCTGCGGTGAATTCTCTCGAGAGCAATGTTCGATGTAGCGAAGATTCGCGATGATTTTCCCATCCTGCGTCAGACGGCGCACGGCAAGCCGCTGGTCTATCTCGATAACGCCGCCACGACCCAAAAGCCTCGCGCGGTCATCGATCGCCTTGTCCGCTACTACGAAACTGAAAACGCCAACATTCATCGCGGCGTCTATGAGCTGAGCCAGCGGGCGACCGCCGCCTACGAATTGGCCCGCGAGAAAGTCGCCCGGTTTCTCAACGCCCCGCAGTCGCCCGAGGTCATCTTCACTCGCGGCTCAACCGAGGGGATCAACCTCGTCGCCTCCAGCTTCGGCCGGGCGTTTCTCAAAGCCGGTGACGAGATCATCCTCTCGGCGATGGAGCATCACTCCAATATCGTGCCCTGGCAGCTCGCCGCCGAGCAGTCGGGCGCGAAGATCCGCGTCATTCCCATGAACGACGCCGGCGAGCTGTCGCTCGATGAGTTCGAGCGGCTGCTCAATCCCCGGACGAAAATCGTCTCTGTCGTTCACGTTTCCAATTCGCTTGGGAGCGTGAACGACGTCAAGCGGATTTCCGAACTCGCCCATCGCGTCGGCGCAAAGGTCCTGGTCGATGGGGCCCAATGGGCGGCGCACCATCCCACCGACGTGCAGAAATTCGGCTGCGATTTCTACGTCTTCTCCGGCCACAAGCTTTTCGGCCCTACCGGTATCGGCGCGCTGTGGGGCCGCTCGGAACTGCTCGAGCAGATGCCGCCGTACCACGGCGGCGGAGACATGATCGAGTCCGTCACCTTCGAGAAAACCACCTACGCCGCCCTGCCCAACAAATTCGAGGCGGGCACCCCTGACATCGCCGGGGCGATCGGCCTGGGGGCGGCGATCGATTACCTCCAATCCATCGGTTTTGAATCCTTCGAGTCCCACGAAGCGGCGCTGCTGGATCACGCGACGAAGTTGCTCAAGGAAATCCCCGGTGTGAGGCTGATCGGCACCGCCCGCAAACGGGGCGGCGTCGTTTCCTTCGTCATCGAGGACCCGTTCATCGCCTCCCTGGACGTCGGCACGAAGTTGGATCACCAGGGCATCGCCGTCCGCACCGGCCATCACTGCTGCCAGCCGGTCATGGAGCGAATGGGCGTGCCGGCGACCATCCGCGCGTCCGTCGCCCTCTACAACACGATCAACGAGGTCGAGTTCTTCGCCGGCGCCGTGCGGAAAATCGTCGAGGACGAGCGGGCGAAAAAGCCAAAACAACTTGCCGTCGCGCCGTCTCGTTCGGCGCTGGCTTTCCCCGAGCCCGCGGCCGCTTCGCCCCGGGCCGCGGCAGAAGAGCTGGCCGACCTCTTCGACGCCCTGGAAGACTGGACCGATCGGTACCAATACATCATCTCGCTGGGCGAGAAGCTCCCGTTCATGCCGCCGGAGTTGAAGACCGACGCCAACCGCGTCCGTGGGTGCATGAGCACCGTTCACCTCTTCGCCCGCAGAAAGCCGGGCACGGAGGACGGCGTCGATTTCCTGGCCGACAGCGACGCCGAGATCGTCCGCGGGCTCATCGCCATCCTCGAAAAAGTGTTTGCGGGCCAAAGCGCGCAGGAGGTCCTCGCGTTCGATATCGAGGGCTTTTTCAAGCGGCTTGGCCTGGAGGACAACCTGAGCATGGGCCGCCGCAACGGCCTGGCCAGCATGATTCAGCGGATCCGGGCGTATGCCAGCGCAATTTGTAGCACAGTCCCGGCGCGCCGGGACTGTGTTCCGCCGAAGGCGGAAGTCTCCCGAAATTGATTTCGACCTGCGGTCGAACACAGCCGAGGGCGGCTGTGCTACAACGGGTCAGCCGTGTCAGACGAATATCATTATCCGAATTCGGTCGCGAACCTTCCGGTGATCCAGGAAGCTAGAAAGGCACCCATGCCCGCAGCGAACGAGAAACCCGCGGAACTCCAACAGCCCACCGCTGAACCGGCGGAACCGCCGAAATCATCCACCGACCCGGCCCTCGCGATGAGCGACCCGACCCGTTTCGTTCATCAGAAGCTGATCGAGGGAAAGGTCATCGAAGCGCTCAAGCAGGTTTACGACCCGGAGATTCCGGTCAACATCTACGAGCTGGGCCTGATCTACGAGATCAACGTCAAGGAAGACGACACCGTTCACATCAAGATGACGCTGACCGCGCCCGCCTGTCCCGTTGCTGGATCTCTGCCCGGCCAGGTCGAGCAGCAGGTCGAGAGCGTTCCCGAGGTGAAAAGCGCGACGGTCGAGCTGGTCTGGGACCCGCCCTGGTCGCGCGAGCGAATGTCGGAAGCCGCCCTGCTCCAGCTCGGCATGTACTGAGTTTCTCGTGACACGGGTTTTCAACCCGTGCTGGCGGCGTGAAACAAAAAGAGATCCGTGCTTGGTAAAGTTCTCGCCGTTCTGCGTCGTCAGCACGGGTTAAAAACCCGTGTCACGGGAAACCCATCCGCCCTGCTTCTTCGCGCAATTCGTGCCTCGCGGTTAATTTGATTTTCCGAGGCAGAGGGGGCACAAGAACCTCGAACGTTCACCCCCGAAGCTGCGCCGCCAACTGCGAGACCGCCAGGATGACGAACCCCGCCCCACCCACGCTCTGGCTCATCGGCCAGCGCATCGTGTTGGACAGGTAAAATCCAATCGCCAGGAAGACCAGCGACAGGACCGCGCCACCGATCATCGCCGCCGGAATGCGCCGGACCCACGGAAGCACCGTCGCCGCCGGGAGGAACAGCATCGACAGCACCATCACCACCCCCAGCGAGCTGGTCCCCAGCAGGATCACGATCGTCAGCAGCAGGAGAAACAGGGTGTCCCATCGCGCCGGGCGAAGCCCCGCGAGCTCGGCGGCGGCGGGCGCCTGGGCCAGCAGCAGCCACCTCCGCCACAGCAGGGCGCACACGACCCCGACGATCAGCAGCACTGGCACCGCCACCGCCGCCACATCGGGCTTCACTGCCACGTCGACACCGGTAAACAGCCGCTGTAGGTCTTCCACGTCCTGGCCGTGATTGGCGATGATCAGAAACGACAGGCACAGGCCCGCGACGTAAAACGACGGCACCACCCAGTTGCCGGCGCCCCAGCGCTTGGAGAGAGCGAAGTAAATCAGCGCCACCAGCGCGACGCCCAGCGCCGGCGGCAGCGTCGGCCAACCCAGCCGCATCCCGATGGCGGCGCCGATCGCCACCACCTGCGGAATCGCCAGCGCAACCAGCGCCTCGCGGCGCAGAAGCACGAACAGGCCAAGGATTGCACCGGCGACCCCGACCGCCCCGGCGGTTGCCAGCATCCAGCCGAACAACACGATCAGTTGCCGCCATGAAACCGTCGTCTCTTCGTCCGTCTGTTCCGGCGGCGTTTGTGCCGTGGCGCCGGCAGGCGCGGCCGCCGGCTGCGTCGCCGCAGGGCCAAGCTCCTTCAACACATCTTGGGTTGCTTGATCAACTTGATCGGCTGGTTTGCTCGCCTGGCCGCGGGCAGTCAGGGACAAGACTGAGAAGAACAGTAACACGAGCGTGGCTGCGAACGCGATTCGGGCCTCGCACGGGTTAAAAACCCGTGTCACGGGCCAGCCGCCGGCCGCGCGCGCTTCCCCGTTTTGCCCCTTTGTCCCTCGGTCCCTTTGTCCCCGACTTCGAATGCCCCTTCGTCCCTCTCGAGTTGTCATCCCACCCTCCTGGCGGCCTGGAGGATGGCCTCGCCCAGGGCTTCGGGGCTGACGATCTCGACGGTGCTGGGTTCGCCCTGCTGCGGGGCGGGATGCAGCCAGGCAATTTCCCGCGAGACCTGCACGAGGTCGTCGGCTTCGTGGCTGATGATCATCATCGCCATGCCTTCGCGAATGAATTCGCGGAGCAGGTCGAGCAGTTCCTGGGTCGAGCGGACGTCGAGGCCCTCGGTGGGTTCGTCAAGGACGAGGATGGTGGGACTGCCGGCCAGCGCCCCCGAGAGCAGGACGCGTTGCTGCTGTCCGCCGCTGAGGGCGGCAAAGGGCCGGCTCGCCAGGTGCTCAAGTTCCAGCCGCCGCATCATTTTCAACACGTCCTGCGTCCGCGACCCGATCCAGCCGAACAGTTTTCGCGCCGAGATCGCCAACGACGCCGCGTCCAGCGCCGTCATCGGCCAGTGCAGCTCGATGTTGCGGTGCTGCGGGAGGTAGCCGATCCGCAAACTTGATCCGGTTTCCGCAGGCTGATGAATCACTTGCCCGGCCATGGGCGAGAGCAGCCCGGTGATGCCGCGGACGAGCGTAGTCTTCCCCGAGCCATTCGGCCCGAAAATCCCCAGACACTGACCGCGGGAAACGACCAGGCGTTCGATGCGCACCACCGCCCGCCCACCGTAGCCGAAGACCGCGTCAGTCACTTCGATGAGAGAATCGCTCATTCGATGCCCACTGGAGTAGCAGGCACGCTCCGCGTGCCGTGGCCCTTGCAGAGGCTCAGGATTCCCGGAAGAGGCGACGGCACGCGGAGCGTGCCTGCTACCATTCACTTGGGCTGCACGCCCGCGGCCCTGGCGGTCTCGATCAGCTTCTGCGTGTCGTATTGAAAAAGCTTCGCGTAGGTATCGACACCGGCAACGCCGTCCACGTGGTCCGGAAGCAGGACCATCTTGGCGCCGGCCTGATCCGCGACGTACTGCGCGAGCCGCACGTCGTCCCACGTCTCGCAGATCACCACTTTTGCGCCCACCCGTTTCATCATGTCGATCGTCTGCGACACCTGGGCCGGCGAAGGGGTGATGCTCGGCTTGGGCTCGATCGTCCCAACGATCTGCATCGGGATGGCATCGGCAAAATAGTCCCACGCCGCGTGAAACGTCACGATCTTGAGCCCGTCGTAGGGCTTGAATTCCTCGCGAATCTGCTTGGCAACGCCGCCCATCTCCTTGACGAATCGCTGCGCATTGGCCACGTAAAAGGACGCGTTGGCCGGATCGGCCTTGGCCATCGCCCGCACCAGGGTGACGGCCATCCGCTGGGCGATCTGCGGGTTGAGCGTGTAGTGCGGATTGCCGTAGGCGTGCACGTCGCCCATCGAGCGGTCGATGTGCCCGGTCGGGGCGTCCTTGATCGTCAACCCTTCGCTCATGTCGACAAAGCCGGGATGGTTCCGCTCGACCTTGGGATTCCGCGCTCCGGCCAGCAGGTTGTCGAGCCACGGCTCGGCGTCGAGTCCGCTGTTGGCAAACAGGTCCGCCTGGTTCAGATAAACCATCTCGGTCGGCTTGGGGATGACGTTGTGGATGTTCTCCGGCCCCTTCATGACTGAGTGAACATCCACGCGATTGCCGCCGATCTCGCGGGCGATGTCGGCAAAATCGGGCGCCGTCGTCACAATCTTCAGCTCCGCCCGCGCCGCCGACGGCAGCGCGAGCATCGCCAGGATCAAAATCAGCTTCTTCATAACGAACTCCAACAGTGGACAAATTCAAAATGGGCGATTTTCCCCCTCAAACGCGGGCGGCCCATTGTGGTGCGGGCTTTCAGCCTGCACCTGCCCAACTGGACCGCAACGGAGGTGCAGGCTGAAAGCCCGCACCACAATTGCCTTTTCGGATGCAACCGTCCGTTTGATCATAAGGACACTTAACCTTTTACCGACCAGTAGGGGTGCGGCGGGTGAGCGCCGAAAACAAAATCACACTGGAAGTACAGGGTGTCCGCTCGCTGCACGTCCCCGTCCTTGTGCTGGTATTCCAGCCGGAACATGAGGAACTCGCTCCAGTACCAGGTGACATAAGGTGATACGCCCCAAACCTCCTGATGCTCGTTGACGGCGTTTTCCGTCCAGTCCAATCGCACGCCCGCGTACCAGTCGCGGTTGATCTGCTGCTGGGCGACCATAAACGCGCCCCAGGAGTGCTGTGGGTTGTCCCGCCCCTGATCCACGTTGCCGTACATGACCTCGGACTGGAAAAACTGGTTGTTGAACCGGCCCGTAGGGTCGCGGCGCATGACCGTCAGATCGGTGCCGAAGACGTTGGCGTATTGCTTGCTGTCGTCGTTGTGGTGGCCGTACAGATAAGAGCCGCCCCACTCGAAGTTCCAGTCCTGGCCGATGTCGTGATTCCACAAAGCGTGTAGGACCAGGCCCGGCGGGCCGATCAGGGCGTCGTTGTTGATCACCGGATCGTCCGACTCACCCTCGCCGCTCGTGATCTGGGCGGTCAGCTCGACCGCCTGGTTTCCCACCCACTGTGGCGGAAGGAGGTAATCGAAGCTCACGCCCGAGTCCACCAGCGATTCCGGACCGAGAAAGCTCTGCACCACGAACGCGTTGTCCACCGTCGGCCAGGCGTGCAGGTGAAGCAGGTTCCACCGGCCAAAGTGCACGTGAAACCGGCCGAGCTGAACGATCAAATTGGGCACGCCAAAGTCGTGCAGGTTGACGTACGCTTCCTCGATGCTGATCGAGGTGGTCACAGCCCCGTTCACGGGCGTCGTGTCGGTGAAGAACAGCGGGTTCTCCACGTCGCGGTCGATCGGCAGGATCACCACCGCGTCGGCCCGCGGATCGACCGCCGCCCGAAGGTCCAGCTCGACTTCGCGAAGATCGAAGCGGTTGAGCCCGGGATTGGAATGATCGCTGGAGGCGCTCCCGGCAAAATCGCTGATGACCGCGAAGTTGGGATTGAAGTTCGCGGGAAACCGCAGGATGGCCGGCGGCGCTTCCTTCGACTGAATGTCCTTGAGCATCTCCTGCGTCGTCTTGTCGATGTCTCCCAAGCCAACCTCGGGCTGAGAGGCCGGCTGGCTCTGCGAACCCGGCCCGCGATTGCCCAGCTCGCGATTGAGCCGGTCGATTTCCGCGTCGCGCGATTTGATCTCGGCGTCACGGGATTTCACGGTGTTTTCGAGTTGATCGACGCGTTGTTCCAGCCGGTCGATGCGCGACGGCTGGGTCGTCGGGGGCGGGTCCTGCGCCGCGGCGACGCCACCCGTCGCCACGATCGTTGCCCCCAGCAAAAGCTTATGAAGCCTCATGTGCGGAACCTCCGGAGGGGATGACTGAGGGACGGTTGTGGCACAGCCGCCTCGGCTGTGTTCCGCCGCAGGCGGAAATCTTCGACCTTCGGTCGAACACGACTCGACTGAGCTCGTCGAAGTCAGTCGAGCGCGACTGTGCCACAACCAAACCGCAACAAACAATGGAGTTCACCGCACCGGCGGGCCGCGGCAGGAAATGACCAGCATCCGCTGGTATACCGGCAATTGCACCGGCAGCATCGTCAGAAACGCCAGGAAAAGACCCAGCAGGATCAGCAGCGGCGCCCACCCGACCGCCATCGTGGAAACGTGGATCTGCCAGTGGAACGAACAGTTGTAATCGTCGTGGAAGGGAAGGTGTTTGAGCGGCACCCCCGCCTGCCGAGCCGCCTCGAGGATCTGCGCATCCTCCGCCGCGTGACGAGCGTTGTGCCACCGCTCCACCGCACCGGACCCCAGCCCGAGGTAGCAGACCACCAGGATCATTGCGGCCAGACGATGCACAGCTACTATCCTTTTCAACTTGAATCCGCTTGTCAATATTTACCCGACCTGCCAATGCCGGGTTAGCGATTAGATGTGGCGGGCCTCTTTCTCCCTCCCCCGGTATTCCGGGGGAGGGCTGGGGAGGGGGTTGGGGAAAGCACGCGCCTGATCATGTTTTATGACCAAAGCGTCACCGACCCCGCGCGAGACGCGGACGGGATGGATCGGCATGTCGCCGGCATCGAAAATCTGCTCGGGCTTCCATCGCAATAAAATCTTCTATATCCCCTGCCGCGCTGCTTTGCCGCCGCACTGGCGGAAAAACGAAGGCAAAACAATCATGGGATGCCCTGATTCCGAGCCGCAAGAAAGAGATTTTGCGAATCTCTCCGGATCGAGGAACAAGGCCTCCGACACAAGGCTGGCCGGCGACGTGTAAAGCCCTACGTTCGATCTATTCATGGTTTGGTCGTTTGCCCTTCGGCCAAGGCAAATCGTCGGCCGACGTGACAACGCAGTAATCGACGCCAAGCGCGCCCTCGAAATGACGCTTGCCGCAATGGATCTTCTGGTTTTCGGTTCCCCGAAGCTCGTCGGGCACTGTCGTACTCTTGGTCTCACGAACCAAATAGAGCACTGGTCCTTGCTCACCGAACTGGTCTACTTCTTCCATCACCAGTCCCCAATCGGGATTGTACTGCCCAACCGGCGTCGCCACCTTGAACCAGTTCGGCAGCTTGGCGAACAGACGGACATCGGTGCGTTTTTTCAACTTCTCTACAAACCGCTTCTCGGTATCGGACTGTACGACAATGTGGTCATAGATCGAGTTGTCCACAGGGATGAGCCGGTCGGAAACAGTCTCCTCCTCCTCAACCCATTCCGTCATCTCATACCACGTGCCATCCGTGAAATATTGAATGCCGTCAACCAGTTGCTGCACGGCCTTCTCTCGTACGATCCGCGCCGCCTGGAGCGCGAAATCCTGCGGATTATCCAGTGCGGCCTTTCGGTTCGTCGTCGTTGTAATGATCTTCGCCAGTGTGCGGCGTGTCAGCTTGATTGGCGGCGTGATGTGGGCGATCAGATCCGCGATCATCTCACCGAGGTTCGGCGTTGCGTTCCCGCCGGTAAGCGTTGCGACGACCTTCTGCCCAAAATGCACGTAATCTAGTCGATCCTGCTTCGCGTCGGCTTTGATCTCCGCTTTGGATGCGACGATGCGCGGCGGATCGATCTTAAGCTTGTCGAGGGCAGCAACGACGTCGGCAATGAGCTTGTCGGAGTTGACCGCCACTTGGTACCGAGTCTTTAACCTGATCCGATTCCAGAGTTCGATGAAATCGGCCGGCAAGTTGTCTAGCGCCTTGCGCTTCGCGACCCGTTTCTGCCGGGCGTTGACTGGCTTCGGCGCTGCTCCATCCGTGCCGAATGCCTCCTCCATCTCGGTCTGTAGCGTCGCCACAAACAGTTCGTAGCTCTCGTTGGCGACGACGGTCAAGACATTCATCTTGTCCTCGGCCACACGCTGACCCTGCTGGTTGACCACAAGCCTCATTCCGCGGCCGACTTCCTGGCGTTTCTTGACCTCGGAAACTGATTGATTCAGCGTGCAAATCTGGCAGACGTTCGGATTGTCCCAGCCCTCGCGCAGCGCGCTGTGGGAAAAGATGAAGGCCACAGGTTCGTCGAACGACAGAAGGCGCTCCTTGTCCTTCATAATGAGGTTGTACGCCGCTCGGTCCTCGGCGCTCTGCCCCGTCGTCGAGTCGAGCAGTTCGGTCATGCCGCCGCGGCGGTTCTTTTGGGCGAAATAATGAGCCCGGACCTCCGACGCTTTCTTGTCGGCGAAATCGGGATACTTCGCCTTCAGTTCATCGAACGCGTGGTCAAACTGCTCGCGAATGATTCCCGGATACAGCCCGTCTATGCTGCCGGCAGCGCCGACAGGGGTTGCGCCGGCGAAGTTCTCAACGCGATCGATGAAGAAGAGCGACAGCACCTTGATCCCCGCATCCTTCAATCGCTTCTGCTTGCGAAAATGCTCCTCGACAGCATAGCGGATTTGTTCGCGGAAAAGCGCCGCCTGGTTGGCGCCCTGAGTCTGTCCGACCGCGATCTCGATGCCATTCTTGAACCGCACAACCTGGTCGGCGGCGTTGATCTCGTCAATGACGAAGCTGGCGTATTCTGGCCGGCCAGCTTTCGTTTGGAGGCAGTTCCCGGGCTTGAACAGATAAGCCTTTTCCTTGATGGCGGCACCCGCCATACGTTGGTGCACTGCAATTTTCGCCTGAACGGTCTTAGCGGCCGTCCTGATTTCGTCCACGCGGACGAAAACTTGATTGAAGTCGTCTTCCTTGACGACGGAAGCAACCTCGATTTTCTTAACTAATGCCTGCCGGTACGCCTCGAACGGCGTGAGGCGGTAGACGAGGTTGTACGGGTTGCGGTGCGTCGCCGAATAGCGCAGAGCGAACAATGGGTTGAGCGATGCGAGCGCGCGGATGCGACCTTCGCTCTCCATGTTCTGCGGCTCATCCAGGATCAGCACGGGCCTCGCCGACTGAACGAGAAATAACGGCGTCGCTCCTTGCAGGCGGTCGGTGCTCTGGCGGATGACGTTGTCCTCTTTGTTGAAGGAATCGATGGTCATGACCAGCAATTCAACGCAGTCGCTGTGGGCGAACTGACGGACCTTTGCGATGCTGCGGGAATCGTACACCGTATAGCGGTATGGAACGTTGTCGTAGAGAGCGCGCAGATGGTCTTGGGTAATTTTCAATGATTTGATGACGCCCTCACGCACGGCGACCGACGGAACGACCACGATGAATTTGCGGAGCCCATAGCGCCGGTTGAGCTCCAGCGCGGTGCGGATGTAGGCGTAGGTCTTGCCGGTGCCGGTCTCCATTTCGACGGAGAAGTTAAAAAAACGAATTTGCTGCTCGCCGGCGGACGTTGGGATCGTGTCCTCAATCGCCTGAAGGGCCGCGTCCGGTTGAATGCCGTTCCCGACTTGGACTGCGTGGAGGTTGTTTAGTAACTGCGGTTCGTCGATGTCCAGCCTGTTGCAAATCGGGCCGAACATGGAGCCGAGGTCGCCGGCAGCAGAATCCACTACGCGGCGGGGCTGGCCGCGTAGAAGGTCGGCAACGGACTCGATTGCCCGCAGCTGGTGAATCTGGTTACCATCGAACTGTAACCGCATCGCTCGCCCCCCTTAGATTGTCTTTAACCGGCACTGAAGGGCGAGGTTCGCAGCAGCCGAATCATCGAGCGCCACGTCTCGGCATACAAAGAGGTAATCGGGCTTCAGTTCGCAATGCTTGCTAATGTCGGCGCGAATCTTGTCGTCGAGGCAGATGCTAAACTCCTGTCCGTTGTCGGGATCTGACACGACGTGGACCCTGTTACCGTTCGGCAGCACCCGAGGTTGAAACTCTGTGTTCAGTCCAAAGCCCTCGCGCAATGCTACTTCCCAGATCACGTTCTCGGCCGTCCAGCCGGCGATGAGCGGGTCATTGAACAGGGTCAGTTTCTGTGCGTAGGTATCGGGATCGAGACCTTCCTCTGGAATCCACTGCTGTATGCTGGGTCGCGCTAACTTGAAGACCTTAAACCCTAGGTCGTCCACGGCTCGGGCCTGGTTGTAATCCAATGTGCCTTGCTCCCTGAGCCGCCCGATGACTGCACGAATTCGCTCTTTACCAATCTCAGCAATCGTGTGGTACTTGGGGTCGTCTGTTGGTTGAGGGAGTTGCACGACGACAAATCTCCGACGTCCGCCATCCTCTTTGTTCAGTTCGAGCACAGCCTGCGCTATCGGGCACGAGCCGGCGAAAAAGTCGAGGACAAGGGAATCTTCATCCGTGACAAGCGCCGCGATTTCCTTGAGCACGTCCACATTCTTCGGGAAATCCATGAGATCATTACCAATCAACTCTTCAAGTTCCAGCGTGGCAGCTCGTCCGTCTTTGTAAAACACCGACGCGAATGGTTCCGAGTCGATTTCTTTCAGATAGCTCTTTCGGTTTGGCACTGTCGTCTCATCCGGACCGAAGTGGATACGCGGCGGTACCTCCGCCAGTGCTTCCAGCGTGGTTGCTTCGTCCCATCGCCAACCGGTCGCGGGCTTCTTGCATGATTTTCCGGTAACCGGGTGAATGATGTCGTAGCGTGGACGGGATTTTCGGCCATCGTCTGGTCCGGCAAAGTCGGCCGCGAAATATAGGCCACGGTCGTCAGACCATTTGTAGTGCGCATGCGCCCTCTTAGGATCATCGGGAGGCAGCGACAGGTACCAAGCCCGCATCGCATCGCCAATTGCCGTATGGTCATTTTTTAGCGCGTCTGCGAGGCTATCGTATTTCGCCAATACCTCATCTACACCTGGCTTCTTGCGCCTCCACTTCCCGGCTGCCACGGTGGCGGCCTTATCACGCGCGTACACCAGAATGTACTCGTGGTTTGCCGACACGAGTTTGGCGTCTCCCTTCTTTGATCGCTCCCAAACCAACGTTCCGACAAAATTTTCCTCGCCAAAAATCTCATTCAGTAACATTCGGAGGTGATGAACTTCATCGTCGTCTATGCTTACGAAAATGGCCCCCAGCTCCGTCAGCAGTTGCCGAGCCAAGAACAGCCGCGGATACATCATCGAGAGCCATCCAGAGTGGATGCGACCAACTCTGTCGACCTTGTTGGTCAGCAGGTTCCCCTCGTCATCGACCTGGCGCGTTTGAACAAGGTAATTCTGGAGTGGATCTGCGAGGTTGTCCGGGTAAATGTAATCTTTCAGCTTGTTGTACGGCGGGTCGATGTAGATCAACTTCACACGGCCGAAATATGGCTTAAACAGCAGCTTTAGCACTTCGAGGTTGTCACCCTCGATAAAAGCGTGCCCCGTCTTATCAAAATTGACCGACTCCTGCGGATAAGGGATCAGCGTTCCACGGCTTGGCGTCTGCAAAAGCGCAACGGCATCGTCCTTGCCGGCCCATGTGAAATTGAAGCGACCTGGCCCTGGCTCGACCGACGCGCCGAGCGTCGACCTGAGCTTGTCGAAGTCGATCTTGCCTTCCAGGACGACTTCGGGAAACAACGTCCGCAGCTTCGCAATCTGCGCCTCCAGTATATCTCCGGATGTGGATGCAACCTTGTCGCGCTTCACCGTCGGTTCGCTCGTGGTGGCCTCTTTGCCCATCGTTACCTCCGCTTCGCCCGCCGCTGGCCAGGCGTCCGTTGCCTGGGAAGGGCGGATTATCCGTTATCAGGGGCCCAAGAAAAAGATGGCGCAGCGGCTGCCGTGACCGTTCAAGGCTGCCACGTTTGGCTGAAAAGGCTGTCGGCGCGTTCGAGAAAGGCCTGAAGGCCGCCGTCCGTGCGCGGTACGCTGCCGTACGCGGGGGCGCGCATGTTGAACGGGAGGGCAGGAGATGCTTTTGCAGACCCAGCGGATTGCCCTGGATGTTGGGGCCGAGCGCTTCGCTGGAATGCTCGCCTTCGGGCTAGTCTGACACTTTGCCCGGGCGGCCGTCGGGGTGGTGGAACACGATTCCCTCGGCGAGGTGGACGAGAAAGTCCTGGAGGCTGGAACGCCACAGATGGACACAGATAAAATGCAAAGTTGAATTGCCAGGAGCGAACGCTGTTATCGACGTGCGGCGCTCAGCACGGGTTAAAAACCCGTGTCACGTTTCAACTTTGCTCCTTATCTGAGTCCATCCGTGTTCATCCGTGGCGTCTGCCGATGCGTTTCCCTACAATGTGTACCGCAAAAATTTGATAAACACTCCATTTGGCTCGAAAAGTGGAGTGTTTTGGAGTGTTTCGCGCAACATCCTTGTATATCGTGGCTTGCGACGTGCGATTTCACGGGAATTGGGACGTGGCAATCTCAAATGGTATGTCGCAAGCGCGCTGGTACGGCGAGCTGGGCAATGTCATCTCTTGTCACCTCTCAAATAAGGTGACATTTGGACATTTGGGGAGATCCGCTCAGCGTCAGCCCTGATCCCGAGCCGGAAGAAAGAGATTCTGCGATATGCCGACTACGGCCGTGCGACTGCGCCGCCCGGCAGGCGCTCCTTGCTGTTGCCCGACGTGCGCCGATGCCTTACTGTTGGAGAGTGAGGTAAGGCCATGACCCAGCAAGCCGGCACCGACACCGCCCCCGCTCCCCGTCCCGAAGGGGCTGGCGCGCCGTCGCTCCAGCGGCAGTTCGTCAACTTCGCGTTCTACCGACTCGATCCGGCGCTGCGACGGCTCAACGACAACGACAAGTTCCAGGTCCGCAGCGAATTTCTCAAGCTCATGCAGAGCCCGCGACAGGGGCTGATCTGCCTCACCTACAGCACCGCTGGCCTGCGCGCCGATGCGGATTTCCTGCTCTGGCGGATCGCCTACTCGCCCGATGAATTTCAGAAGCAGACCCAATCGATCAACAAGTCGCGACTGGGCGCCTACCTGCACACGCCGTATTCGCTCCTCTCGATGACCAAGCGGAGCGTCTACATCGACAAGCTCGACCCGTTCCACACCCCCGAGAGCCGCACCCACATCATCCCCGGCAAGCGAAAGTATCTGTTCGTTTATCCGTTCGTGAAGACCCGCGACTGGTTCCTCCTGCCGCTGGAAGAACGCCAGAAAATCATGGACGGCCACATCCGCGTCGGCAACAAGTATCCCAGCGTCAAGCTCAACACCACCTACAGCTTCGGCCTGGACGACCAGGAATTCGTCGTCGCCTTCGAGACCGACGAGCCCAAAGATTTCCTCGATCTGGTGATGGAGCTGCGCGAAACCCAGAGCAGCAAATACACGCTGCGCGACACGCCGATCTTCACCTGCATCCAGATGCCGATCGAAAACATTCTCGATCAATTGTTCTGACTGTGCGGGCAAGCGATAGACCCATACACCATTGTCCGGTTAACGACTGTGCCGCTCACCACTCGCTTGTTCGCGCCGATTGGCGACCCTAGCATACCCCGATGGGTTTGACGCGTGTAACAACCACCGTCCGCAGACTCGCCGGCCGCGGGAGAGGATACGCGGCCGAGTTTCTCGTTGATACGGGGGCGGTCGACTGCCTTGCTCCAGCCAAGGCGCTGCGCAAAGTCGGCATCAAGCCCGAGGGGAAAAATGTGTACGAACTCGCCGATGGCAGGCCGGTGGAACTGGAGTATGGGTTTGCCCGAATATCGCTCATGGGGGAGGAAACCGTCTCACCCATTATCTTCGGCCCCGAGGGATCAGAGCCGATTCTGGGCGTGCTGGCCCTGGAAGGCCTGGGCATCTCTGTGGACCCCAAAACTCGCTCCTTGAAACGGGAACGCGCCAGATCTCTGAAGCTCGCTCCTCGCTAATTGCCGATCGGCCAGCGATCTCACGGCTGATTCAGGGCCGTTGCACTTTTTGCGCGGGATGCGTGTCCCTTTGTCCCTTCGCCTTTTCCCCTATTTCAACGGACACCGCGTATAATGATGCGGCAGGCCGGCCGCATCTCCGAGGGCTCATGCAGTTCAGGTCCGTCGAAAACGAAGCCGTTGCTTTGCCGCACGACATCCTAGAGCGGGTGGAGCAAGTTCTCGCTTATCACCAGGCAACCAAGCACACTTATGACTCCGTTCGCGCCCTTTCGCCGCGGACGAATTTATCGGACCAGCCGGCCCCGTATCGGACATTCCCGGGCCTTCCCAAGGTTTCGCTTCCGACCGGCTTGCTCGATCTTTCGGTGGCGTCGCTGTCGCTGATGCGCGATGGTGTCGGCGCCCTGCCCGACAGCCACGTCGCCCCGCCGCAGGACCTCAAGACGCTGGCGACCTGGCTTTTCATGGCGTACGGCGTCAGCGCCGAGAGACGTGCCGGCATCTATAAATACCGCCTGCGAACCTGCCCCAGCGCCAGCGCCCTGTACCCTTGCGAAATCTACGTCGCCGCCATCGGCCTTCATGACCTGGAACCGGGGCTCTACAGCTTCAACCCGCTGGAGTTCACCCTCACCAAACTCCGCGACGGCCAC
>DATHPP010000513.1:0-3316 GCA_035483795.1 Tepidisphaeraceae bacterium | reverse complement strand
CGGTGGACTGATGGCGGTGGCCTTCGGCATTTCCACGCTGGGCAGCGGCGACAGCAGCCTGGGCGCGATCATGATCCCGCAGACCACCGCCGTCTTCGCGTTCGGGCTGGTGGCGTTCGGGTTCCTGGGAATGGGGCCAGTGACCATTGCGGTCGATAGCTACGGACCGGTTACCGACAACGCCCAGAGCGTTTACGAGCTTTCACTGATCGAAGGGCAGCCGGATGTTCGGGAATATGTCCAGAAGCTGTACGGCGTCCAGGTTGATTTCGAGCATGCCAAGTCGATGCTCGAGGAGAACGACGGGGCGGGGAATACTTTCAAGGCCACCGCCAAGCCGGTGCTGATCGGAACCGCCGTGGTCGGGGCCACGACTCTGATCTTCTCGATCATCATCCTGCTGGCCAACAAAGAGGCGGGCGCGTCGGGGGCGATTTCGGCGGGGATTATCAGCGTCGCGGCCCATCTTTCGGTGCTGAACGCGCCGTTCCTGATCGGGCTGATCGCCGGCATCGCGGTCATCTACTGGTTCAGCGGCGCCAGCGCCCAGGCCGTCATCACCGGCGCCTATCGCGCCGTCGAGTTCATCAAACGGAACATCAAGCTGGAAGGCACGGAGAAGGCGAGCATCCAGGACAGCAAGCGCGTGGTCGCCATCTGCACGCGCTACGCCCAGGCGGGCATGTTCAATATCTTTCTGGTGATCTTTTTCATCACCCTGTCCGCGGCATTCGTTGACGAGTTCCTCTTCATCGGCTATCTGATCGGCATCGCACTCAGCGGCCTGTTCCAGGCCATCTTCATGGCCAACGCCGGCGGGGCGTGGGACAACGCCAAGAAAATCGTCGAAACCGAATTGAAGGCCAAAGGCACCGCGCTGCATGACGCCACCGTCGTCGGCGATACGGTCGGCGATCCGTTCAAGGACACCAGCTCGGTCGCCATGAACCCGATCATCAAGTTCGCCACACTGTTCGGGCTGCTGGCGGTGGAACTGGCACTGACGCTCCCCCGCGGCACACGCGGCGGCTTGGCCGCGGCGTTCTTTGCCGTCGCCGCCATCTTCATCTACCGCAGCTTCTACGGAATGCGCATCGTTGAAACGCGATCCGAGGAGGCCGGCGCACGTCGCATGGAGGCGACTTCGGTGGTCAGCAAGTGATCTGGCCACGGCAGCCCGCCGACCGACCCACCGCTCATCGCTCCGCCGGGTGGATCAGGGTCGCACTCTGGTGTGGTGCGCCGGGGCAGGGCACGTTCATCACTTCCAGGACTTTGGCAAAGTGCTTGGGATCAACCGGGACCCAGGCATATTTGTTCCCCGGTTTCTTGACTTCGAAAACGGCGGGGTCGGCGACCGTCGGCCGGCTCCCGGTCGCGCCGGCTACCCCCTTCTGCTCTCGTCCGTATCCAGTTTGACGTTGAAGATAGCCGACGAACGGCGCAGCCCCCGGACAGCGGTAGACGTACGCTCGGACAGCGTCTTTTCCTTCGTACCGGAACGGAGTCAGCTCCTTGACGTCGTCAGTAAAATACGTTGCACCGTCATCGTCGGAGTAGAACTCGAGGTTGGCCACCGGCTGGGGAGGCGCCAGGTCGCGGCCGGCATCTCCGATCCAGAGCACGATAATCGCCAGAGCGATGATGGACAGTGCCGCTGCGATCGCGACCACGGGCCTTTGATTGAGCGCATGGCGAAGGCTCAGCTTCTCCTCCGGCCGTCATTGCAGCGACTATTGTTGTCCCGGCGCCACGGGAACCGCCAGGTCTGATCCGCCGCCGGGACATTGCACGGCAAGCTCCTCGTGCCACGGATCGTTTGGCTGCGACGTGACTGGGATCCACTTAGCGCCCTGAGGTTTTTTGATTTCGAATATCGGCGGGCTCGCCGAGGTGGTGAAAACCGCCTTGTAATCGCCTCCCAGCGTCTTCACGTCGAAGTGCGATTTCGCAGCGTCGGTATTACGGCCAAGCAATCCCACGAAGGTTGTTGAGCCACACCGAAATACGTACGCCCGTACGGCGTCCTTCCCGTTATGCTTGAAAGGGGTTACGTGCCCGATCACATCGACAAAGAAATTCTTTCCGTCGTCATCCGAGTAAAAACCCTTGCTCAAATCGGGCTTTCCCGTGAGGGGCTCGGGGGTTCCTGAGCTCTTGAGGTACCACACACCGCCGATGATGGCGATCAAAACCAGCCCGGCGGCGATGCCTCCGGCAACCATGGGGTTTTCGTTCAGGTAGGTCCGTATACTCATTCCAGATTCCTCCAGCCCGCTCTTTTGGCTACCGACGTCGAATTTCAACCCTAAGTCTAACCGAACCGGACACTTCCCTGCAATTCCCGACGGTGGATTTCAACCCGTCGGCGCTCTGGGATTGCCCGCGCATTGCGGGAGGGGCACCCAGCGCCGCCTTATATCCGAAATTCCCGAGCGTCCTGGAATATTCCCGTTGCGGCGCCTGTTTGACCCCTTCAGTGGACCTCCGGTGGTCGGAGGTTCCGAAATTCCCCAT
The DNA here is from genome assembly GCA_035483795.1 of Tepidisphaeraceae bacterium. Taxonomy (GTDB): domain Bacteria; phylum Planctomycetota; class Phycisphaerae; order Tepidisphaerales; family Tepidisphaeraceae; genus DASXMX01. Next base: position 799 of record DATHPP010000513.1, on the reverse strand, counting down.
CTTTCGGTCCGGACCGGAATTGGAGTGTGTTATGCAACGCGTCAGAACAGGTAGGCGAGGGTTTACCCTCGTTGAACTACTGGTGGTGATCGGGATCATCGCGCTGTTGATCTCGATCCTGCTGCCGGCCTTGAACAAGGCCCGCGAGCAGGCCCGCCGCAGCAAGTGCCTCTCGAATCAGCGGCAACTGGTCATGGCGTGGATCATGTACGCCAATGAGAACAAGGGCAACCTGGTCAGCGCCAACACCTGGCCCGAACCGGGCGTCGGGAGCAACCCGGGCGGCGGGCTGGGCGGATACCCCACCTTTGTGAACCCGCCGGTTCCACCGTGGAGCTGGGTGGTGGCCGGCAACCGCCCGCCGATCGACGCCTCTCCGGACATCGCCGACGGCAGGCTCTGGCCCTACCTCAAGGCCTACCAGGTCTATCAGTGCCCGGGCAACCGCTTTAACTACACCCATGACTACTCGATCAACGGCGTGCTGGCCGGTGAGACTTCCAGGGTGCAGGGCGGCACGGGTCCGTCCGGCGGAACCATACTGAATATGGGTCAGATCAAGCACTCGGCGGCGGTGTTCGTCTTCATCGAAGACTATGACCCCCGCGGCTATCTGATCAACTCCTTCACCTCGCCGGTCTATCCCGGCACGACGTTCGGCGACAGCCCCGCCGACTTCCACAAGGGCGGCACGACGATCTCGTTTGCCGACGGACATGCCCTCTTCTGGCAGTACGTCGACCCGCGCACCAGCAGTTTGTCCTACCTGGGCACGCAAGGCGGCACCAGCCTCGACGTG
>DATHPP010000512.1:0-11092 GCA_035483795.1 Tepidisphaeraceae bacterium | reverse complement strand
CTTCCAGCCCCGCGGGGCCTTCCGGGAAGGAGAGCCTATTTTTCGTGCAGACGTCATGCACGCGGAGACGGCAGAGCCTGAACGCGTCCACGGCCAGAGGCCGTGGTTTCAATCAGTAATGACGAAACTCGAATGACGAATTGACGAACCAGGAAGGCGCTCGAACGCGAACGTTTCGTCATTCGGGCCTTCGGTCATTCGGTCATTGATTCGTCATTCGTCATTCGAGTTTCGTCATTCGCTCCAACACCCACGGACGGGTCATGCTACATCGAACCATCTCCTCGACCGGCGTCGTCACTTACATTTCTCCTTTCCTCTGCCAGCTCGGCGTTCCCCACGCCTTCAGCACGCGCATCGGCGGCGTCAGCCGCAAGCCTTTCGATTCTCTGAACCTGGGCAATCCGAACGGCTGCGAAATCCAGGACCTGCGGGACAACATCCGGCGGAACTACCACGTGCTCCAGCAGGCCGCGGGCTGCGGCGAGGGCGAGCTCGTCTATCTGCACCAGGTCCACGGCGCCCACGTCGTGCGCGTAACCCGCGATCGGCCTCACGACAACAACCTCAAGGGTGATGCGCTCGTTAGCGACGACCCCGCGCGCGTCCTGTCCGTCCGCGTAGCGGATTGCGTTCCCATCCTTTTGAGCAGCGACGACGGCGGCATCGTTGCCGCCGTCCACGCCGGCTGGCGCGGCGTGATCGCGCAAGTGCTGGTGGCAGCCCTCGAAGAGTTGAATCGTTCCAGCGATGTTCCGGCCCGGCGGGTCGTCGCCGCCATCGGCCCTTCTATCGGATTCGATGCTTTCGAGGTCGGCCCCGAAGTCATCGAGCAATTCGAGAAAACGTTCGGCCCCGGCGCCCCCGTCCGCCGTCGCCCCGATGGCAAGGGCCACGTCGATTTGCGCGAATTGCTCCGTCGCCAGCTCCGATCGGCGGGCCTGCCGGACGATCAGATCGACTCCACCGACCGCTGCACGCACGCCCAAGAGGATGAGTTCTTCTCCCACCGCCGCGACAGAGGCCTCACCGGCCGTATGGCCGCCATCATTTCCCCCAATCGACGTACGTGATTCATGTGACACGGGTTTTCAATCCGTGCTGAGCCAGTCCGTATGAGGAAGCTATGAACTCTCGATGCGGGTGTTCACCGGCTCAACTGTCGCAACGCATCTTCCCGGGTGCGCACCGTATCGAACAATCTCTCCAGACAGCACGTCCGAAGGATTCGCGATAGTTGCGGCGAGACGTTGCACAGGACCAGTTGCCCGCCCAATTCCCTGATCCGCTGCCGAAGGTTCACCATCAATCCCAGCGCCGAGCTGCCCATGTAGCTGAGGTTCGCCAGATCGAACACCCACCCGCCCTTGGGCGAAGCGGAGATCGCCGGCAGGATCTCGTCGTTCAAGCGATCGATTTCCTGGCTATCCATCAATTCCGGCAGGATCAGCGTCACGACGTTGACCGGACCGATTTGCGAGACTTGGAACGAGGCTTCGAACATGCGGCTGATGTCCTCGATTGTCGCTGCGGGAGGCCGGCTCACGCTCCGAGTATCGACGCCGCCTCAGCGAACCTGAAGCGTTTGTTCGTCAAACGTGATCCCCAGCGGGACCAGCTCGACCGCCTTGCGATCCCCCTGTTTTATCACATTTCCCGCCACCCAGGCGTCGTATCCGGATTGCCGTGCCACTTCAACGTATTTTGTCGCCTGCCCAGCCTCCGTGAACACGGCAAATCCGGCCCCCATGTTGAAGGTCGCATAGGCTTCCCGAAGTTCCAGAGGTCCCTCTCTCACCAGGAACTCAAAAACCGCAGGAACCTTTGGGGGCAGATGCATCACCCGATAAACAAATGGCTCGGTCAGCCTCATCAGTTTCCGCCATCCATGTCCTGTGAGGTGCACCGCATAGTGCGGCCGAAGTGCTGCCTGCCGAAGCGCCGCGATGAATCGCACATAAATGACCGACGCATCCAGCAGCGCATCCCCGTACGTTCGTCCATCGCCGATTTTTGTCAAGTATCCGTCTTTCAAACGCTCGGCCAGGGTCCGGCACAAGGTCAGCCCGTTGGTATGCACGCCAGAGCTGGCCAGCAGAACGATCGCATCCCCGTCGCCCACGTCGCCGATGATGCGCTGCGACTTGGGCCGCACCCGCCCGATGGCGCTCCCGGCCAGCACGATCGTTTCCGGGTTCACGATGCCTTTGAGCGTCGGCGTTTCGCCACCGCCCCAGACCGCCCGTGCCTGCCGGCAGCCCTCGGCAAATCCCTCGGCCAGATCCTGCGCCCGTCGCGCGTCGGAAAACCACCGGTCATCTCCCACCGCCGCGTGCATGGCCACCGACACCGGCAGCGCGCCGGTCGTCACCAGATCGTTCACGATCGTCGCAACTGTGTCGATTCCGATGTTCCGATAATAACTCCGGCCTGTTAGATTCTGCATCGCGTCGGCGACGAGGTTTTTCGTTCCCAAGCCTTCCTCGACATGGGCCAGGTAATCATCCGGTGCTTCGATAAGATAGGCGCTCTCCCCGCGAATCCCCGCGGGTTCCAAAAGCCCGTGGCTGGCCAGCGCCCCGAGCGTACCGGTCGCCGCCTGCTGGCATGCCCGCTTGAACGCGTCCAGGCGGTCATAATTCACCCCGCTCTGCTGGTAACTCAGCCCGCTCATCGCCGCCGTTGTAGGCCAGCCCGCCACGCCGGGCAAGGGGGCCGCGCAAGTGCTGAGTTCTGAGATCTGAGTTCTGAGTGCTGAGTAAGAATCCGGCCATCCCCTTCAGCACTCAGCACTCAGCACTCAGCACTCAGCACTTCTAAACCCTCCCTCTTATCAGTCCGATCATTTCAACGTCAGCGCAAATCAAACGAGCCAACCATGATCAACCTCCTTCCGACCGGCCAGACCGAATTCCGCTTCTTCCGCCGCGGCGTCAGGAACGTTTGCGTCGTCGGCAGCTTCAACGCATGGCAGGTCGGCTGCACTCCCATGCAATGCCGCGGCGACGGCTGGTGGCAGATCCGCCTGACCCTGCCCCACGGCATCCACCAGTTCCGCTACGTGGCCGACGGCCAGTGGTTTACCGATTTTGCCGCCCACGGCGTCGAACATGCCAAATGGGGCCTTAACAGCCTCCTTGTGCTGGGCCCCGCCCGCGCTGTTGCGGCTTGAAGTCGGCCGGAAAATATTTGTCAATCCGCCCCGATTCTCCGCACGAGGGCACACGTCTTGCATTAAACTGACTCAGGTGTGTTCTTCTTTCGATACGGAGGTCGTCCATGCAAACTCACGAAGTGCCGGACAAACAATGGATTCCATTCCTAAATGATCTGAGCAAACGCCATCAGGGCGAGCCGGTCACGGTCGAATTGATCGGCCGCGATATCGGCGACCAGTCCGAGGCCAAAGACCAGTCGCTCCTCGGCATTACCGTCGATCCCCCAACCGGTTCCTGCAAAATCGAAGTCATGTCGGGAGGCTCCGACAGCCTCATCGCCCACGAGATCTCTCACCCGATCCACGTGCGGCTGGCGCAGCTCGACAACGGCGCCGACGCCGCCCTCGAAATCGAATCCGACAGCGGCCCTTCGACTCTCGTCCGCTTCCTCACAAGCGAGCAGGCCGGACACGCATGAGAACTCAATGCTGAATTCTGAATGCTGAATAGAAGAAATCGACTTCCGTTCAGCATTCAGAACTCAGCATTCAGCATTCGGCATTCCTCTTCCTGCTGCCTTGACCCGCGCCCCGATCCCCTTAATATCGCCGGCTCGGGCAGGACCATGCAGCAAACCAGCGCGCGTTCTTCCATTGCCGAGACATTCAGCGACCTCAAGATTCGGCGTCAGATCGCGCTGGTTCCGTTTATTCCTGCCGGCTATCCCAATCTGGGGACGACGATCGCGTGCCTGCACGCCCTCGAGCAAAGCGGCGCGAGCCTGATCGAGGTCGGGATCCCATTCTCTGATCCGATCGCCGACGGCCCGGTGATCCAGGAAGCGTTCACGGAGGCGCTGGCCAACAAGATCAAAGTGGCTGAGGTCTTCAAAGCGATCGCCACCGCCCGGCCGGCGTTGCGCATCCCGCTGGTTGCGATGCTGAGCTACAGCATTGTCTTCCGGTGCGGGATCGAAAAGTTCGCCGCCGACGCCAAAGCGACGGGTTTCGACGGGTTGATTATTCCCGACCTCCCGCCGCCCGAGGCCCAGAGCGTGACCGAGAGAATTCGCGCCGCCGGCCTCGACACGATCCTGCTGGTCGCTCCCACGACGACCGCCGAGCGCCGCAAACAGATCGCGCAGCTCAGCAGCGGCTTCGTGTATTACCTGTCCGTCTCCGGCATCACCGGCGAACGTGATCAGCTCCCCACCGACCTGGCGCAAAGCGTCCGCGAGCTAAAAAAACTCACCGACCGTCCCGTCTGCGTGGGCTTCGGCATTCACCAGCCGCAGCAGGTCAGGCAGCTCCAATCGCTTGCCGATGGCGCCATCGTCGGCACCGCCTACGTCCGCCGGATGAAGCAGAATCTTGAGCAGCCCCCGGCCAGGATTGCCCAGATCGTCGCCGACTACACCCGCGAGCTTCTCAGCCAGGTTCGCTGAGGCATCGGCCCATGCGGTAAACGAAATGAATAGAGCAGCCATCGTTACGCTTGTGGTTGGCGACCGCTATTTTCTGGACTGGCAGAAATACTCCGAGCCTTCCTGGCGAGCGTATGCCCAGAAGCATCAACTTGATCTGATCGTCCTCAAGGATCCCCTGGACCGATCGCCTCGCGCCGCGGCGAGATCCCCGGCGTGGCAGAAATGTCTCATCCCATCGCAACCCTTCGCGCAGCAATACGAGCAACTGGTCCTGCTGGACAGCGACATTGCGATCAATAGCGCAGAGGCCCCCAACGTGTGTGAACTCGTGCCGCCGGACCGAATCGGCGGGGTGCTCTCCGGCTCCCATATCCAGGAGGACCTCCGAGCCGTCTTACTGACCCGGCTCGGCCGCCGCAGTTCATCCTACCTTCGGGCGGCGGAGGCGTGGCGCGAGGATCAGGGCCGCGGTTACTTGCCCTACGGTTTGAATCCGCTCGACGCCGGTATCGTCCAGACCGGCGTCCTTGTGCTCAACGGGCCGCGACATGCCGAGTTGTTCCGAAAAATCTACGATGCGAACTATCCGCTGGAAACGCGAACCTACGAGCAAATCCCCCTGTCCCATGCAATGCTGACGGCCGGCGTTTTCCAGGAGATCGACACCCGCTTCAACAGCGTGTTTTTTGAATCGATGCTCGTGCACTTTCCGTACCTGCTGGACCGCTCGAGACCCGACCACGAGCACCTGGCAAGGCTCTACGTCCGGGCGGAATACGGGAATAACTTCTTCCTCCATTTCGCTTACGACCGGCAATTCATCCGGTATCTGGCGGGGTGAGTGTCTCTGTGGTTAATCCAACGCCGGCCCAGGGGCAACTGACTCGACAAAAATGCCGGGGCGGTGCAGGGCCGCCCCGGCGGGGGAGGGAGGAAATACAAGGGAAGCATATACCCAGGCCCCCGATTGCCGATCCCGCCCTGCAAAAGGTGCAGGATGCAGCAAAATTCGCGGTTTGCGCGCATGATCCTCGCATCAACTTCTTTGGAGGTGTTTGAATGCGTAAGGGAATCCTCGTCTGTTTTGCAATTGCGATGGGCATGCTGGGACAATCGGCCTTCGGCCAGGCGCCGACCGCGACTGCCACGTTTACCTCCCAGGCGCTGGCCGGGTCGCAGTGGCAGTACAACATCACCGTCACCAACACCAGCGCCTCGCAGACGATCGGCACGTACTGGTTCTCGTGGCAGCCCACGTTCCCGGCGGATTTCATGTCGGGTCCGGCGCCGACCAACATCGTCTCCCCGGCCTTCTGGTCGGCCAACCTCGAGGGGTCCGGCAACTCCTCAGACGGATATTCCATCCAGTGGGTGGCCAGCAGCCCGATCTATTACATCCCGGCGGGCGGGCAGATGCAGTTTTCCTTCGACAGCACGCTGTCCCCGCAAGTATTGGCCGGTGACAGCACCATTACGAATGCGGGTTCGACGCCCGTCGGCACGTCCTACGTGTATCACGCCGGCGTGTTCAGCGACGCGGGAACCAATTTCACCACAACCCCCGCGGCGGTTCCCGAGCCGGTTTCGCTCGCCTTGGTGGGCGCGACGGCACTGATGTGCCTCCGTCGACGGATCGCCTGTTGACCGCCATCGGTTCCGCTAGTCGATTCGACCCTGGAGAAGAAAATGCACTCCCACCTCAGATTCTTCGGATTGGCGTCCCTGGCACTTGCTCTGACGGCCTCCGTGGTTCGCGGGCAGAACTATCAGGTCACCAATCTCGTTTCCGATTCCACGGCCATCATCCCGGCAAAGCTTCAGGACCCCAACCTGGTCAACCCCTGGGGGATTTCCTTCGGCACCGGCGCCCAAGCCACGCCGTTCTGGCTCTCGGACAACAACGCCGGCATTTCGACAGTTTACAGCCTGACGCCCAGCGGGCCGCAACTCCAGCTTCTGGTTCCGGTCCCGTTGCCGGGAGCCTCCAACGTCGGCACCTCGACCGGCACCCCGACCGGTACCGTGTTCAATCCGACGACGGGTTTCAACTTCAACAGCGCCGCAACGAACTCGATGCAAACGGCCCAGTTCATCTTCGACACCGAGGACGGGACGCTCGCGGCTTGGGCCAACGGCAACAGCTTCGCCACGGTTGTCGTCGATAATTCGGGGCAGGGAGCCGTCTACAAGGGCCTGGCGCTGGCCACCGGCACGTCGCAGGGCAACCTCCTCTACGCGACGAACTTCAATACCGGGCACATCGACGTCTTCGACTCCAGTTTCCATCCGATTGCGACGGCCGGCACGTTCACTGATCCCGGCAACCCGAAAGTTCCCTCACCCGGAACGCCCGGCTACGCCCCTTTCAACGTCCAGAACTTCAACAACACGCTCTTCGTGACCTACGCCCTTCAGGACGCCGCTCAGCACGACGACTTTTCGGCGCCGGGGAATGGGTTCGTCGACGAATACACCACCTCGGGCGTCTTCATCAAACGGCTGATCACCGGCGGCGCACTGGACTCGCCCTGGGGCCTGGCCATGGCGCCATCGACCTTCGGCAAATTCGCCAATGACCTGCTGGTTGGCAACTTCGGCAACAGCCGGATCAATGCTTTCGATCCCACCACCGGGGCGTTCCTCGGTAACGTCACCGATTCGCTGGGAAACCCTGTGCTGCTTTCCAACGCGACCGACGTGCCGGGCCTCTGGGGCCTGGCATTTGGAAGCGGGACGGCGGGCTTCGACCCCAACACGCTCTATTTCACTTCGGGAGACAATGCCCAGTTTGACGGACTCTTCGGGTCCATCACCGCGGTTCCCGAGCCGACGGCGGGTGGATTTCTCCTGGGCCTGGCCACGTTCATGGTCAGGCGCAGGCATCGCTGATGATCATCAACGACATCACCGCCGTACCCGAACCCGCCTTGCTCGCGGGCTGCCACTGACAGTTGTGTTTTTTCGATCTCGCCGGTGAATTGCACGCCACTGCAATCTCTGCAAACCCATATTGCGTTCATTTAGAGGGCGTTAATCTGCCTCAGCGCTTCGCCCCGAAGCACTGTGCGGACGGTCGAGCCACCTCTAGCGGATCTGGACGTATTCATGCCCGACGCCGGTTTCAAAGGCTTCAGTTGCCTGTCGCTTTTATATGCCCAGCACGCCTGGCTGATGCGGCGAATCTCGGACACGTACAGCGGAGAAATCGCGCTGTTCCTGGACGACGTTCGCGATCAGACGGCCCGGTTGCTCTTGCCCCGAAAGCTTCAGGAAACCATTACCTCCGACGGCTGCCGGTTCTGGTGGATCGGGAGCCCGCATGATTCGAGCCGTCGGCGAATTTACGTACGGGTGGATCCCCGGTTGCCCGAGATCGTCTGGCCCGGCGAACTGCACGCCGAGGTCCGTTGCGGGACCGCCTGGCGCGACGTGGCCGATTCGGTCGGTTGCAAGTGCGCGCGCGCGAGTGTTTGCGACAAACCGGTCATGGAGCAAACGTGCGTGATCCGCTACGAGGAGGGGAATGCGGTCGACGCCGCCGCCGACGGGCTGGCAGACCTGCTGCTGTCCTTCGAGCCATTGCTGACCGCGCCCGCCCGGTGCTGACCGGGTGTGGCCAGATTCTGTGGCGACTGCGGGAGGGCGAGGCGGGCGAGGCTCCCGCCGAGCCGGATGCTTGCTTGCGCGCTGCGGCTTCGGCTCGGCAGAAGCCTCGCCCTCGCGACCACCGTGCCACAAAACCGGCCAGAGCACCGATGATCCGCTGTCGTTTGACCCGCGGATCGAGAAGCCTAGCATTCCACCGGCGTGAGGCATGGTGCCCACGCTTCTACAGCCCCGCCGGGCGCGATTGCCCCGGCGAGAAGGAGTTTCCCATGTGTTCCACATCCTGTGGTCCCCGTTCAGGTTTTGCTTATCGCGGATTCCGCCGGCCCGAAGGCTTCGGCTGGCAAGGTCAGTTTATGCCCCATGGTCATGAAGGATTCGGTTTCGGCGGCGCCGGCTTCGGAGTGCGACGGCCGCTGCGGTTCCTGGCTTACAAGCTGGAACTGGATGACAAGCAGGTGGCCGAGCTGGCCCGGCTGCTGGACGAGCTCAAGACCGAGCGCGCCCAGGCCGAAGTGGATGACCGCCGGACGCTTTCCGACTTTGCCGACGCCCTGGCCGGCGAGGCGTTCGACGCCACCAAAGCCGCCCAGGCCGGCGAGCGCCGCGTCACCAGCGCCACCCGCCTCCGCGACGCCGTCAACCGCTTTCTCCAGCAGGTCCACGCCCTGCTCAATCCCGATCAGCGGGCGAAACTCGCCTACCTGATCCGTACCGGCGCGCTGGTTGTCTAGCGCGTCCATGCGACGTCTGAAACGTTTCGAAACGTTTTTGGGCTTTTTTCGAGTCACTCGCTTGAGTGTGCTCGGAAAAACGCCCGAAAACGTTTCATTCTGTTCCAAACGTTGAATCCGTCGCACGACCCGGCCGCCTCCGCGGTGGACCTCGCGCCGAGATCGCGGAAAACGTTCAGTTTTGTTCAAAACGTTCAGTCTTCATCCGCCGGCAATAACCATTGCGATGTTACAAAATGTTACAAGATGTTACATTTCTGAGCTTTGACGCACATTGATCGAGCGCCACCGAAACCCTCCGAGTTTTGTAACTTTTTGTAACATTTTGTAACATCGCCATGGTCGTCGCCGGTTGTCGATCGAGACAAAAACCACCTGAATCCGGCCACTTGTTTATCATAACATTGCGTTGAAATTGTCGCAAAGAATATCGCGAAATTCCCTGGCCGATCGAACAAATTCCCCGCCCTAGCATCATTTTGACATTTGCTTTGCCTAATAATCGGGCAAACCGACCCCGTAAACGCGGTTTCCAGAGCAGTCGGCGCCTTAGCGGCGCCCGGATGCACCTCTGATCATCGTGGCCACGTTGGCCCGGTTTCGATGCCGACCACTTTCAGGCGCGCCGCAACTTCCTTTACTTTCAGTTTCAGCAGTTCCGGCTCCGCGCCGGCTTCGAGGTGAGCGACAAGAAAGTAGGGCCAGCCAACGTAAGGATCTTCAGGTACTTGCCCATCATTGGTCGTGAGAATCAACATCAGACCGAATGCCTCGAACAGATAGCAAGGTCCGCTGACTCCAGCAGCTTTCCGCCATCCGTCGTTGGGGACGACCGGCTGCCCGCCGAGCGCCTTGTGAAGCTCTCGATTCAGATGGTTCAGGTTCAGCGAAGAGCGGAGCGGGATCGCCTGAAATCCATGACCCAATCCCTCGTAGACGATCGACGGGACCGGAATCAGCTTCTGTTCAGCTTGGGGCGTTAGTCTGATCTCCGGCAGAATCCCGATCCGTCCGCCCTCAAATGCGACCGGCACTTGTGACTGTTCGTCTGCATCGGAGCAGTACAGCATCCCGTAACTTCTCTCATACCGTCCCGTGATCTCCGCCAGCAGCATTACCGCGGAGGCCGCGTCCACGGCATCCTGCCCAATCAGGATGTGTGGTTCGCTGAACTGATTCAGAAAGCTGATGCCGCCGTCCAGTCGTGGATCGCGATCGATGATTTCCGCGGTGATTCGGCTCGCGTCAGCTTCGGCCGTCTGAAATTCATGCAGGCGCAGCCACCCCTTGACGCTGCCCCTGCCGGCCAGCGCCTCGCGCAGCCGCGGCGGGTCCGGGTCTGACAGCTCGCCCACGTTCCGCCCCATGTAATGACTCCACCGATAGACCGCATTCCACGGTGAGAGCGGGTCATAAATCCGGGCCGTCGGCAGGTTGAACAGACTGCCGCCGGTTGCGAGCACGAATTGATCTTTGCCGTCGTAACACCACTCGCCGGTTACGGTAATCAAACCGTTGCCGGCGTGGTTCGGCTCCTCCATCAGCCCCGAAAGGGCCGCCAAATAGTAGTTGAGCTGATGCTTGGCCTCCGTCCCGAACAACACGTAGTTCCGGCTCCGCCCGGTGACGCGAAACCAAAAGTCGAGGGCGTCGTGCTCAGCGAACTCGTATTCCCGAATGACTGTGGGCAAGACGCGGTCCAGATTGACGGGAGACTTGGCCTTGTACCAGCCTTGAATCGTGTATTCGTAGCCCATTGATCACACCCCATCGGTCGTCGTCAGACAAGGTACCAGCGGAAGCCCGGTCGCCGAATGGAACGCCGGCGATGCACACAGCCATTCTATCCGCGCTAGGAATTCGAATGCCAAGCAACTATTCTGGACAACCACTGTCCCGCACGATAGTTAGTGACGCACAAGCCCGTTCACCCAACCTCTCGAGGAGGAACTCATGCGGATATCGCGTCACATTCAGAGACTTGCGTTCGCGGCGGTTTGCACCGTCGCCGCCGCCACTACGATCGCCGTGCTGCTCTCGGCGGGCGCCGAAAGCGACGAGCATCCACAGGTCGGCTACGGAAGCATGGATAACCTTGCAATGCTGTCCGAGGCGCAGTCGCGATCGATCTCTCCGGAGAACTTCACCGGCGAAAAAGGCAAAGCCGG
>DATHPP010000511.1:0-13316 GCA_035483795.1 Tepidisphaeraceae bacterium | reverse complement strand
CGCTCGATAGCATATCGAACTTGCCCACCTTCTGCATTCTCCGCCAAATCCGGCCCGAAGCGAGACGAGACCAAGAAGGTGTTCAGCCGTGCAGGTCAACCACGAACCCTCATGACGTGCGCTTCGGCCGTAACCACTGGTCAGCCCGCCGGCCCTGTTCATGGTCAACAGCAGCGGATCCCTGAGCCCCGCGCCTCTTCATGTCCTGGATGAAGCCCATGCAGCTCTCGGCGTCCTCCTTGGTTCCGGGCAAGAGGTGAAAGAGGTGCTGTCGGCCGTCAGGGTCGATGCCCCCCCTCTTCATTCTTCTCGAATCTGGCCCGAAGCGACGGTGCCATTCATGATGCCCGGTCAGCTGGGCCAATCACCCTGATACGGCGGAAAGCAACGCCGAAACCAAAAAAGGTCGGTAAGCCGTGAGGCGAACCGCGAACGCTCATGATGGCCGCTTCGGCCGTAGACGAAGGACGCCATGGTGTGCCAGGCCGACCGGCCGTTGTGGCTACGACGACCGCAGCAGTCTTCGCTAAAGTTGATGCCCGTCGCCGCGCGGCGTCTCAGCGATTCCTGCTGCGCGCCAACTCCGTCAGCGCCTTGGCCGGGTCCACTTTGCACCCGATGCAAAACTCGACGAACTCGGCGACGTCGATCCGCCTGCTGCCCGTTTCCGAGCGCGCCACCCACCATTGACTCTGCCTGATGCGGTCCGCCAGCTCCCGCTGGGTCAAGCCGGCGTTCTCCCGCAGCGCCCGCAGAAACGGCGGAACCTTCCGGTAGATCAGGGCCTGGTTGCGCTTCGTGGGCATCGGGCGGAACTATCCGCGCTCGATCTCCTGAAGCGCTTTACGCATATTTATCTTGAAGCGGTTTAAGCATCATGGCAGAATCTTGGTGTGTACAAAGCGCTCGTGCCAAACCGACCTCACAGGAGGCGCCCATGTCATCTCAAGACCTTACGCGACGACAGACCCTTCAGCTGGCCGCCAGTGCCGCCATCGTCGCCAGCCCCTTTTGCAGCGCCCTTGCTGTCCTCGCCAATGCCCTTGGATCAGAGGAAGGCACAACTCTGGCACACGCCGCACCGTACGTTCAGCCGCACCTGAACTGGAGCGCGGTCGAACTCGACGATTTTCTCGCACAGCTGCCCCCTGAGTCGTTGCTCAGCTTGAAAAAGGCGCTGGATTTGGCAAAGCCGACCGACCCGAATAGCATCCTGAAGGGCGGCACCAAGGATGTCCAGGAGATTCAGGCGCAGCTTTTGTGGGTCTCCAGTAACATCGTGACGTATCCCTTCCGCGACGAGAAGAAAATCGCCTACCATGAACTCGTCAAATGGGTGGCCGATGATGCCGGAGTCGATCAATGGATCCTGGACACGCAGTCGACATTCGTCATCGAACGGGCATACCAGGAACGCCTCTTTACCTCGCTCTGGGACACGCTCAATGTCAAGCAACGGGAGGAACTGCTTTCCAAAATTGAGGGCAATGGAACAGCCATTGCCGACAAGGCGGCTATCGCATCACTCAGCGGATCCGGAGCACTGGCAGCGCTGTCCATCACGGTTTATTTCGCGGGGTTCACCTTCTATACGACGATGAGCGTGGTGATCTGCACCGTCGCGGGCTGGTTTGGTATGACGTTACCTTTCGCGGCGTACGCAGCCGCTTCGTCAACCGTTGCTTTCCTGACCGGCCCGATTGGGTGGGCCATCCTTGCAATTGCTGCCGCAGCGGGCATCGCCCTGGCACACCGCGCCAACACGAGAAAAACGGGGGCGGCCATTTGCCAGTTGCATTTTCTTAAAATCGCGGCGCTGCGAGCCGGGGGGAAGCTGTCCGACGACGTGTTTCAAGCGCTCGGCGACCCAATCCGACGCCAGCTTGTCGGCAAGTGGAAATGGAGCACTGCCGGAATAACGATTGATTTTGATCTGAAGGGGGACGGATCATTTACCTGCGAAGATCATCCCGACAGCCGTCCACCGTTCGGTGAGGGGTACGGGTTCATTCATTCCGGCCGGGGTAATTGGACTGTTCGAGACGGCAAGCTGACCATTGCCACGACCCAGGTATGGACACACGCGGTCTGGTGGAAGCACGACAAAACGTGGATCGACGAACAGAGAATCAAAAATGTGTCAGCCACCCAGATCCTGCTGGCCGATGGCGACCGGTTGCGAAGGGAATGATGTTGCAAATGTCCGGATCAGCGGAGTTGCCCTAATTCTTGTAATCGAGGCGGTGCACCCGCTAGCACCTCGGCAGAACCTTTTCGATCAATATCAGTATTGAATGGCTAAAAGGCGCCCGTACAGTCCATCTCGGAAACCGCGGGCCCGATTGCCCGCGGTAATCCGGGATAGCCTGGATGCGAATCCATCCAGTGGAGCAACCAGCGCTCATCAGCCCTCCACCGGCGAATCGGACGCTGAATCCCCCGGCTCGGCTGGTTCCAGTTGACCGAGCGCCGGGCCCATCTGCTTGCTCCACAACTCCAGATGTCCCCGACGCAACGACTCGACGCTCACGATCAAGAGCGTCTGGATTTGGCGAAACACCCGCTGGGTCTTGTGCGGCGGACCGCCCAACCTCAGCATCTGCTGATACACGAGACTGAGCCGCTCGAACACAAAGTTCGCGAGCTCCGGCTCGGTTTTCTCCATATATTGCATCAACGATTCGGCACCCCGGCGCTCAAACTCAAGTTGAGCATCGAGGATCATCCGCGCGCTCACCTGCTGGTCCGTCGCCATGAACAACCACCTTTCTGGTAATGGGAATTGTGCGTTTTAGTTGAAATGACACTTGAAGATGCCTCGATTTGGATGGGGGCGCAGCTTTTCGTGATTTCTGTGGGGTGAGAATGACGTCGCCCTCGGCTTACGCACCTTCACCAGCGCCGGCACGTTCCCTTGGAAGGCGAGCCATTGCCGCTCGTAGTGCCGGCGCAGCTGCGACACCCGCCCCGCGGTCAGCCCGAACTGCTCAGCTACGGCGGCGGTTCCCTCCCCGCTTGCCAATGTATTGATTATCCTGCGGTGCAGCGGTGGAAAACTCGAAAGCCACAGCTCAAGGTCAATCCGAAATGCTGCCATATCCGAGGGCAACACCCGCCGGCACTCGATCAGGGTCGCCTCCCACCCCTCCTGATCTTCTCGCGACCGTGTCAGGCTCTGGATCTCAAAGCGATGCTTTTGATGTGCTAATGGTCCGAGCACATCACGCGAATTCTGCCGACAGCCGACGCGTCGGCCGCCACGAACACGCCGCACGGCGTACTCCGCCAACGTCGAGGCGCGCAGAGCCTGGAGCTTTCCCTGACGGACCAGCCGGTGATAGGAGACGCAGGCCAACGCAATCGCCTCCTGGATCGCTTCCTCCTTATGCACGGCACGCAGGTAGCGGAAACGGATTTTCGCGTGGGTCAGAATTGCGGGAAGAACGGCTAGAAAACCGGCCTGCCAGCAATCCGTGATCCCTAGTTTTGAGGTTGGAACACAGCACATGGGAACGACTCCTTTTTCGATGAAGACCGTCCCCGAATGCGGAGACGGTCGTGGTCCAAAAACACGACCGCCTCCGCGCCGTGCGGAGGCGAAATGAACATCAAGGCAGATCGGCGCTCAAAGCGCCCGCAGGCTGAGCCGGCTACCGCGCCCCGGATTCAGGCGGCCAAGCGACCCGCCGCTCAAACCCATCAGCGGCGACGCGAGATCGTTTCCAGACGGGCCAGCCGGCTTGAACATTGAGTGCGCCGACGGCCGGCTCGTCGCGAGGATTCTCTCCGGCACGCCGGCGCGGCCTGCCTTTCTTCTGCCGGGATCGAGGCGACGCGGCCGTAGATTGGCGCCGGCCGAGTATTTCGAGCCACCGTCGCGCAGACGGGCGGCCAATCAAACGAACCAAACGTCTCAATTGCTTGTCGGAAAGGATCTGAGTCATAACGCTCCTTAAAGTTGCAAGAGGGGTGGATTCAAACTGACGAACGAGTTGGCGCGAGTTGGCGAAAACGCCACGAAGAGAAAACGCGGGTCCGGCCCAACCCGCCGCCGCCGGAGTTCGACAAGAGAAGGGTGGGCATGTGCGGGCCCGGGGCCGTCGCAGCATCTGGGCGATCGATCTGAATGGACGCCGCTCACGCAGTCGTCGCGCGCTCAATCGATCGCATGGCGCCAACTTGCGCGCAAGCCGCCTATTCGGACCTGCGTGCATCCGCGCTACGCTGCCGCTGAGCGCTGCGAACGTTTAGCGCTTCGCTTCCAGCGCGACGCATTCAGTGGGGCCGCAGTCAGCACGCGATACGGCTCGGTGAGTCCCTCGGCCTGCATCAGCTTCCAGTATCCCAGCGCCCGCTTGACGGTCATGCGATTGATCTTCAGTTCCGCCGCCAGGACGCTCAACGATGCCTTCTTGTGCTGGGCCAGCAGGGCAGCCTTCTTCTCCAGCAACGCGGGGAGATGCCGGATATGGACCGGCGGTTCGAAGACATCGACGGCCACGGGAGGATCGAGCTGGACGGGCGACTCCTGTTTTTGCGGCGACAGCACCGACAAATCCAGCGTAAGCAG
Source organism: Tepidisphaeraceae bacterium (assembly GCA_035483795.1). GTDB lineage: Bacteria > Planctomycetota > Phycisphaerae > Tepidisphaerales > Tepidisphaeraceae > DASXMX01. The sequence continues at coordinate 8,746 of DATHPP010000511.1, read as the reverse complement.
CACCCGCGGGTGAACCTGACCGCTGTCCAGCGCCTGGACCGGCTGGATCACAACTGACGTGAACACACGCCGCAGCAGTGCCGCAAACTTGAAGCTGGTGTCCGCCAGCTCCAGCAGGACCGCACGCGGGTCAATCTCGAGTTGCTCCAGCGTCTTGGGGAACCGTTCCTCCTTGATCCGGGTGGCCACTTCCTGCCGGCGCTGCTCGGCCTCCTTGATGGATTTGGCAAGCGTTTTCAGCCGCTTGAGAAGCACCTCCAGCTTTCCGCCGCGGGTGGCGACGGCGCTGGTGAGGTTCTCCTCCTGTTGCCGCAGCTCGGCCAGTTCCGCATCGATCGCCTCCAGTTCCCCGCCCTCGCTGTGACGGGCTTTCTGGACCTCATGCCATGCCGCTTCCATCATCACACGACGCGACTTCGGCACCCGCTCCAAACGTGCCAGCAGGGTGTCGACCATGGCGGCGCGGAGGAGCTTGAGTGGAACCTGCACATGATTCCAGCAACCACCCGTTTCGTGAATTAAGCCGTTGCAGCACTTGAGCTGCTCCTGGCCGACGGGATACATGAGGTCTTTGCACGCAATGCAGGTGGCGTGCTGCAGGCCGGTGACGGTATCACGAGTGGCAACGCGGTAACGCGGGCTGTTGACACCGGCGCGCTGGACAGCCTTGGCCTGGTGACCGATTTCGTCCAGGGCCTTGTTCATCTGTTCCCACTGCTCCTGGGTCATGTGGGCGAGCTCGACGTAGTACATCTGCTGCGGGGTGGCGTTCTTGGAGCGACGATGCTTGCCCGTTTTGAACAGCGTCTGGTGTTTGACCTTCGGGTACTGACGCAGGCCGTAGAGCAGCGGATCACGGAGGAGATTCAGAACGATGTGGTCGGTCCATTTGCCGCTCTTGACGTAGGGACCCGGCGGAACTCCCTTCCCGTCCGGCCCCTCATCGTTCAACCACCGGGCCAACTCTGTTCCACCGCAGGGCTGCTCACCCGGAACGAGGGACTTTGCGATCATCTGTCGCATGGCGTCGAAAATCGGCGTGGTGGCGGGAACCTTCGCCAGCCGCAGGCCCCGCGGACCAAACGTCCCGGAGTCTGCTTCTTTCTCAGTGAGCTTGCGATATCCGAAGCGGATTCGTCCGACCATACCGCCGCGTTCGAATGACTGGCTGGCGGTGCGGCGGATTCGGCGGCGGGTATCGGGAATGTGAAGGCCGTGCCGCAGGGCCGCGGTCTGGAGGGCGACCTCCCAGTTTTCGTCGAAGGTGTCGATGGAATCCCCCGGAGCGATCACGCGCACGCCGGCATCGACGCAGTCCTGGAAGAAGCCGATGAGGTACCTGGGGTTGCGGTAGGATTTGGACGCGTCCTCCATTAACACCACATCGGGCCAGCCCTCTTCGATGAGACGCAGCGCCTCCAAAATGGTCTTGCGCTCAATGAGCAGCCCGCTGGCCTGTTCGCCCAGCCGGCGGATCACAGACTCGCCATCCCAGATGTCCTTTAGCACGCGCTCGGCGTATTGGTAGCCAGCTTCGATGTTGTTGATGTCCTGGTCCTCTGTCGAAACTCTTCCAATCTCTAACACGTTCAACAGATTGCCTCCACTTCGTGGGGTCATTTTTTGGTACATCATGGGGAAGACCTCCGTGTCTCGTGTCGTTGGTGTTGAACTGCAAACCGTCGGCGAGGCTGGGGGCTGGACCCTCCGGGCCCTGTCGTCAACCCGCCGATAATGGGATCAGCGGCCATGACTGCCTCCTCCGGCCAGACGGTGCCGGGCCAAATTCAGCGACTGCGGTCGCAGCCGCAGCGCCCGCTCGATCTCGGCCTTCTGGAAATCCGGCGTGGTGTGGGTGTAGACGCCGGTCATGCCGAGCGCCGACATCTCCGGCGCGATGGGCTTGTGCCCAAGCGTCTCCTGGCGAACCAGCGGGTCGACGTTGGCCTGCTGGAGCAGCGTGGCGAAAGTGTGCCGCCAGCTTTTGGGGCAGGCGGCGGGCAGCCCCGCGGCGCGGGCCAGGCGAAGGAATGTGATGCGGATGCGGTCGGTGTCCACCGCGCCGGCGTCACGCCAGACCGTCTGGTAGATCCGCGCCTCCTCCGCTCGCGAGAGTGGGCCGCCTTTCTGGCTCCGCGCCGACTCCAATCGCTGCCGGGCAACGGCGGCCAGAGCGGCGCGGTCCCCGCTCAACAAATGCGACTTCACAGAGCCAAAACCAGCGCGGAGAAACAGGGGACCGCTATTCCGCTGGCCGACCCGCTGCCGCAGGAGCTCAGCCACATCGTCGACCAGCGGAATTCGGCGCTGGCGGTTGGTCTTCGTAGTCCACCCGAGCTCCGGCTTGGACTGGACCGACAGCCACCCTTGCCCGAAATCCACCTCTTCGATGAGGACGTGGGCCAGCTCGCCCGGCCGCAGGCCGGTCTTGGCGAGTGTGAAATGGACTGCGAACGCCCAGTCGTCAGCCGACTGCAAGAAACTCAGCTCCTGCTCGCCGGTGAACACGAAGATCGGCTTGGCGTCCCGAATCCGGAGTCGGCCGACTCCCAGCTCCGTGAAGGGATTGGGCCCGTGTTTCGGCAACAACCCCTGCCGCGCTCCGAAATGATACATCGAGCGGCAGCACTCCAGGATGTAGCGGATCCCTTTATCGCGCAGGCGACGCTTGGCGGTGTTGGCGTGCCCGTTGGGCGAGACCTCAAGGGTGCGGAGGTAAGCAACGAACCGATCCGCCCGGACCGCGTCGGCGCTGTTGCACGCCTCGGCCGTGGCGAAGTTCTCCAGGTGGAGCGTTGCCGTGCGGTACCGCCCGACCGTCGCTAGGCTGGAGGCGAGCACCTTTTCGTGATGGGCCAGGAACGCCTGCCGCAGCGCCGGCACGCTCGTGGTCATCGCCGCGGCGGAGGCCACCGACAGCGTCCCCGCTGGCAAGGCCGACGAGGTGGTGCATTGCGCGACAAGCTTCCGCAGCGCCGGCACGGAGGCCAGCGCCAAGCCCGCCGCCTCGGCCACCAGCGTCGCATTGAGCAGGGACGCTTCGCACTCAGCCAGCGCGGCGCTGGTGCCGACGTGCACCCGCACCGGTCTGCCGTCGGCGCGGTGGTAAACCCACCACCCCCCGTGATGCTCATAATATGAAACCAACCCCACGCGACGTCGTCGCGCAGGCGTACTGCGAGCGGCCATTCACGCCTCCCGGTGCACCATTTGTGCACCAAATGTGCACCAGGGGACGGTTCGGCTCGCGCACGAAAAACGCTAAGTGGCTGCAATAGAGCCACTTAGCGCGGGTGTTGGGAACGATTAACGGAGAGGGGGAGATTCGAACTCCCGCTACCCTTGCGGGCAGACCGGTTTTCGAAACCGGCGCATTCAACCACTCTGCCACCTCTCCGGCGCTCAAACGACGATAGCGGACGACGGCGGAAAATCAAAGCGGCGCCGGCGGCCCGATGCTCAAAAGGCGCTCGATTTCATCGGATTTGAAGCCGAGGATCATCGGCCGGGTTACATCGGGCAGAACGGCAACATCGTACAGCTCGGTCACCTGCCCCTCGAGGCGGAGCCACTCGATGCAGTCGCCGGTGCGGAGGTCGATCACGTGGATGCCACAGCGGGCCTCGGCGCCCTTGGCGGCGAGGGTCTCATCGAGGGCCAGTCCGCCGAAGGTCTTGTCGTGGCGCGGGCGGGAGAGGCCCATGACGGCAAAGTCGCCGGTGAACGCCAGGCCGCGGAGGTAGCCGGGGCAGAACGTGAGCGGCTCGAATTTGCCGGTGCTCAGGTCGATGCTGCCCAGGTGCCCGGTGCCGGAGTTGAGGACCCAGAGCCGGCCGCGATAAAAGCGCGGGGAGTGCGGCATCGAGAGGTTTGAAGCGATGATCTGATTGGCTGCGACATCAAGGACGACGCCGCCGTCGCGTCGGCGGTCGCGCCAGCCGTCCACCACGTCGGACGTGCTGACCGCGCTCATGTAGGCCGGCTTGCCGTCGCGCATGGCCAGGCCGTTGAGATGGCAGCGATCTTCCGGGGCCAGCTTGGTGACGTACGGCGGCCGCCAGATCGGAGAAAAGCTGTCGCGCTCGGTCAGCGTCGCCAGGCAGTTGAACTTGGTGTTCACGAAGATCACGCGGCCGCTGGATTCGACGGCGACGTCGTGCACGTCCAGGTCGCCGGTCGTGTGGCCGACGCGGGGAATGTAGAGCTTGTCGAAGCCGTTGTGAGTTTCCCCGGGCTTGAGCGCGTTCTCAAATCGCCAGAGCTGATACAGACTGCTGAGCCACAGCGTCTGATTCCCTGAAGCCCAAAGCCCCATACAACGGTTGTAGGTCCGCTCGAACACGGCAAGCTGCCCGTCCGGCTTCACCCCCAGGAGGAACATCTTGGCGGTCTGATACGTCGTGAACCCGAGGCTCACGTGCTGCTGCGACATCCACGACGCGAAATTCCGCGAGCTGTAGACTTCCACCCAGGGCTCGTTGGGATTCGCTGTAGGTTGGGCTGACTCTGCGGCCATGTGGCAGAGAATATAGGAACTCGGGGCGCGATTGAAGGGGAAGCTTCCTGTGGCCCGGGCTCCTCTCACGTGACACGGGTTTTTAACCCGTGCGGAGCGATGTTTGGCGTCAAGTGCCCTCCGCACGGGCTGAAAACGTTGGAAACCCGTGCCACATGAACCAAACCCCGTACTGTGAAACTACTGTTCGTCCGAGCCGTCCGGCGGCTGCTCTGGCGTGAGCGCGAACAGCTTCTCCAGCGCGTGCAGATACTGCGCCGCCGGGACGTGGTCGGCGCCGCTTTCGCGCAGCGTGTGTACTGGGTCGTGCAGCAGCTTGTTGACGATCCGCCGCGAGAGGTCCTCCAGGTGCGATCGCTCAGCGTCACTGAGGTTGGGAAGCTTGTTCAAGGTCCTTGCCAGCTCCTCCTGTGCGATCGCGTGATAGCGCTCGTAGAGCTGGCGGATTGCGGGGCCGAGTTGGCGCTGGCGGTGCCAGCCGACAAACGTCTCGACGTGCTGCCCGATGATTCTGCGGGCAGCGTCGAGCACGTCCTTTCGCTGGGCTTGCGTGGCCGAGACGACCTGCTGAAGGTCGTCGAGGTTGTAGAGGAAGACGTTCTCGATCTGGCCAACGGCGGGTTCGATGTCGCGCGGGACGGCAATATCGATGAGAAAAATCCGCCGGTAGCGGCGCCGCCTGCGCAACAGGTCGAACTGCGACCGGGTGATGATCGGCTGCTGGGCGCCGGTCGAGCTGAGGACGATGTCGGCGACGACGAGATGCTCGCCGAGGCGCTGGAAGGCCGCAGGCTCGCCACCGAATTCCGCCGCCAGCGACGCCGCCTTTTGCGGGTCGCGGTTGCAGACCAGCAGCTTTCCGGGGTTGAGCGCCTTGAAGTGCTTCAGCACCAGCTTCGCCATTTTCCCGGCGCCGATGGTCAACACCGTTTTGTCATTGAAATGATCGAAGATGCCTCTGGCGTAATCGACCGCGACGCTGGCGACGCTCAGCCGGCCCTCCGACAGCGCGGTCTCGTGCATGACCTGCTTGGCGACGGCGATCGCCCTCTGGAACAGGGGGTTGAGCAGCGGGCCGGCGGTCCCCGCCTGGGCGGCTGAATCGTACGCCTCGCGAACCTGCCCCAGGATTTGCGTCTCCCCCAGCACCATCGAGTCCAGCGACGAAGCCACGTGAAACAGATGACCGACCATCTCGCGGTCGGCCTTCTGATAGAGATGAGAGGTAAACTGCTGGGCGGAAAGGCCATGAAAGCCGGCGACGAATTCGATCAGCTCCTCGTTCCGCGGGGTGCCGTGCACGGCGCGGGCGGCGTAAAACTCGACCCGATTGCAGGTCGAGAGCAGCACCAGTTCGCACTGCGGAAACCGCGCCTTGAACTGCGCTAGCGCCGCCTCGCGCTGAGCCGCGTTGAACGCCAGACGCTCGCGCACCTCCAGCGGCGCGGTCGTGTGGCTCAGTCCCAGCAAAAGAAGACGATCCATGACAAATACTGGCGAAAGCAACGAGCGCCTGTTCTCACCGAGGCATCAGTTGCACGGCGATCAACACGCCGATCATCAGCACAAAGCCGACCACGCTCAGCACAGCGGTCTTTCGCCCCCGAAAGCTGGGATTGATCGGCGAATGCAGAACCAGCGCGTAAAGGATCCATGCAACGAACGCCAGCAGCACTTTCGGTTGTTTGTACCAGCCGGGTCCGAGCGTGCTGCCGCGAAGCGCCAAAACCAACCCCGTCACGAGCGCGACGGTCAGCATCGCAAATCCAAGCGTGACGGCGACGCGGGTGATGTGCTCCAGACGTTCCAGACTTCCCAGCCGGCTGGCCGGGTTCATTCGCTTCTGACGAAGCTGCCGGTTGGCGATCAGGTACATCGCCCCCGCCGCCCCGGCGACGGCAAACGCCACCGCGCCGCAGCATGCGGTGACGTTGTGAACATACCACCAGCTCGCGTTCACATATTCGTGCCGCTCGGTCCGGCCGAATACTGCCGCGAAAACCAGGAACAGAATCACGATCGGCATCACAAACCAATCCAGCCCGCGCAGCGGATGCACGCGCTGGGTATAGGCGACAAACAATGCCAGCAGCAGCGCCAGCCAGATCAGCGTGTCGAAGTTGTCTCCCAGCGGCAGCCAGCTATGGCGGTCGATTGAATGCCACACCAGGACGCCGGCCGACGCACAGATTCCGATGTAGAAGCAAACCTTGCCGGCGATTCGCAGGCGCTCCTTGTCAACCCCAAGCCGCGCGACGGAAATCAACCCGCCGATCGCAAACGCTGCGATCGCGGCCAGCAGCACCGCGAGTTGTCCGGCGTTGGGAATATCAGGCATGATCCAGCTCCGGGTGACGCGAGACGAGCCATTTGCGCACACCCTCCGGGCCGCCGCTGGCGAGCACGCCCAGCGCCTCTTCCGTCGCAAGCTCGAGAAGGATCTGCCGGCGGCTTTCGGTCTCGAAGCCGGCAGACTTGATGAGCGGCCTCAGCTCCTGCATCAGCTCGGCCATGTCGCGCCAGCGCGGGTCGCAGGTTTCCCCGATCCGGTCGCGCACCATCGCCGCCAGCGCCGGACTACCGGCAGACACGGTCACCACGACCGATCCGAGCCGGTGAACCGCCGGCGTGATGAAGTCTCCGGGCTCGCCGGTGTCGGCATCGGCCCGGTTCACCAGAAGGTTTCTCGCCCGCGCGTCGCGGACGACCGACTCGTTCACATCCGCACGATTAGTCGCGGCAAAAACGATCATCGCGCCGTCGAGGTGATGAGGCTGATACGCCTCCGGCACCTGCTGAACGCCAGCCGGGATTTCGTCGCAGAAATCCGGTGCGACACATCGCACCGCGGCCCCGGCTTCGAGCAGCCCCTGCGCCTTGCGCGCCGCAACGCTTCCGCCGCCGATCACAACAACCGTGCGGCCCGTGACGTCCAGCATCATCGGATAAGCATGGGACACGCCCAGATTCTAGCGAGGTTCGTCCAACGAGGCACAGATCCGCTCAGTGTGCCGTCGCATCGCCATGATCGAGTTGTTCCTTGAGCGGAACCAGAATCTTGACGATTTCGCTGAGCACCCGGATTTGCGATAGCGTCGCATCGACGCGGTAAACCTTCTCCGGCGGGTAGTAATCGAGTACCGGCCGCGTCTCGCGTTCATAGACTTCGAGTCTTCGCTTGATGACGGCGTCGCTGGCGTCGTCGATGCGGTTTTCCTTGAGGGCACGGCGCCGGAGCCGTTCCACCATTTTGCCCAGGTCCGCGCGCAGGTAGATGATCTGCACAACTTCGAGCGTTTCTTCCAGCAGCCGGGCCTGGGCCAGGTTTCGCGGGATGCCGTCCAGCACGAGGAACTCGGTCTCAGGGTGGAACTGGTTCACCATCTCCATCCCCTTGATGTACTGCTTCCAGAGGCTGATGGTGAATTCGTCAGGCACCAGCTCCCCGCGGCCGGCGTACTCCCAGAACTTGCGGCCCATCGGGCTCTGAAGATCCAGCGACCGGAAAATGTCCCCGGTCGAGCTGTGGTGGAAGCCCGGGATCGTCCCCATGATCTTCCCCTGCGTTCCCTTGCCGCTGCCGGGCGCGCCGAAGAGTAGGATTGAGCGATAGCGCATTCTGTCACGTGTCATTTGTCACTGGTCATTTGTCACTTGCTCTTCAGAGGCTAATGACAAGTGGCAGTCGTAATCTCCTGGAACGTCACGCCCAGTGTCCGCAGTATGCCCAAAGCAGGTTCGGGAACGACGAGGAGATCGTTTGTTAAGCAGATGACGCGCCCACGGCGGATCAACTCCAGCAATGCCTTGGCACGCTGGGTCTGATCGGGGATGTGAATCTTGACCATCTGCATCAGAACGCCTTCCAACGACACTCTTATAGTACCCCGCAAATTGCGCGCTTGCCATTTCCTCGGCAAAGCCATCGAGCAAATGACAAATGACCCGTGACAAATGACTCCCTAGGCCTCTTCCTGCTCCTTCAACTTGGCGATGACGCTGAAATCCTCCAGCGTCGTGACGTCGCCCTTGACCTCGCCGCTGCTGGCAAGCTCCTTGAGCAGGCGGCGCATGATCTTTCCGCTGCGCGTCTTGGGCAGGGCTTCGGTGAAGCGGATTTGATCCGGCTTGGCGATGGACCCGATCTGCTTGCCGACCCATTCGATCAGTTCTTTCTTCAACGGCTCTGACGGCCGAAAGTCGTTGGCAAGTGTAACAAACGCGGCAATT
>DATHPP010000510.1:0-7874 GCA_035483795.1 Tepidisphaeraceae bacterium | reverse complement strand
CCGGTGAGGCGGCCGCACGGGCGGGGTTGCACGATCACGACCTGATCAGCATTCCCAACGTGGCTGGTGGAATCGACGGGGCGCGGCAAACGCTTGACGCGCTGTCGGATCCGGATCGCGATTCCGTGACATTGCAAAGCGGCGCGACGGTCGCGTTGCCGCCGGTGCCGTCGTATCTGGTTCCGGCGCGGAGGGTCGCGGCGCTGTTTCCGACCGATCCGGTGAGGGCGGTGGCGGCGGTGCTGGCGATCATCGCTACGCTGGCGGTGATCAGCAACGTGATCGCGTTCTTTCAGGAGTATCTGTCCGACAAGGCCGCGGTGCTGGCGGTCAACGACGTCCGACGACAGCTTTACGATCATGTTCTGCACATTCCGTTGAGCCATTTCAACCTGAAGGGAACCAGCGACGTAACCAGCCGGCTGACCCAGGATGCGCAGAACCTCAACGAAGGATTCAAGTCCGTCCTCGGCCAGCTCATTCAGGAGCCGATCAAGGCGGCCGTCGCCCTGATTCTGGCATTAATCGCAAGCTGGAAACTGACGCTGTTCATCATCCTCTTTGCCCCCGTGATGTTCGTGATCGTCCGGAAGTTCGGCAAGAAGATGCGCCGCACGAGCCGCAAGGCGATGCTCAGCTCTTCGACCATGCTGGGACAGATCGAGGCGTCGCTGCTGGGGATCCGCGTCGTGAAAGGCGCGTCGGCCGAGCGGTATGAGCGGCGAAGGTATTCGAAGATCATGTCGAAGCTGGTGGATCATCAGCTTCGGATGAGCCGGATCGACGCGTTCACCGAGCCGACGATGGCGACGCTGTCGCTGATCTTTGGATCGTCGATGGTGCTGGCTGCGTCTTACATGCTGTTCAGATCGCAGACACTCACTCGCGAGCAATTTGGGTTCGTGATGGCGTGCCTTCTGGCGATCGCGGATTCGCTGCGGCGGGTGAGCAAGGTCTGGAACGTGGTGCAGAAGTCCAACGCCGCGGGCGAAAGAATTTTTGAGGTGTTGGATTTGCCGATTGAGAGGGAACGCCGGAAATCGGAGGCGCATCTGCGTCCCCCTCACCCCGACCCTCTCCGTCCTCCCAACGGGCATCCCGTGCGGGTGAAGCTGCCGCCAATTGCGCGGGAGATCCGGTTCGAGAACGTGACGTTCAGTTATCCCGGCGCACCGGAGCCGGCGGTCGTGGGTGTGCCTCTGGTCGTGCCGCGGGGCAAGAGCGTTGCGGTCGTGGGGCGAAACGGGAGCGGGAAGACAACGCTGCTGGCACTGCTTTCGCGTTTCTATGAGCCGCAGTCGGGACGGATCGTGATCGATGATGTCGACATCCGAAATGCCACGCTGCGATCGCTGCGCAGCCAGATCAGCATCGTGACGCAGGACTCGGTGATCTTCCCCGGAACGATCGCGGAGAATATCGCCTACGGCAATCCGCTGGCGACTCGCGAGGAGATTGTCGCGGCGGCCAAGCGGGCGTTCGCCCACGAGTTCATCCTGGAAAAGCCGCAGGGCTACGACACGATGCTGGGCGAACTGGGCGGGCAGTTGTCCGGCGGACAAAAACAACGGCTCTGCATCGCCCGCGCCATCCTCCGCAGATCGCCGATCCTCGTGCTCGACGAGGCGACCAGCCAGGTGGATGCCCAGAGCGAGCACCTCATTCAGCAGGCGATCCAGAGCGTCATGCGCGAACGTACGACTTTCGTGATCGCCCATCGCTTCAGTACGATTCTCAACGCCGACGAGATTGTCGTGATGGAACGGGGCCAGATCGTCGGAAGGGGAAAACACGATGAGCTGCTGGCCAAGTGCGAGACGTACCGACAGCTCTACGAGCGGCAGCTTTTTGCGGAGTGATGGGCGGGCGCCTCAGGGGTCTTTCCGTCGAGCACATCAAAAAGCGGGCCCAGATGCCGCTCGTAGTTGCGCCATCTCCCGACCGAGCGGCTGTACATCGGCTGGCGGACCTGCCAGACGCTGGCGGTGGTGACGGTCCGCTGGGTCTTATGGAATTCCAGGCACGCCGGGTCCCAGGGCAATCCCAGAAAGTCGATCAGCCGGCGGCTCTGTGTTTCCTGGTCGGCGACCAACTCCTCGTAGCGTACTTCCAGCAGTCGCAGGGGCAATATCTTGAGCCAATGACCCGCAATTCGCTCGGTCTCCAGGTATTGGCGGGCGCAGTCGGCCAGGTCGTAGGTGTAAAGAAGGTGGTTTCGGGCAAATTGCTGGAAGTAGCACGACAGGCAGTTGTCGCGTGGATCACGCCGGCAGAGGATCACTCGGGACCCGGGAAACAGGGTGGCAATCAGGCCAAGGTGGAACACGTTTCCGGGCATCTTGTCGATGACCCGCGAAGCTCCAGCCGACAACGAACGTAGCCGATCGAGATAGGCCTGCGACGCCCGGGAGACAGAGTCCGCGTCCAGGTTGTCCGGCGGCATATGGGTCCGACTCCGCATCCCCGAAGACAGGCGCTCGACATCGGCCAACTCGCCGGCGCCGAAAACGGCGGGATGGCTGGCGGCAATCTGCTCGATCAACGTAGTGCCTGACCGCGGCATGCCGACGACAAACACGGGAAGCTCCGAGTCGTCGCCCCATTGCCGCTCGGCGATGAACCGTTGTGTGAAAGTAGCGATCGACTGATCAACGAAACCACGCAACGCGTCCGGGTCGAACCGCTCCCCTAGGGCAGCTCTTTGTTGTTTGAAAAGCGAATTAGCCGCGGCAAACTGCGTGAAAGCCTGATCGAACTGATCGGCCTCATCCAGCAACTGTCCCAGCACAAAACCCGCGACGACGCGATCGTCGACGGGCAGATCCGGTCGATTCAGCAGCAGGGTGAGCCGCTCCACCTCCGCGGACCCCGCGTCCAAATGCCCGGTGGAAATCAGTCCTTTGTAGAAGACGGCCGATTGGGGTTCCATCGCCAGCGCCTCGCGAAAGCAGGCGGAGGCCTGGTCAAACCGGCCCAGGCACTTCAACGCCGTCCCCAGACCATTCCAGAGTTCCGCCGAGGGGCCGCCCAGAGCCATCGCTTCACGAAAGCTCGATTCCGCCCCGTTCATGTCGTGCTTGAGCAATAAGGTGGCCCCAATCGCCTCGTGCACGCGGGCATCCTTCGGGCTGAGCGCCAGGGCACGATCATGAGCTGCGCGTGCCTCATCGAGCCGATCGGCACTCGCCAGTGCGAAGGCCAATTGTGACCAGGCTTCGGTACAATCCGGCTTGAGGCGCAGCGCGAGTTCGTAGGCGCTGATGGCCTCTGCGAATTGCTCCTTCTCGCAGAGCGCGTTGCCGAGATTGCGGTGAGTCACGTAATCGTCGCCCTTGAGGCGGATTGCCGTGCGATACCGGCTTATCGCCTCGTCCAGCAGGCCCTTGTCTCGCAGCACGTTGCCGAGGGAGTTGTAGGCCTGGGCAAAGGAGGGATTCAGGGCGATGGACGCGGAGAATGCGGCGACCGCATCCTCGAGGCGCCCTTTGCTGCGAAGGAGCTTGCCGAGTTCCAAGGGAGCTTGCGGGTCATTGACTTTGAGTTGGATGGCCCTGGAAAGGGCCTCGATGGCCTCGTCGATTTCTCCGCGACCACTGAGCAGCAGGCCCAATGCGTGAAGAGGGGCGGGATCCGACGGGGCAAGCTGCGCGGCCCGACGGTATGCGGCGATGGCCTGGTCAATCTTTTGCCGGTTTACCAGGACACGACCAAGATTGACCCAGGCGCCAGGAAAGTCGGGTCTGGCGCGAACCGCCTGCCCGATCAGATTTTCCGCGGCGGCCAATTGGCCGGCTTGCGCCTCCAGAATGCCCAGAAGATGCAGGGCATCGGGATGGTTGGGCTGGCGGGTGAGCAGATCGCGGCAGATTCGCCGGGCCTCGGCGGCGTGGCCCGCCCGATGGCGCTGGTTCGCAACCCGCATCACTTGCTCGGCCGTCATTTGCACGCCTTTCTATCGTTCTCTATTGCCCGGACACACGCAAGCGGCCCCTTCCGGAGTTCGGAAGGGGCCGCGGTATCAGTCACGAAGAAAACGCTCTTCGAGGCCCTTAGTCGAATGCATCGAACAGGTCAGAGAAGGTCCCGAAGCCGCCGAAGGTGAAGACCAGGCCTCCGAGATCCGTCAACTGCGGAGAGCCAAACGGGATGATAAAGAATGGTGTGTTGTCGACGTAGTCGGGCTTATTCACGAAGCCGATTATGCCGAGGAAGGTGTCGTTTATGTCATCGCTTGACCACAACTGAAGACCGAACTGACCGTCGGGACCCGAAAGGTTGCTGTTGATGTGCGGAGTCCCCGGCAGGTTAAGCGGGTCGAGCGAGATGATGGTCATGTCCAACTCGACGCTGTATTGGACGTGAGTAAAGTCCTTCATCTGGAATGTGACGGTCGGCGTGTACTGCGGGCCGCCTGGCGCGGTCCCATCGTTGATGGTTTCCGGGCTGGCGGTCATCGAATAGAGGTTGAAGATTCCGCTCACGCCGGGCAGGCTGGGGTTGCCGACGCCGAAGGTCCCGGAGGTGTTGTTATCGATGCCGGCACTGGCCTTGAACAGGACCAGGGTCGCGCTGGTCGGGATGCCAAGGGCGGTGCTGCTGCTGACGGTGAGCGGCAGGATGGAAATGTTGTAGCCGGCCCGCAGGTTCTGAAGGTGCAGCGCACCAACGAGGCGATTGCTGCCGTTCTGAGCGAGCAGGAGCAAAGTGAATGGATTGCTGGCGGTAAAAGTTGCCCCGCCGTTGGGGAACCCGAAATTCCAACTCAAATCGAGGTCGGTGGGGGTGTCCTGGAGGACGGCCCGCAGGGCGGTGTCACTGTCCTGGGCCATGCCCGCCGGGCCGTAATACAGATCGATGGTGCCCGGGCTGGAGGAGGCGTGGAAGTGGATGTCGCCCGAAGTGTCGATGTGCAGCGTAGACGAAGCGGGGACGTTGTCGATGCTGGCGTAAAGGAAATTGCTGTCCAAACCAACGCCCGCGAAGAAGGGGTGTGTGCCGGGCGAGGGGGCGTCGAACTCGAAATCGCCCCCCGTCGAATTGGGTGCGTAGGAAATCTTCTGGAAACCGGTGAACTGGCCGTCGAAGAAAACGAGAGAGCCGCCGTTGACCTGGGCGACGGCGTGATCTTCCGCGGGCTGGAGCGTGTGCGCGTTGTTGTAGATGTCGTTGAGTATGGCCAGCGTCGCGGCGCCAGCGTCGGGGGCGCCACCGGCCTGATAGAACCGGTTGTCAATGTCCTGGAGGAACGGGGAGTAATTAATCCGCGCGCCGCCCGGGCCGGAGATCTGGAAGGGGTTGAGGAAATTGGCGATGTCCGTGGGATTGTCGGAAGTGGAGATGGTCGCGGCAACGACGCCCATCGGGGCGGGATTGTTAGACGCGTCTTCCGCTTCGACGTCGAGCCCGCCGCCCGACCAATCGACCTTCCAGTGAGCTGGAATGTCGCTCATGGTCGCGGTAACCAGGCGGTACGGCGTACCGAAGATGTCAGCGGTATCGTTGCTGAGGGCGAAGGCGACGTTGCTGATCTGATCGCTCATCGTCAGGGTCGCCTTCCGGGCCGAGGTGTCGAGATTGAAATTGACGCTGTCCGGCAGGCCGTTCGCCATGAAGAGTGTATTTGTCGGATTGTTCACGCCGTCGTTGGTATCGTCGATCGTCCCGTCGAGATTCACCGAGGCGATGGCGGCGCTGGCGGTGTAGACGAAGGTGGTCGCCATGTCGGTCGTGAGATTGAACGTTCCGGTGATCGAGTCGATCGTCAGGGTTTCGTCGATTTTATCGTTGGGGAAGAACCGGCCGCCGAATGTGGAATTGACGTTCACCGTCAGCAGGTGCGACTGGTTCGCGCTGTACGAGAGGGTGAACTGGTGGCTGGGATCGTTGGTGTTCAAGGAGAAGCCGCTGATGCCGAACGCCCCGCCGTCCAATTGCTTCTCCATGCCGCTGCCTTTGTCCAGCAGCGAGACGGTGTCGGGCGCGGACGCGCTGGCGGGGCTCAAAGGCGCGAGGTCGTGGACGGTGGAGAGGGCCAGCTGCGCGCCGCCGATGAAGAATCCGGAGACGTCGGGGCTGTAGTTGATGGTGGTCGAACCACTGTTGGACCAGGTGGCGTGGAGGCTGGGGATGTTGTCGAAACGGACCTCGGCGTCGTTGAGGGGCGTGCCAAAGAGCGCGCCGCTGCCGGACAGCCCGCTCCCATCCATGGTGAAGAGATGGGCGGCGATGTGACCGACGGTCGCGGACCCGCCAAAACCGTCCTGCGCCACGATCGTCGCATGCGAGTCGGGGTCGAAGTCGAATGAGAAGACCGGCGGGAGATCGCCGGCGTCGAAATCGAAGAACGTCGAGTCGATATGCCCGAAGATGTGCACGTCGTTGATGGTCTGGGGCGGGGTCGTCGAGTAGCTGAACGCGGGGAAATTGGCGGTAAAGTTGATCGAGCCGGCGGGAAAATTCTGGATGTCGGCGGTGACCTCCACGTCGTGACCGGGGATCAGGTGCGAGGTTGGTGTCGTTTTGAGGTACGCCTCCATCGGTGCCGGGGCGGTCGTGATCAGGGTAAAGATTTCGGAGATGCTGGCGGCGTTGGCGTTGAACGTAGCCTGTTGGATGTTGTCCATCCTGGCGGCGGCGGTGCCGGTGGTGCCGTTATCGATCAGCGAGAAAATATCCCAGCTCGGGTCGTTCCAGTGTCCGCTGGGGGGAAGCTGAACGTTCTGATCCTTGGAGATGAGGATTGAGACGGAGCCAATGGAGGTGCCGGGAACGGTGGCCAGCACGCCGTACTGGTCGATGCCGGGAATGAAACCGGCGGTGAGGCTGGGGACGCTGGTCAGGCCGAGCTGGGCGTAGCCGATGTTGTAGCCGAGGAAGCCGGCCGTATTGAAGAAGCCGCCGGTCTGCTGTGCCGTGACCTGGAGGCCGCCCAAGATGCTGCCGTGCGTGTTGACGACGACAGTGCCGGCCATCCCGAAGGTGATGTCCAGGGCAGTCGGGACATTTGTCAGCGTGCCGGTGATGCTCAGTCCGTCGCTGCGGGTTGTCTGCAACGTAACGGCGCCGATCACGGCATTGGACTGACTCGAAACCGTGATCGTGCCGGCGGTTTCGTTTGCCGACAGCGAGAGTTGCTCGTGCGTCGGCATCTGGTTGAACGAGAGCGTGGTTCCAAAGTTCGTCAGCGCCGGATTGGGAACGTTCACGTCTTCGAGGTATCCGAAGGTGACCGGGGTGGCGCTGGAAGCATCCCAAGTGACGCCGATCGAGCCGCTGGAGGGCAAAGTGGCCAGCGCCGATTGGGCGACGTTGAGGCCGATGTTGATCGAGGCCGGGACATTTTGCACGTTGGCTGTGATTACCCGCGCGTCGAGCGGGCCAGTCGTGTTGAGGCCGTCGAACTCCCCGGTCTCGAAGATGATCGGGTTGCTGGCGCCGGTGGTGGCGAAATTGAGATCAAACAGGTGGTTGGTTCCCCCGAGAATGTGCGGCGTAAAGGTAATCAGCTCGTTTGCCGGAGCAATTCCGCCGGCGCCCCCGCCCGCGGCGGTGGTCTGGTAGCCGATCACCAGGTTGGGCATACCGGAGGGGAGAACCTCGCTGTTAAAGGCGTTGAAGGGAAAGGCAATCAGGACGTTGTCGCTCTGGACGAACGGACCCGCCAGACGCGTGATCTGCATCGTCAGGTGCGGCGTGGGGGTGAGAACGGTTTCGACATCCACCTGAATGTCGTTGCCGCCGTTGCCGGTGGCTTTGCTGTTGTCCAAGTCGAGCTTGATGGGCGCACCAGCATGCCAGTTGACGACTTGTGGCGCGGCGCTGCCACCACTGTACTGGATCGCAAAAGGGACCGGGAAGTTATTCAGCGCATTGGT
>DATHPP010000509.1:0-18725 GCA_035483795.1 Tepidisphaeraceae bacterium | reverse complement strand
CATTACGCTTCACATCACCGGCCGGCGGATGATCGTCGCGCTCAAGGCGCTGGTGCACACGATGCTCTCCAGCGACTCGCTCACCGATTTCAGCTCGTCCAGCGCCACTGGCGGAGCACTGCACGCACTCTACGTCGCGGGCTACGCGGTCGCGCCTCTCCTGATTGCCGTCGTGATCATCGCCGCTGTGGCCAACGTCGTTCAGGTCGGCTTCATCCTCAGCCCGCAACGGCTCCAGCCGAACCTGGGCGCGCTCAATCCGTTCCGCGGGGTCGGCCGCCTGTTCAGCGGCCGAAATTCGGTCCGGATTCTGATGAATCTGGCCAAGATGGCGCTGCTTTCGATGGTCGCGTACTCGGCGATCCACAGCCGGATTGTCCTGATCATGGGCGTGCAGCAGCTCACCTTCCTCCAGATCTTCGCTTTGGGCGCGGACGTGATCTACGCGATCGGCCTGCGGGTTGGGGCGGCGATGCTGATCCTGGCGATCCTCGACTACGCCTATCAGCGCTGGCGGCACGAGCGCGACCTGCGAATGACCAAGCAGGAAGTCAAAGACGAGATGCGCCGGATGGACGGCGATCCCAAGATGAAAGCTCGGCGCCGCCAGGTCGCCCTGGCGATGCTCAAGCGCCGGCTCAAGAAGGACGTTCCCACCGCCGACGTGGTCGTCACCAACCCGACCGAATTTGCCGTCGCCCTGAAGTACGACGCCGGCTCCATGCACGCGCCCAAGGTGATCGCCAAGGGGCAGGGTGCGATCGCGCAGCGCATTCGCGAGATCGCTATCGAGTCCGGCGTCCCGATCCTGGAGCGAAAGCCGTTGGCCCGCGCTCTCTACAGGCTGGTGGAAGTCGGGCAGGAAATCCCCGAGCAATTCTACGCCGCCGTCGCAGAAATCCTCGCCTACGTCTACGAGCTGTCCGGGAAAACCAAACGGAGGCAGGCTGTGTGAACACAAAGTGCTGGGTGCTGAGTGCTGGGTGAAAAGGCGCTCGGAATCCGAAACTCAGCACTCAGCACCGAGAACTCAGCACTCGACCATGTCGTCCTTCACCGCCAACCCGATCGTCCTGAAGGTTCATCAGAACCGCGGGATGCTCTTTCCCATCGCCTTCATGGCGCTGCTGATCGTGTTGCTGGTGCCGCTGCCGACGTTCATTCTGGACCTGTTGCTGATCTGCAACGTGACGTTGTCGGTCATCGTGCTGGTGACGACGATGTACGTGCAGAGTCCCCTCGAATTTGCCGTATTTCCCTCGCTTTTGCTCGCGGTGACGATGTTTCGCCTCGTGCTGAACGTCGCTACCACGCGTCTGATACTGACCGCCAGCGGCGACGTCAGCCAGGCGATGTACGGCGCGGGCCACGTCGTACAGACGTTCGCCGAGTTCGTCACGCACGGTTCGCTGGCCGTCGGCATCATCATCTTCGTCATCATCTTCATCATTCAGTTCATCGTGATCACCAAGGGCGCCGGGCGCATTTCTGAAGTCGCTGCCCGGTTTACCCTCGACGCGATGCCCGGCAAGCAGATGGCGATCGACGCCGACCTGAACGCCGGCATCATCACCGAGCCGCAGGCCCGCGAGCGCCGCGAATCGATCGCCCGCGAGGCCGACTTCTATGGCGCCATGGACGGTGCCAGCAAATTCGTCCGGGGCGACGCCATTGCCGGCATCGTCATCACCTTCGTCAATGTCCTGGGTGGGCTGTACGTCGGCATCGTCGAACAGGGCTGGACGCTGTTCGACTGCATGAAGCTGTACACCAAGCTGACGATCGGCGATGGCCTGGTCAGCCAGATACCCGCCTTCGTGCTCTCGCTTGCCGCCGGTCTGATCGTCACCCGCAGCAGCAGCCGGGCCAATCTCGGTGAAGAAATGCTAGGCCAGCTCTTTGCCAAGCCCAAGGCGATGATCATCGCCGCGTCATTTCTGGTCCTGTTGATGTTCACCGGGCTGCCGAAGATGCCGCTCATGGTCCTGGGAAGCTGCTGCGGCGGCGTCGCTTACACGCTCAGCAAAAACCAGCGCCGTGCACAGCTTGCCGCGGTCGCGAAGGAAAAGGAGAAGGCCACCGCCCGCAAGGAACCCGAGAAGGTCGAGAAGCTCCTCGACGTCGACACGATGGAACTGGAGGTCGGCTACGGCCTGGTCCGGATGGTCGATGCCAGCAAAGGCGGCGATCTTCTGGATCGCATCAGCATGATCCGACGGCAGATCGCCACGGAGCTGGGGATCATCGTTCCGCCGGTGCGAATTCGCGACAACATGCAGCTCGGGGCCAACGACTACGTCATCAAAATCAAGGCACAGACCGTCGCCCGCGGCGTCACTTATCCCGAGCAGTTCCTCGCCATGGACAACGGCGCGACCAGCGGTCCAATCCCCGGCGGTACGCTCACCTCCGAACCCGCGTTCGGTCTCCCGGCCTATTGGATCACCGAGCCGCAGCGCCCGCAGGCGGAACTGCTCAACTACACCGTCGTCGAAGCCACCGCCGTTGTCGCCACTCACCTGACGGAAGTCATCAAGTCCCACGCCCAGGAGCTGCTGACGCGACAGGAGATCAAGAACCTGCTGGAGAACCTCAAGGCCCGCGTGCCGGCGCTGATCGAGGAGGTGGTGCCGACGCTCGTGAAGCCCGGCGAAGTTCAGAAAGTCATGCAGAACCTGCTCCGCGAGCGCGTCCCCGTCCGAGACCTGGAAACCATTCTCGAAACGCTCGGCGATTTTTCGGCGCGAACCAAGGACCTGGAGGTCCTCACCGAGTACGTCCGTCATGCGCTCGCCCGCACGATCTGCAAACAATACGTCGATGATCGCGATCGCATCTGGTGCCTGACCTTCGAGCCGGCCCTGGAAGACACGATCAACGGACACCTGGATCGCAGTGAACGCGGCACCACCAACACCATGTCCGCCCAGACCACCCAGCAGCTTGTCAAGCAGATTTCCAGCAAGGTAAGCGAGCTGACGCAGACCGGCCGCAACGCCGTGCTCCTGTGCAGCCCGCAAATCCGCTCGGCAGTCCGGCGAATGATCGAAGCCGCTCTGCCGCAGGTCGCGGTGCTGGCCTACAACGAGATTATTTCCGACGTCTCCGTCGAGGCGATCGGGTTGATCGGGATGAACGGATAGCCATGAACCTCCAAACGTTCAAAGCGTCGACGATGGCCGAAGCGCTGACGCAGGTGAAGAGCAGCATGGGCACCGACGCCGTCATCCTCCACACGCGCACGTTTCAGGCTCGGGCGTGGCTGGGGTTGCGGCGGCGCGAGATGGTGGAAATTACCGCCGGCCGCGGAATCGGAATCGCCGATCGGCGCAGGCAGTCCTCCGCCCGCCAGGCGGTTTCATCGTCAACCTACGGCCGTACCGCGACCGTGTCGCGGCGCCTGCCCGACACGCGTCTGTCCGATGCCCGCCCGCCCAGCGGCCGCGAGCTGCTGGAAACTCCCGCCGCCACCGGCGCCGCCATGCTCAGCATCTCGCAGGAAGTCGCAGCCCTCAAAACCCTCGTCAAAGACCTGGTCGTCCAGACCCGAATGCGGCAAACGCCGAATATTCCCGAGGAGCTGTTCGATCTGTACACGCGGCTGATCTCCAACCAGGTCGCCGAGGAAATCGCCGCCGAATTAATCGATCAACTGCGTCGCCAGGTCCGCCCCGAGCATTACTCCCAGCCCGCGGTGATGCGCGACCGGCTCATCGACCAGATCGAGCGGATGATTTCGACCACCGGTCCCATCGTCCGCAGTAAATCGACCGGACCCCATGTCGTCGCCCTCATCGGTCCGACCGGCGTGGGAAAAACGACTACGCTCGCCAAGCTCGCCGCCAATCTCAAACTCAAGGAGCGGCACCGCGTCGGGCTGATCACCCTCGACACTTACCGCATCGCCGCCGTCGATCAACTCAAGCGCTATGCCGACATCATCGGCTCGCCGCTGCGAGTCGTCGGCGGCGCCGAAGAGCTTCGCGACGCCGCCCAGTCCATGAGCAACCTGGATTTTCTTCTGATCGACACCGCCGGCCGAAGCCCCAACGACGCCCTGAAGCTCAACGAGCTTAAAGGCGTGCTCGCCGCCATCGAACCCGACGAGGTGCATCTGGTCATGGCGGCCACCGCCAGCCAGCAGTGCCTCGAACTGGCGGCCTCCCGCTTCGGCGAAGTCCGCACCGACAAAATGATCTTCACCAAGCTCGACGAGGCCGCCAATGTCGGCCTCCTGCTTAATGTCGTACGGAAACTCAACAAAAGCGTCTCGTATCTGACGACCGGACAGGACGTGCCCGACGACATCGAAGTTGGCCAGGCGCGTCGGCTCGCACAATTGATCTTGGGCGAGGAACTCTGATTTGCCGATTTCTTTGGAATCCAATTGACTCGAACGCAAATGACACTCAACGCGGGATAGAGGCTATGACAATGGTAATCGACCAGGCGACGCAACTGCGGTCGCTGATGCGGGAACAGAAGAAGTCGAGGCCGGCGGCCGAGGCGAACCCCGCCCCCGTCCGCCGAGCCAGCGTGATCGCCATCACCAGCGGCAAGGGCGGTGTTGGCAAGACCAACATTGCCGTCAACCTGGCGATCACGCTTGCCACGGCGGGGAAATCCGTCGTGCTGCTTGATGCCGACCTCGGCCTGGCCAACGCCGACGTCATCTGCAACATCGACCTCCCGGCCAACCTGTCGCACGTCATCGCGCGACGCAAGGAGCTGAGCGACGTGCTCGTCAGCGCGCCCGGCGGGTTCAGCCTGATTGGTGGCGCCTCGGGCCTGGCCCGCATGGCCGACCTCACCGATGGCGACCGCCAGCGCCTCGTCAACGCCATGGCCGAGCTGGAAGCCAAGGCGGACGTCATCCTCATCGACACCGGCGCCGGCATCAGCCCCAACGTCCTGGCCTTCACCCGCGCCGCCGATCACGTCCTGGTCGTCACCACCCCCGAGCCGACCGCGATCACCGACGCCTATGCTGTCGTCAAGGTGATCAGCCGGGCCGACAAGGCGCGGTCCTTTGGCGAGACGATCGACCGGCGGATCTCGCTCCTGGTCAACCAGGCGCGAAACGAAAACGAGGCCCGCATCGTGCACGACCGCATCGCCAAGGTGGCCCGGCAGTTCCTCGGAGTGAGCGTCTTCGACGCCGGCTTCATCCCCGCTGACGAATGCGTCTCGGCGGCAGTCCGCAAACGATCGCCCTTTGCGCTCTCGGCGCCCAAGAGCCCGGCGGCTTGCGCCGTGTCGCAGTTGGCCGTCCGCCTCGAGCAGGGCGTCGCCAGCGCCGCGATCCAGGAAGGCAGCTTTTTTGCCCGGATGAGCCGCTGGTTCCGCCGGTAAGGAACTGAAAATGACGCGTCGATTGGCTGTCTCCATCGCCCTGGTTGTCTTTGCCCTGTGCCTGGCATTGGGCGTGGCGGCGGAAAATTCGTTCGTCGAAACCCTCAGCCGTGCTCTCAAAGCCATGTTCGCAACCCTGCTGGTCGGATTGCTCATCGGCGCCATGGCGCAAAAAATGCTCGAAGAGAATATCCGCCAACTGGCGAAAAAGTCGCAAATTCAGGAGGCCAAACCTCAGCCCAAAGACCGATAAGGAACGTTGGCAACCCGTGCGCCCCGGCGGTGCCGATCGTGCGCGTTGCCTGAGATCAACTAACACCAAAAGCCCATGGATTGGGAGGCTGTATGCCCAAGGCCCACAAGCGGGACATCAAGGATGTCTGGATCGATTACAAAAAACACAAGACCGAAGCACTGCGCAACGTGCTGATGGAGCATTACCTCCATCTGGTCCGCTACAACGCCGAGCGGATTCACGTGAAGCTGCCGGATGAGGTCGAGCTGGACGATCTGATGTCCGCCGGCATCTTCGGCCTGATGGACGCGATCGCCGCCTTCGACTTGGATCGCGGCGTCAAATTCGAAACCTATTGCGCCCCGCGCATCCGCGGCGCCATCCTCGACGAGCTGCGCTCGATGGACTGGGTCCCGCGGCTGGTGCGCTCCCGCGCCCACAAACTCGACAACGCCAGCAAGCAACTCGAAGTCGAGCTGGGCCGCTCGCCCACCAACGAGGAAATCGCCAAGCGGCTCAAAGTCCCCATGGCGGAGTTCGAGAAAATGGCCAAGGACGCCAGCGCCGTCGGCCTGGTTTCCCTCTCGCGCAAGTGGTTCGAGACCGACTCCAACAAAGACGTTCGGGAAATCGACGTGCTCGAAGACAAGCGCGGCGCCGACCCCGTCCGAGAAATCCAGCGCAAGGACCTCAAGGAGCTGATCACCAAGGGCCTCTCCCGGGCAGAGCGGCTCATCATCATCCTCTACTACTTCGAGGAGATGACCATGAAGGAGATCGGCGCAACCCTCGATCTATCGGAATCGCGCGTCAGCCAGATGCACTCATCGATCCTGGCCCGCCTCAAGGCGCAGATGGCAGATCGCCGCAAAGAGTTCCAGCAAGCCGCCGCGGTTTGAGCGCCCGCATTTACCCCCTCTCCCTCCGGGAGAGGGTTGGGGTGAGGGGACCCGCGAGATAGAAACGTCTATTGCGATGTTACAAAATGTTACAAAATGTACGAAATGCAACGGTTTCGGCGTTTTTTGCCAGAGGCGCGGTGGCGACGTCTCACATGGGCCAAAGAGTGGGGCTGGTGTGACGTCGCGCCCACCAGCGTCTCTACCGATTAAATAGTTTCCCCACCTGCTCCCGGGTTGGCAACGCCGGTTGCGCTCCAAACCCCTCGCAGCACGCCGCCCCGGCGGCGTTGGCGAATCGCAACAACTGAGGCCAATCCATCCCCTCGCTGCGGCCGACCGCCAGGGCCCCGCTGAAGGCGTCGCCCGCCGCCGTCGTGTCGCGTACGGACACTTTGTGGGGCTTGGCCCGCTCGATCTGGCCATTCCGATCGACGAATAGCGCGCCTTTATGCCCCAGCTTGAGCGCCACCGCCCGCGCGCCGCGCTCGAGCAGTCCGCCGGCAATTGACTTGGGGTCCGGCAGCTTCTTGAGCTTCACGCGATGCGTCCGCGTCCGCCCCAGGAGCAATTCCGCCTCGCCCTGATTTGGCGTCAGCAGGTCGACGCCGAACAAATCCCGCGGCAATCCCCGCGGCGGCACCGGCGCGGGATCGAGGATCGTGAACGCGCCCGCGCCGCGGGCGATCTCGATCGCCCGGCGGACCGTTTCCAGCGGAATCTCCAGTTGAACCAGCACGACCGCCGCCCCGGCAATCAGTGTTTGCGCTCGATCGAGATCCTCCGGCGTCAGCTTCGAATTCGCGCCGGGCGCGACGACGATCGAGTTCTCACCTTCCCGGTCCACCAGAATCATGGCGCACCCGCTTGCGGCGCCTTCGGTGATCGTCACCTGCTCGGTGCGGACGTGGTGGCGGGAAATCCCGTTCAGCAGCCGCTGGCCAAAATCGTCGTCGCCAACGCGGGCGATGAGGTAGACGTCGGTCTCGGGAACCGCGAGCTTTGCCGCCGCGACGGCCTGATTGGCCCCCTTGCCGCCGGGAATGGTGATGAGGTTCTCTCCAAGGAGGGTTTCGCCCGGAACCGGAATCCGCGGCACGCGGCAGACCAGGTCCATGTTCACCGACCCGATGACGACGATTCGCTTCGCAGTGTTCACGCCGTCATTGAATCCGCGACAGCGGCCCCAGCCAACCGCAAATCCGGGATATTCGCGGAAACCAGGCCAGGTCGTTCAGCCCTGTTGCAGCGCCGCCAGAAATGCCTGCCCGTACATCCGCACCTTATGGGGCCCCATTCCCTTGACCTGCTCCAGGGCGTCGGCATCGGCCGGGGCGGCCTGGGCGATGAGCTTCAGCGTGGTGTCGTGGCAGATGCAGTAGGCGGGCAGATCGCGCTCTCGGGCGAGCTGGGCGCGAATCGCCCGCAACCGCTCGAAGCGTCGTTGCGATTCGGGGGAGAAATCGCTCTCGATGCCTTGATGCGAAACAGCCCGGCGGCGTTCACTGCCCGAGGAATTGGAGCCGCGCCGCGGCAGCAGGTCGGCCAGGCCCGTTGGAGGCGGCTGCTGGCCCTTCATCACCGCGATTCCCGCAGCCGTCAACTCCATCACCGGGCGGAATTTCACCCCCTCCGGATCGCGCTGCCGGGCCAGTCCGGCTTCCATCACACGGTGCAGCATCGCGACGATCCGCTTGATCGAATGTGCCCGCAGCAATCCGAAGACCGACAAGTCATTGAACCCCCATCGCTGTGCTTTCTCGTTGTCTACCCCGGCCAGCACTTCCGCGACCACACCGACCCCGAACCGCCCATGCAAGCGCGCGACGGCGCTTAGGAGCTGGCGGACCAGTGTGACGGCATCGTCCGACATCGCAGCCGCGACGGCCGGACTTGCGTCGCCGGCATCTCCGCCCGGCCGGCACACGTCGCAGCGGCACTCGAGCGCCTCCGCCTCGTCGCCGAAATAATCCAGGATCATTTTCCGCCGGCAGCGATGCGTCTGGGCGTAGCGGATCATCAGGTCGAGCTTCTGGGTGGCATGGTCTTTGAGCCGGTCGATGATCTTGGGGTCGGCATCGGGGTTGTCCTCACCGATCTTCTCGATGAAGAATTCCTGCGTGTAGCGGTCCTGGTAGCTGAAGAGAATGACGCATCGCGAGGGTTGCCCATCGCGGCCGGCACGACCGGCTTCCTGGTAATACGCCTCCAGAGTCCCGGTAATGTTGTAGTGCACGACCAATCGGATGTCCGGTTTGTTGATCCCCATGCCAAACGCGTTGGTGGCGACGGCGATCGCCCGCGGAGTGTTCATGAACTTTTCCTGGTTGCCACTGCGGGTCGCAGGGTCCATTCCGGCATGGTAAGCCAGCACCGCGCGTCCGCCGACCGATCGTCCCAGCATTCCCGTCACCTCCTCGACGGCCTTGCGCGTCGCGCAATAGACGATCGCGCTGCCCGGCTCTCTGCCGACCAGGTCCAGCAGCTCCGATTCCTTTTCCGCCGCCTTGGCGATGCGCCGGGATTGATACGACAGGTTCGGTCGGTCGAATCCGGTGACGACGACCGTCGGCTCGTTCAGGTTGAGTTGGCGGATGACGTCGTTGCGAACCTCTTCGGTCGCGGTCGCAGTGAGGGCGATGCAGGGCGGCGAGCCGAGCTGCCGCCGGACTTCCCCCAGCCTGTGGTAGTCGGGCCGAAAATCGTGCCCCCATTGGCTGATGCAATGCGCCTCGTCGATCGCCAGAAGCCTGGGTTTGAGCCGGCCGACGAGTTCCTGGAACTCCACCGATCCAAATCGCTCGGGCGCGACGTACAGCAATCCGTCAAACCCGCCGGCGAGCTCCTGGAGCGTCTGCCTTCGCATCGAGGCGCTGAGCGAGCTGTTCAGAAACGCCGCGGGAATGCCCTCGTCGCGCAGCTGTTGAACCTGGTCTTCCATCAGCGAGATCAGCGGCGAAACAACGATATTCAGTCCACCCTGGATCGCCGCCGGAAGCTGGTAGCAAAGGCTCTTGCCCGCCCCGGTCGGCATGACGCAGAGAACGTCCTTGCCGCGCAAAACGTCTTCGATCACCTCGCGCTGGGCGGGGCGAAAATCATCCAGGCCGAAAAATTGCTGGAGGTGTTCGCGCAGGTCCGGCATTCGACGCGCATTATAGCGTTTGCGGCGCCTCTGACCTGCCGTCGCTTACTGCCGTGCCGGCAGATTGAAGACAAGCATCCCGTCACTGGTATCAACCCAGACCGACTGGGGCATGTCCTTGCCGAGCTTCATTTTGGCGCGGATCGCGGCGCCGGCCTCGATCTTCTGGCCTGACTCGGTCCAAGGCCCCGTTGCCGATGGCGCGACACGGGCGACATTGACGATGTGATTCCCCTGGTTGACCAGTTGAAGCGTCAGCCACAATTGGCCGTTTTCGTCGACGAGGTGGCGGATCTTGTGCAGTTCGAGGCTGCCTTGCCGCTGCTGCGCCGCCGCCGGGCTGGTGAGGATCGCCCCGACGATGCCAAATGTCACGATCACTTTGAGAATCGCAGCCGTCGCGTATTTTGACATCACAGCCTCCGACAAGGGCGAGACAACCCCAAGCTTGAATCGGCCGGGCAGTCTTGCGATCTTGATTCTGTGGGCCCGCCTACCCGGCCTTCCGCATCGGCGATTGCTCACCGGTGGGTTTGCCCCAGCGTTTGCCGAGCATCGCCCGCAGAATGTCCTGGTCGGTGGCCGTCGGCAGCTTCGGCGCGTCCGGCGACTGCTTTTGCTGCTCCCGCAGCGCCGAGGTCAGGTTCCGCAGCAGTTGGGCCCCGTCATTGGGATTGGTTGACATACAAACCCTCCGCCGGCAGCATCGGCAGCAGCGGCAGGGGGATTAATATCGGTGCTGTACTGAACTCCCCTGCGCCGGAGCGCATGGCCCCGTTCAACACGCACAGGCGTCAGATCCCTTCCAGTTTCCACAACAGACGAATCCCGCGTTTTTGATCGCGGCGGGTTATCACACGCCCCGGCTCCCGCGCCCCAGTACCAGAAAGAGAATCGGCCCCAGCAACGGCAACAGCAGCACGACGATCACCCACACGAGCTTCATTCCCGTGTCACCCCGGCCGGTGAGTATGAGGTAAATCACGTACACATCCAGGATCAGGAGCAGCAGGCCGAGAATCGGATACATTGCATCTTCTTACCACTGCCGGTAGCAACCACCAACGGCAAATCTCCGGCGCGGCTCTCAGCGGAGCAATTACGAACGATTCTCAAACAACCACCGATTGGCCAGCAGATAATCGACCGTCCTCTCCACGCCCTGGCGGATGGTGAGCTTGGGGCGCCAGCCCAGGGCGCGGATCCTGGCAGCGTCCAGGAAGATGAAAGGGCTGTCCCCGATCCAGCCGCGTTCGCCTCCGGTGTAGGCGCGCTGCGGGTTCACGCCCAGCTTCTGGCTGATCCAGCCGAGTGAGTCGTTGACCTGGCAATACTCGTCGGTGCCGAGGTTGAAGAGGTTGACGCTCTGGTCCGCCTTGTCGATCGCGGCCAGCATTGCGTCGATACAGTCCTGAACGTGCAGGTAGCTTTTGCGCTGCTGGCCGTTTCCCAGCACTTTGATCTGCGTCGGATCGCGCAAAAGCGACCGGCAGAAGTCGAACACGTGCCCGTGGGAATATCGCTCGCCCAGAATCGAGACAAAACGAAAGATGTAGCCGCGAAAGTTGAAACCGGAGCAATAGGCCTCGATGAGCCCTTCCCCGGCGAGCTTGGAAGCGCCGTAGAGCGACGTTTGAACCGGAAACGGACAGGTCTCGGGCGTGGGAAACACATCCGCCTCCCCATAGATCGAGCCGGTCGAGGAGAACGCGATGCGCGAGATGCCGGCGTGCCGCATCGCTTCCAGAACGTTGTAGGTTGCGATGGTGTTCTGCTCGAGATCGCGGCGGGGGTGCTCGGTCCCGAAGCGGACGTCGGCGTTGGCGGCCAGATGAAAGACGAAATCGTGCCCGCGCATGGCTTCGCCGAGCTTCGGCTCATCGAGGAGGTCTGCCTCGACGAGTCTGAAGGCAGGTTTAGACTTGGCCGCTTCGAGAAAGCGGTGCTGCCCGGTCGAGAGGTTGTCGTACGCGGTGACGGCGTGGCCGCCGGCTAGCAGCCGATCGACCAGATTGCTTCCGATAAACCCCGCGCCGCCGGTGACAAAGAAACGTGCCATGCTGGTGCGCACCACGTGACACGGGTTTGTAACCCGTGCCGACGGCGTGCCGATTCGAGAACTCTGCCAGGTGCGAGCACTCCACGCGGAGCGCCGCCAGCACGGGTTAAAAACCCGTGTCACGATCAAGGCGTCTTATCGCCTTCCGGGCGACATTTTTCAATTGCAACGGATCACTGTCCGAGCGGCTGTGATCGCGGACGGAGTGTCAGTCCGATCACCAGATTGCACCACTGCATCGGCAACGGAATCGGGAAGAACGATCGTTTCTCGATCGTGAAGTAGGGGGCCAGCTCCCGGAGGATTTCATCCGGCAGGTTGATGTGCTCGCGCTCGATGAACCATTTGTACGACTGGTTGTAGCGCTTCTCGAAGACCCGCTGCGCCGAAATCTTCCGCGCCGCTGAATAGGCCAGGCTTCCCTCGCAGGGGATGACGACGCTGAACACGCCGCGATCTTTATCGCAGAGCCGGTGCATTTCGCGGATCGCCAGCGGCAGGTTCGGCAGGTGCTCGAGCACGTGGATCGCCAGGATGCGGTCGAAGAACCCATCGGGAAAATCGAGCCGCTGCTGGCAGTCGCCGGTGATGGCGTTAACGCGCGGGTGGCGCGCCCGCAGCGCCTCGGTCATGTTGGGGCGCAGCTCGACGGCGTAGTAGCTTTGCTCCTGCGCGGGGGAAAGCTGCTCGTGTTCGATGTGCTCACCGAGGCCGGCGCCGATCTCCAGCGTGCGGGAAAACCGCGCCGGTGCGTTCCAGACGACGTATCCCTGGTTGAATTTCTCGACGACGCCGAAGCGCTGGGGCAGCACCTCGTGCCAGTATTTCATGAAGTCGTCGCTGATCCGCTTTTGCTCGTCGGTGAGCGGCGGGAAGACTTTGGGCCACTTGGACACGGGTGCGAGAGACGGAGAGGTTGCCACTTCCACTTCCACCGGGAACCCGCGTTGTGGCACAGTCGCCCTCGACTGTGTTCCGCCGAAGGCGAAAAGCCATTCGCCGACCGATTTTCGACCTTCGGTCGAACACAGTCGAGGGCGACTGTGCCACATCTGGCCCCCTCCGTCAGCACTATGACACCGCGGTCGTCTCGCGGATCGCCGCCGGCTTTCGCGGAACCGCGGGCGCCTCATCGAAGATCCGGCACGCCTGCGGGACTTTGAACCGGCTCAGTCCGATCTTCATGATGTCCTTGGCGTTGCGCCAGTTGCCGGCAATGAGGTCAAGCCGGCTGTCGCCGTCGTCCTGCCAGCGGATGCCCACTTCCTTGATCCGATAACCCAGCACCTGCGCCAGCCGGAGAATCTCGACGTCGAACATGTATCCGTCGATGCGCTGCCGCGAGAAAACGTCGCGTGCCGCCCGGCGGGTGAAAAACTTGAACCCGCACTGCGTGTCGGTGATGTTGCGGACCCCGGTCACCGTCCGCATTCCGAAGGCAAAGACCCGGCTTCCGATCCGCCGGTACAGCTTCTGCGCCCGCACGATCTGCGAGTCGCCCATGCCGCGCGAGCCGATCACCAGATCGAAACCCTGATCGAACCACGGCAGGATTTTTTCGATCTCTTCGATGGGGGTTTTGTAATCGGCGTCGACGAAGCCGACGATTCTGCCGCGCGCCATGCCAAGTCCGCCGCGGACCCCGCGGCCCTTGCCGCCGCGCTGGGCCGAGCCGATGACGGTGAAGCGACCGTCATCCCCGATCAATTCCCGCGCCATCTCGCGCGTGCCGTCGTTCCCGTCGGCCGCCACAATCACCTCGAAGCTCCGACCCCGGCCCTCCAGATAATCGCGGACCAGCGTCAGCGTGCGCGCGATCGTCGCCGCCTCGTTGTATGCCGGAATGATGACGCTCAGGTCGGGAACGTCGGCCACGCTGCGCTCCTTCACGGTTTATCGGCTCCCTGTCATTGGGCGATAGGTTCTACGGATTGCCGGCCAATCTGGCAAGGATACCGGTCGTCCGCATCGCACAATTTCATTGATCAGATGCATGCTCCTGCATGATTATCGGCCCAAACCGGCCAGTCCGTGCAAACAGCATCCATTGTCCCTGCGGCAACTGTTGCGATGCGACAAGATGCCATTCGTTTTTCCGGGCCGTGGCCGGGAATTCGCTAAGCACTTGCGGCTGCAACAATTGAAGACCTACGTGCTCCGCCGGGTCCAGTTCAAGAACAGTTATATTTCTCGCGTTCAGGAAGTCGGCCAAACCCATCTGCCCGGGCCGCTGTTCGAAGATGGAGCAGTCGAAGCAGTCCGGCGCTCCTTGCCCCACAAATGCCTGCACCGCTTGCGGATAGGCGCCGACGAACACCGCCCCGGGCCGGCTCAGAAGTGACTCAAACGGCCGCAATCGCTCGTAACTCTCCAAGACAGGTTGCCCGTAGCTGACAAGCTTGTAATACGACGGAACCAGCAGTGCCGCCAGAAGCATGAGTGGGGCCATCAACGGCGCGAGCCGCTCCGTCCACCGCCACCGGTCAACCAGTGCTGCGCCGCACAATCCCACGACGGCCATGACAAACAATGTCAGCCCGAACAAATATGACGGCCGTGGCCGCTCGATCAACATCACCAGAATGGCCGTCGGAACGGCACACGCCATCGCCAGCCAGCCAATCGCCTGTGGGCCAATCCACGTGCGCCACTGGCGACGCAGTTGGATCGAGCCCGCGACAACGATCAGCAGCGTCGCCGCGATCAGCGGAATCGGAAAGCTCTGCCGCAGGAACAACCCCCGATAATCCGGATCGCGCGTCCCGGCGACGCCGTTGAACAACATCAATTCAAGCCCGTTGGGAACCAGGCTGGCATTCCAAAGCACATGCTCGGCCAAGGCACGCGGGTTGCGCGTCAGCATCATCACGAGGCTGGGGGTCGGCGTTCCAAAGTCGCGCTGGCAAAGCTCCCCGTATTGTGTCCACCGATCGCCCGGCCACTCCGGATGTCGCTGCTTATACCCCGCCGCGTAAGCCTGCGCGATATTGACCGAATGTTTCAGCCCGTAGTACGGCCCCAGTTCAGGGAATTTCTTCGACGATCGTGCATAGAACGCCGCCGCCAACCCAATCGTCATGATGATTGGAAGCGCGTACGGCAGAGCAAGACTCCTTGCATTCGGGAGGGCGAGGCTCCTGGGTCGCGTGGGGCAGAAATTCCTGTCCCCCTTGTGGGGCAGGCATTCCTGTCTGCCCTTCCTTCTCATCTCCCATACCGCGCACACCCCCGCAAACGCAGCCGCGGTCACGATCGTCTCATTGCGGATCAGCAGGGCATCCACTAGCAGAATCCCCAGCCCCGCTCCACGATGCCACGGCGCGTTTCCAACCAGCACCATCCACCAGCACAACAAGAGCGGCATTAGGGCAAACAGGTGCACCTCGTACATGGTATCGAAGTTGATGGGGAGGAGGGCCCACCACGCCGCCACCACCCACGCCGCCGGCGCCGGCAGCAGCCGCCGCATCACCGCCAGCACCATGACCGTGGCGCTTGCCGCAATCACCAGCCGGTGCAAAAACATCGCCTCCGCGGCATCGCGCGTAACGCCCAGGATCGCGCCATAAAACACTGAATAAATTGGCGACCATGCAATATCGACCTGCCGCCCGTGGAGCCAGTGCCACGCGGTCGTGAACCAGAAGCACTCGTCCCCCGTGCTCATGTCCCGATATTTCCAGATCCCGCGCATCACCCGCCACTGGAGCAATACAATCGTGGCATAAGCGAACAGCGGATGCGCCCCAAGCGCCGTCAGCCGCCGCGCGGCTGTATTGCGGTCGAATAAAAAGCGAGGAGAAGAGAACAAGATCAACTGACCCGCATTCCTCGGTCGTCCGAAAACATGATGCAAGACCCTCATCCCCAACACAAGGCGATCCGCCACGAGTACGAATCGCACGGTGTCGATGCGTTCTACCGCGACCGCGGCCGCGACTACCGCAACCCGCACGAGCCGCAGATTCAGCGCTCGCTGGCGATCGCAGTTCGCGATTGGCCGCTCGATCTGACGCGGGTGCTCGATCTTGCCGCCGGCAGCGGCGAGGTCACGCTCGTCCTGCGAAGCCTCGGCGCCGGCTCGATCGATGCAATCGATCCCTTCACCTTCGAGGCGTACGAGCAGCGCACCGGCCAACCCGCCGGCCGCGAGACCTTCGAGCAAATCGCCGACGGCGCCCTGTCCGGCCGAAGCTACCGCCTCATCGTGTGCAGCTACGCCCTGCATCTTCTGGAGGAATCGCGCCTGCCGCGTCTGGCCTGGCAGCTTAGCCGGATCAGCCCCAGCCTCCTGCTGCTCACGCCCCATAAACGTCCGGTCCTGCGAGCCGCCTGGGGATGGAAACTGAAGCAGGAAATAGTCGTCGACCGCGTCCGTTCCCGCCTGTATGAATCCACCGGCTGTTGACGAGAAACCGCGGATTTCGCGGATGCAGCGAATGGAGGCATTCACGTGACACGGCTTTTTAAGCCGTGCCGGCGGTGTGCCCGGAAGACACCGCACCATCGCGCCTATTCTCCGGTTCGCGCCGCCGGCACGAGTTACAAACCCGTGTCACAGGGACCGCCTTTGGACCGCCTTCGGCGAAAACCTCGGTTTCTTTGTCCCCACGTTTTCTTATGCTAGAATCCGCCCGCTGCCTTGCGGAGACCTCGATGAAGATTCAATCCCTGTTGGTGTGTGGCCTGATCGTGTGGGGTGCGGCGTCCTGCGGTGAAAACAATCCTCCCAGCACGACGCAGGCGAACTCCAACCTTGCTTCCCACGTCAACCCATCCGGCGCCCAGCCTCCGAAGATTGATCCGGCGACGATCCAGCCCCCCGCGCCGCCCGCCGACGCGCAATGGACCATTCTGTGCGACAAGGTCGACGGGCCGGCCCACGTCGCCGAGGCCGGCATGCGCAAAAATCAGTTGATCCAGGCCTCCGGCATGACCGACTGGTACGTCATTCACAGCGAGACCGACAGCACCATCTATTACGGCTACTACCGCTCGCTCGATGCCCCCAGTGAGAAGCAGCGGGCCGAAGCCGACCGCGCCCGCGTTAGCTCGCTGACAGACCGGCTGGGCAATACGCTGATTCGCGGCGGGATTCTCGTCCCCGTCACTCCGCCCGACCCGCAAGCCCCGGCGGAGTGGAACCTGCTCAACACCCCCAAGGACACCTACTGGTCCATTGAAATCGCCACCTTCTCCGGTAACGCCCACCGTAAACAAGATGCCGTGGAAATGGTCCGCGCCCTCCGAGCCCAGGGCGAGAAGCAGGCGTTTTTCTATCACGGCCCGACCGCCAGCTCTGTCTGCATCGGCGCCTGGAAGCGCGACGCCGTCGCCGAGCAGGGCACCGGCATTACCCACAACGGCGACACCCGCGACGACGCCCATACGCAATCGGCTGACCAGCCGCTTCTGGTCCTCTCCGACGTCGCCCCGCCCAACATGCCGGCCCACGTCGTCGACAAAAACACCGGCAAATCCATGACCGTCGAAGCTCCCAAACTCGACGTGCTCGACCCCGACATGAAGGCCAAGATGGCCAACCCGAACTACAAGTATCACCTGGTGAATGGCGCGGCGTACGGCGTCAAAGACAATCCCGACCCGTCGGTCCTGATCGCCATCCCCCATGACCAGAGCATGGCCCGGGACGACGACTGGCGCCTGAACGGCGGTATGACCCCGTCCGCCGCCCAACCCGCCCCCCGCGCCGCGCCCTCCTCCCCCGGCGATAGCGTCCTCCGCTCCATCGGGGACCACTAAACGACCGCAATGCAACTGCTCATCGCCACCGGCAATCCGGGCAAAGCACGCGAGTTCCGTGAAATGCTCGGCGCCGACCGCTTCGTCTGGCGCGATCTCTCGGAATTCACCGGCGAGCAAGCCGTGCCCGAAACCGGGCTGACGTTTCTTCAAAACGCCTGCCTCAAGGCATCCGGCTACGCCAATCGCCACCGCCTCTTGACGCTGGCCGACGACAGCGGCCTGGAAGTCGACGCCTTGGAGGGCAAGCCAGGCGTCCACAGCGCGCGATGGGCCGAGATCAACCACACCGGCCGCGGCGATGCCGACAACAACCAGACACTTCTCCGACAGCTCGAACACGTCCCCGACGACCAGCGCACGGCCCGGTTTGTCTGCGTCCTGGCCCTCTCTGATCCGGAAGGCCGCGTCATCCTCACCGCCCGCGACACGGTCGAAGGAACGATCCTCCGCTCCCCCCGCGGGAACAATGGCTTCGGCTACGACCCCCTTTTCCTCGTCGCCAAGTTCGGCAAAACCACCGCTGAGCTCCCCTCCGAAGAAAAGCATCGCATCAGCCACCGTGGAAAGGCGCTTCGCTGGCTCAGAGAGCTGATGCAACAGAACGGGCTTTTGGATTTGCAGGGGACCACGCCCGAATCGTGACCGCCTCTTGACCACATCATGCTCTGGCCTGGAACGGAACGGCCGACTCAGCCGTGGATTTGCGTGACCAGGCGCGGAATGAGGTCCGCCATCCACCGCAAATTAGCGACAGATGGCGCGAAAGCCTGCCAAAACATGCCAAGTCATCGGATCGGACGGAGGGGGCGGCTCGGGTACGAGACGTTTGAAACGAAATGAAACGTTTTCCGCGTTTTTCCGACATGCTGCCTTCACAATTTGACGTGGCGCGGCCGCCACGGCTAAACATGGGGTGTCAGAAAGCGCTTTTATGAGCCGAATCCTCGTTGCCGTCAGCAGTCCCTGGGCCGCGGAGAAGATCGCCGACACCATCGGCGATCTTGCCAAACGGCTCGGCGCCGAGGTCCTGGTCGTGCACGTCTCCCGCCCGAGCGGCGGCCAGCTCCGCGACCAGGAACAGGCCGACGGCGAGGCCGCCATCCGTTTGCTGCGCGACAAGCTCCAGCAGAAGAGCATCGCCGTCCAGGACCTGCTCATGTTCAGCGACGACATCGCCCGCGCCATCCTCAACACGTCCGTCGAGCGCGACGTGAGCCTGATCGTACTGGGGCTGACCGGCAAAAACGTCTTCGCAAGACTGCTGGCGGG
>DATHPP010000508.1:0-4059 GCA_035483795.1 Tepidisphaeraceae bacterium | reverse complement strand
CTCGATCTTTGCCGACGCCGCCCAGACGGAATTGGAAGCGATCTTCGGCCCCGGCAATTTGAAACTGCTTCCCCCGACCAGCCCGCTCTACACGCAGAAGGAGATTCCCATCCCGCGCGTCGGCTGGCGGCACTACGCCCTCGACCACATCGCCGACCGCAGGCGCCCGCAGCTCATGGGGATCACGCTGGGCAATCGCATCGCCGTCTTCTTCAGCCGCCAGGACCTCAGTGCCGGCCTGGTCGGAGAAAACGTCGACGGCATCAGCGGCTACGACCCCCCAACCGCCGCCGACCTCATGGCCGCCATGATCCTCCACGCCGCTCGCTGATCCAGCCTCCTTGCCGCTGCCCCGCGGCGGGCCGTCTCGAATGTCTCGAAATGTGGTCATGACTCGAATCCTACAATCGTCGAGAGAATGGTTCGCGTCACGTTCGCGTCACCTTTAGCTTTATCGACGAACCGCGCTGTGGCCGGGATTTTTGTGCTGCGGCTGGACGGCGGCACTTTCACTT
Organism: Tepidisphaeraceae bacterium; assembly: GCA_035483795.1. Taxonomy (GTDB): domain Bacteria; phylum Planctomycetota; class Phycisphaerae; order Tepidisphaerales; family Tepidisphaeraceae; genus DASXMX01. The sequence goes on along the minus strand of DATHPP010000508.1, from coordinate 3,544 downwards.
CTGGCCGTCACCTTCAATTCTGGTCCTGAGGGTGGTATAGTTGAGGCATGGTTGCCGCACTGAAACAGCTTGTGACAGTGAAGCCGGGCGGGGTCGTTGAAGTCCGCTCGGATGAGTTAAAGGCCGGGACAACGGCGGAAGTGATTGTGTTGGTTGAATCGGCATCGGAGCCGGCGCGTTCCCTCTCCAGCTTTATCGGGTCCGGCAAGGGGTGCTTCACCGACGTTCAGGAAGTCGATGCGTTCATCCGCGGCGAGCGCGACGCATGGGATCTATAAACGCTATCGCCGGCACCAAAGTCTACCTTGACGCCAATGTGTTCATCTACGCCGTCGAGGGCTTTGCGGGCGTCGGCGCGAAACTGACCACGTTGTTTCAACGATTCGACCGAGGCGAGTTGCAGGCGGTCACGAGCGAACTCACATTGGCTGAAGTCCTGGTGAAGCCCCTGCGCGACGGTAAGAAGCCAAACTAAAGGTGAGCCAAACTAAAGGTGACGCAAACCATTCTCAAGGACGCCGTCATGAGCGTTCGCGACTGGAATCGTGCCGGGCATGGTTCGCGTCACCTTCAGTTCCCCCTGGTTCGCGTTACCCTCAGGTTCCCCCCCTCCATGCCGTCAATTCGATCGTATTGTGCCTGTGTTTCCCGCAAATTGTGAAACGTGGGGGTGGCCGCTCCGTCCCATCATTGGCTACAGAAGGATTTCCCCATGCTCTGTCGATCCATCCCGCTTTCGTTGTGCATCAGCCTGCTGTGCTCCCCGGCATGGGCTGCCCCGGCGACGCAACCGTCGCAGGACGCCTGGCCGCTCTATTCGCAGGCAATCCAGCGTATTGCCGAAGGCGACCGGGCGAATACCTATTCCCCCGCGGCCTCGTCGCTGGTGTACGAAGATTATCCGCCCTATCCCGCCGAGTGGAACCGAATGGAGACGGCGAGCTATGCCTTCAATGCCCCGGCCCGCGCGCTGGTGCGCGAGGCCCGCTCGCGGAACATGGCCAACTGGCCGGTGTTGCACCTGGAGGGCGGCAAGCTCGACATGAGCTATCTGCACGGCTGCCGGAACCTGGCCAATGAGGTGGGCGACGCCGCCCTCTTTCAACACCTGCACGGCGACGACGCCGCGGCGATCGAGAGCGTCCGCGACGTGATGCACCTTGCCGACCTGCTCGACGGCCCCGCGAACGCCGCGATCGTTCAGCCGCTGGTCGCGGTGGGTCTGCGAATGCTCGCCGCCAATCGTCTGGAAATCATCACGTCCGACGTGGCGCTGACGCGCGATCCGGCCGAGGCGAAAAAGCTTCAAATCAGCGCCGCCAAAGCCCTGATCCGCCAGTTGTTCGACGACAAGGACCCCGAGCCGCGCTATGCCGACCTGCTTGGCCGCGAGGCGGCCACCGGGAAGTTCAACACGACGCAGCGGGATCGCTTCCTGACCCAACTGCGCCGCGGCCAGATGGAGTACAACCTCGCCGCGATGTCGCTGGCGTGCCACCTGTTCCAATTCGACAAGGACCGCTGGCCCGCTTCGCTCGAGGAGCTAACCGCCTATCTCCCCGCGGCGCCGCGGGATGCATGGGGATCAATTGGCTATGTGCTGCTCAAGCGCCCGCCCGGCGACGCCGAGCGCCCCTTGGTCTATTCCCACTGCAATTCCCGGGAAGGCATGTTTTATTCCACGAGCGAGCCGCAATACTCCTGGGACCCCGGCCTGGGCTCCGGTGACAACCGCAAGCAAGGCGGCCAATTCCGCGACGTCACCCTCTGGGCTCCGCCCAACCCCAATCCCGTCCCAACAACCCGCCCGCTGGAGTAGCCGGAAGGAGGATGCGGTGCAGAAGCTGGAAAGGTGACATCCACATGGATGTCACCTTTTCAGTTCAGCCTTGTGTCGTTCCCGAGCCAGTGGTGGAGGCTTGATAATTGCGGCGGAACTGCCAGATCGCTTCGAGGAGTTCGGCGTCGATGGCGTCCCACAAGCCGCGGCCATGGAGGTCGGCGCACAGTTCCCCCACGGCTGCGATCAACTGGCCGCAGCGCATTTCGGGGATCAGCTCCGACAGCTCGTGAAACCTCGTGTAAACCTCGGATTTATTCTCGGCGTCGTTCATAAGCGATCCTTGACGCGAGGACTGTTAGCCCGGCTGTGCCGATATCGGCCGATCACGATGACAGGAACCGGCTCGTCTGGCGCCAACTTTGCGATCCGTGTGGCCCGCGTGACACCGTCGATGATTTCCATAATGCCGTCAGGATCCTCATAAACAAGGATAGGCGGCATGCCTGCTGTGGACATCCGAATTGACGGATTTGCTCGTGGAGTTTCCAAGGGTCCGCGCCGCCGGCGCGACTGGGCGAGAGTCGCAATTCGCCAGGCAGTACCTTCCCAATCGCTTCGCCCACTCGCGGTACGGTACCCAAAACGCACCTGGCCGGATCAATCCGCGATTGGATACGGAATCACGCAAGCCGGGAGCTTTTCTTGGCGGATTCTTTCGCGACGGGCGTGCCGCATTCCGGGCAGGTGCCGCTGGTGTTGCCGGTGAGAAACTATGAAGCCGAGCCTTCCTCGGGACGTTGACGGGGTCAAAATGCCCCAATGAATAACGAGCTGGCCGCGTGGGCCGCTCAAACGTCACTTTTTGAGGAAGGACTCGGCCATGAGGATTCTCGCTTTGGATCTGGCGAAGAACAAGAGTGTTTACCTGGACTATTTCACCGGCGGCGGCGATCGCAGCTTCGGCAAGGTTGGCACCAACGCGCCCGAGTTGGAGAAGCTGTTGTCGCGTTGCCCGCCGGACCGGGTGGTGATCGAGGCCTGCCCGGCGGCGGGATGGGTCTGCGACCTGGTGCAGCGGATGAATATCCCGATCCAGGTGGCCAACGGCAACGACGAGCGATGGAAGTGGAAGACGGTGAAGGACAAGAGCGATCGCAAAGACGCCCTGAAGCTGGCGCAGTTGTCAGAGATGGAGAACCTCCCGACAGTGCACGTGCCCAAGCCGGCCGTGCGGCAGTGGCGGTCGCTGATCGAGTACCGCCACAGCCTGGTGGGCCGCCGCACGGCGATCAAGAACTCGATCCGCTCGATCTATGAGCGACAGGGATTGAGCTTGCCCTCGCGAACCAACGCCTGGACGGAGCAAGCGCTGGCGGAATTGGACAAAGAAGTCTCGGGCGCGTCGTCGCAGCAGATCTGGCTGTTCCAGGTGGGCTGCGAGTTGGAGCAGTTGCGGCAGGTGCAGGAGCAGATCGAGCAGGTGGAAGCGAAGTTGAAGCAGATCGCCGAAGGCAGCGAAGCGGTCAAGCGGTTGCAGACGGCGCCGTGCGTGGGACCGCGTTTGAGCGAGGCGGTGGTGGCGATCCTGGATGATCCGCACCGTTTCAAAAACGGCCGGCAGGTGGGATGCTATGCAGGCCTGACGCCGCGTCGATGGCAGAGCGGCGAGAGCGACCGCCAGGGACACGTCACCAAGGCCGGCAACCGGTTGCTGCGCAAGCTGCTGGTGGAAATTGCCTGGCTGGGAGTGCAGAAGCGGAC
>DATHPP010000507.1:0-2056 GCA_035483795.1 Tepidisphaeraceae bacterium | reverse complement strand
ACTCCTGCTTCATCTCCTCGCACAGCGCTCGTGCGCCGTCGGTGTCGCCGCGATCGAGCGCCTCGATCGCACGGTCCATAGTGGGCCGTGCCATCTCCGCGAGCTCCAGGTCGGAGAACCATCGTTGCGCCATTGCCGCTCCTCCTCGAACCTCAAGGGCTTGCCGGTGATTAATTGTTATTGATCACCGCTGGCCACGCTCAGGCGGGCGAGGGGAACGGGAGCGAGGGCGGGTAGAGGATCCGGCTCTGGTCGAGCCGCTACTGCCCGTACAGCTCGCGCGGCGTCGGCGTTCAACCCGCCGGGAATTTGAGCACCCGGTTGTGGTTGCCGTCGGTGACGTAGACGTTGCCGGCGGTGTCCACCGCCACCCGGCGCTTTCTAGTAGTTCCTCTTAACGCCGCCCTTGGCAGCTCGTAAATGTGGGGTCGTTGGCCAGTACGGAGGCGTAAGCGTCGGCGCGGCAACCTGGCGGTGGTTCAGCTATCGCCCTCGGAGCTACAGCCTGCCGATCCCGGCCCCGTCGAATCGGCTGTCGAGGCCGAGCTGCACGGACTAGCCGGGTCCGATATCGGGGTCGCCATCACCCGGATTACTGACGAGTTGCCGTCCGCGGCGGATCTTGACCGCGTACAGCGTCGGCTGGAGGCGATCGGCTGGCCCGCTGATCCCAACACCCTCGACCCCAACAGCTGACAGTTTCACTGATCCGGCAACGGGTAGAGCGACTGCTAGGGGGAGGCGATCCTGCAATTGCCGCCCGCCTAGCCCTGGGTAGTCATGAAGTGGCTAGGGAGGGCGCCTGCCCGCAGCGGGATATGTGGGGTACGGGTTGGTTGTGGTGGTCACGGCGGCGGCCTTTCGTTAGAAGGTACTTAAAAGGTTCGCGGCCAACCGCGAGGCAACACCTTCCACCAACACCTTCCCCCCCGAGAAACTCCTGCACGACGCGGATAATGACGACGCCGCATAGCACCTCTGGTACCGCACTGATTAACGTGAATCGGGTGAATGATCAGCACACCTTGCTCCTGATGCGGCATGCGAAGTCGTCGTACCCGCCTGGCGTCGCGGACCACGACCGGCCATTAGCACCGCGGGGCATCCGCGAGGCTGGGCTGGCCGGCGATTGGCTGCGCGCCAACGTGCCCTCCATCGACGCCGTGCTGTGCTCGACGGCCACGCGTGCCCGCCAGACCCTGGCCCAGACCGGCATCGACGCCACGGTGCGCTACAGCGAGCGACTCTACGGCGCCACGCCCGGGACGATGATCGACGAAATCAACGAGGTCGCCGACACCGCCGACGCCCTGCTCGTCATCGGGCATGAACCGACGATGTCAGCTTTAGCGATCGGCCTGGCGGGCGCCGATGGTACCGATGCGGCAGCGGTGGAACGCATTTCGGAAAAGTTCCCGACGTCGGCGATCGCGGTGCTGACCGTGGCCGGTGACTGGAAAAGCCTGGAACTCGACGGAGCCACGCTGATCGGCCTCCAGGTTCCGCGCTGAATTTCGCCCTATGAGTTGGTGGCCAGCGTCAGCTCCATGAGCTTGATGGCCTGCCCACACGCGTCGATACCGGGCGCCTGAGGGTTGACCCACCAGCCGACCACTCCCGCCGCGTCGCTGGCCACTCCGCACGCGCCGTTCGGATCTTCGGGACGCATCACAATTGAATTGATGCCCGCGATCTGACGGCTCTCGACCTTGTACTTCAGGAAGTCAGCAACCTTTCGCTCGTTGCCGAGGCCGCCCTGTTCGAACCAGAACCGGGTGATGTCGATCAGACCGGCCGGGTTGGCTGCCTGCCACCGGCAGATTGCACCGACGAACGTGCTCTGAATGTCAAGCGGATCCGCACCCACGGTTTTGGCCAGGATGTCGGTGGTCAGGACCTCGCATTCCTTGAGCAGGTTCGGGTACTGCTGCTGGGAATTGTTGTTGCGTGAAGGGCCGCCCGCCTTGACGGCGGTACCCCCAACCGACCTTGAGCAACCTGTCATCACCACCAACGACATGATCAAAGCGAACGCACAGGCGAGGGCACCTCTTAT
>DATHPP010000506.1:0-15967 GCA_035483795.1 Tepidisphaeraceae bacterium | reverse complement strand
GTAGCTGTTCGGGTCGTTGATGTAGGGCTCGACCGAGCAGCGATCGCCGGGCTTGATGTTGCCGACGCCGGCCCCAACTTCGAGCACTTCGACGCCAAGCTCGTGGCCCGGAATTCTCGGGTAGCTGAAGAACGGCATCTTTCCCAGATAGCCGCTGATATCGGTGCCGCAGATGCCGATGCGATGGACCCGCACCAGCGCCTCGCCGGCCTGCGGGCGCGACGGCTCCGGAACGTCGATCGCCGCGAAACGGCCGGGCTGTTCAAGACAAATGGCTTTCATTTCTGCTGCTTCCCTGTGACACGGGTTTTTAACCCGTGCCCACGGATGTTCTAAGCTGGCAAGTCGGCGGGCGAACGATTTTTCGTCATATCGCGCCGTCAGCACGGGTTGAAAACCCATGTCACGGCGGAACACCTCAGCCATCAATGAAGATTCGCTTCAAGTGTCGATCGAACATGTTTTCCGTCACATTTATCGCAATGACATTCTCGTGTTTCCTCAATGCCTTGGTGTACCGCTCGCCCATCTGCGCCGCCACCTTGTAGCCGACGTGGAGAAGCTGGCGGAAATGCGGGTTGCACTCTTTGCATGACTGATCGTGCCGCAAGGCGGCGGCATACTGCTCTTCGGTCCAGGATGAAACTTCTCGCGGCGTCGGCAGCCGGGCGCGATCGATGTCGATCACGCTCGCATACGGCCCGCACAACTCGTCAAACCTTTCCAGCGCCTCCGAGTAGACGTCCCTGGCAATTTCCAGCCCGTCGCCGCCGGCGCACGCGAGGCCGATCAGCTCCTCCAGCCAGGTCGTGCCCGCAGTCTTGAGATGCAAGCCGGCGTTGTGCTTTCGCACCGCCTGCCGGATCAGCGGATAAATAGAGAATTTGTCGCTCCCGGAATGGACGCTCAGCTTCAGATCCGCCGGCAAGCCGAAGGTCTTGGTCGCGAACCCGATCACCGCCAGGTCGTCGCTGAATCCCTGCTCAAACTGCTTCAGGTCGCCCACATAATCGACGCCCTTGTTGAATCGGCCGGTGAATTTCGGGGCGATCGTCTGAACCGGCACCTGTTCCCGGGCGATCGCCGCCAGAATGAACAGGAGATCGACCGGCGTCTGCGGCTGGTCGGTCTCGTCCATCGAAACCTCGGTGATGAAATTCTCACGTCCTTTGGCGGCTTCGATGTGGCGGTAAATCCGGCCCGCCTCCTGAACAGCAAAGAGGAATTTGCGAGCGATCGCTTCAATCCGCGCTTCGGTTACATCGAGCGGCCGCTCGATTCCGGGAATGGTCAGCGTGCCAGCGAATCTTCGATGCTCGGAAACAAAAGCGCGGATGGCCAATTCCCCGGCGGGTTTGCCGATGAAATCCGCCACGTCCAGCGTGAAAAAATCGCTACAATCGAGAAAACGGTCGACGGTCTTCAACCCAATGTGATCGGCGTCAACAAAGTAACTTTCCGTCCATTTGAGCGCCTTAACCGCCTCATCGGCTTCGGCGCGCACGCTGGGCGGCTCGCTGTGAACGATCAAGTGCTCGCGATTGGATTTGTTCCAGACCGGCGCCACCTCGACGCCAAGGTCCCGCGACTTCACGAACGCCGCCAGTTGCGCCCGGCCCTGGTGGGCGAAGCGATCGCCGATTCCCATGCTGTATTTTGGCAACTGCATTCGATTTCATCCGCAGTCAGCTTAACCCGTAGGCTTCCACGGCGGTCCCGCCCAACAATCGAGCGCGCTCGGAACTCGACAGGGACGACGCAAATTGACGGACAATCTCGTACCATCGGCGGTATCCGCACGCCAGGAGACAAACCGGCCAGTCCGATCCGAACATCAGCCGTCGCGGACCAAACGCCTCCAGCGCCGCGTCCAGGTAAGGCCGCAACTGCGCCTCCGTCCATGAGCGGTGGTCCGCTTCGGTCACCAACCCCGACAGCTTGCAATGGACGTTGGGCCGTCGCGCAAGCTCCGCAAGATTTGCTCGCCAGGGGGACACCACATTCTCTTTGATTCGTGGCTTGGCGATGTGATCGAGAATGAAAGTCAGTTCCGGGTGCCGGTCCACCAGTTGGATCGCCGCAGGAAGTTGCCGCTCGAAAATGAGGATGTCGTAGCGGAGGCCGAATTCCTTGAGCGCCGCAATTCCGCGATCGAAGTCCGGCCGCAACATGAAGTCGTCGTCCGGCTCGTCCTGGAGGACGTGGCGAACGGCTTTCAGTTTCGTCCTGCCCGCCAGTCGCTCCAGCTCGCCGCGCAGCCCGGAGGAACAAAGCGGTACCCACCCCACCACGCCATGGATGAAGTCATTGCCCTGGGCCAGTTCGAGCAGCCACTGAGTTTCCGCCAGGCTTTGGCGGGCCTGGACGCTCACGACGCCCTCGATGCCGGCCTGGGCAATCTCGGTCTTGAGGTCCCGCGGCAGGAAATCCCGCCGCAGAATCGACATCGACTCCTTGATCCAACCATACTCGCGCGGATTGTAAGACCAGAAATGGTGGTGGGAATCGATGGCCATGGGGCGGCTCAGACGATAGAATGGAAGGTTTCTAAAGCAATGTCACATTCACGTCAAATTGAGTCAATAAATGCTGTTTTGCGGCGAGCCCAGCAATAAATTATACAGCGGTGTATAAAAGCAAGTATGTCTAAAGTGCGCCGTGTCGCAGTGCTCGCCGGCTCGTCAATCGGATGGCGGGAAAAACTCATGCGCGGCATCGCCGGCTACTCGCACGAGCACGGGCACTGGCACGTCTACACCGCCCCGGAGGGAACCGAAGCGTCCCTGTTTTTCTCGGAAACGTACTCCTGGGACGGGCTGATCGTGCGCGTCAGCAGCGCTGTCGAGGTCCGCCGGATTCTCAAGCTCCGCGTTCCCACCGTCAGCGTCGGCTCGGCGAAGGTGCGGTCATCGGCCCTCCCGCGCGTCAAAGTGGACGACCGCGCGCTCACTGCCCTTGCCGTCCGTCACCTGCACGGCGCCGGCCTGCGGCAATTTGCCTACTGCAGCTGGTTCAAGCGGAGCGATGAGGACCGCGGGCCGGCGTTCGCCGCCAACCTCGCCACCAAGGGCCTGGGTTGCGAGTTCTACAGTGATTTCACCTCTCTGCCCCTGTCGGCCGCATGGCCGGCGCGGCAGCGCGATCTGGTCAAATGGGTGCGCCGTCTTCCCAAGCCGGTCGGGATTCTCACCTGGAATCCGGACATCGCTTGCCAATTGGTCGAGGCATGCAACGTCGCGCAGGTGCCCGTCCCGCAGGAGGCGGCAATCATCACCGGCGACGACGATCCGACCAAATGCGAGTTGTCCAATCCGACGATCTCGGCGATTGAGATCCCCGCCGAGCGGATCGGGTACGAGGCCGCGGCTCTGCTCGACCGTCTGATGAGCGGACACGCCGCCCCCGCGCAGCCGATCCTCATCGAGCCGGCAGGCATCGTCACCGTCCGCGAGTCGTCTAACGTCTCGACCTTGCCCGATCGCGACGTTCATCTGGCTGTCCAGTTCATCCGCGAGCATTGCACCGAGCCGATCCGCATGGACGAAGTCGCTCGGCGGCTTGCCGTTTCGCGCCGCTGGCTCGAGCGCCATTTCGTGCAGGTGCTGGGCCATTCTCCCCACGAAGAACTCCAGCGCTGCCGGCTCGAACAGGCAAAGAAAATGCTGCTGGAAAGCGATTTGAGCGCCGCGCGCATTGCCGTGATGTGCGGCTTCGGCTCGGCGTCGTACTTCAACACCTTTTTCCGCCGGCTCGCTCGACTGACGCCGCTCCAGTTCCGCAACAGCCAGCGCGTCGGCAAACGCGGTCGGCGCAAAGGACGCCCGGCGCGGTAGCGCGTCCCGCAGCAGAAGGCTTCCAGCCCGCCAGCGGCGATCCATTGAGGAACCCCGAACGTCACCGAATTGGGTCATCGCCCGCACGGGCTGTCTTCGACCCTGAGGCTGAGCCTCAGGCTCAGACCCGAAGGGGAAGCCCGTGCCGCAAAACATTGCGTCCAATAAATTCGGCGACCGCTGCGAAGAAATCGGCCGTCTGTGCGAAGCCGCCCTATTTCTCGCCCCCGCTGACTTCTCCGCTATATTCGCTTCCGGCGTGGATCACGCTTTGTACGAGTTGTTTTCACAAGGGAAGGCTCCATGCTTCCGCGCGGTCTGTCGTTGTTTCGACCGTCACGAAGGCGCCCCTCTTCCACCTGTGTTGCCTCGCGGTCGGTTGTCGAAGAACTAGAGAAGCGAACGCTGCTCAGCGCTGGCGATGCGGATCCAACTTTTGGCGCTGCCGGACAAACTCTCTTGCCCGCCAGTGCCGGCTCCATCAATTACCGCGTCAACGCGGTTGCTGTGCAGGGCGACGGCAAGACCCTGCTGGCCGGGTCGGCGGGAACCAGCAACGACGGCAACCTCGGGCAGTTCTTCCTCGAACGCCTCAACCCCAACGGCTCCGTCGACACCCAGTTCGGGGCCGGCGGCATCATCACCACCTCCTTCCCCGACATCGCCTCGGCGACGGCAATCCTCATCCAACCCGACGGCAAGATCGTGCTCGGCGGGTTCGACGAAACCAGCCTCCGCGGGATCAATGGAGGCCAATCCGAATTCGCCCTCGCCCGCTACAACCCCGACGGCTCCCCCGACGCCGGCTTCGGCGCCGGCGGCAAGGCGCTCACCCACATTCCCGGAACCACCGCCATCGAATCGCTCGCCCTGGCCCCGGGCGGCAAGATCCTGGCCGGGGGCCTGGGCACGTATCAGGACCCTGCCCATCCCAACGACCCCGCCTACTCGGCGCCAGTCGTCATCGCCGCCCGTTACAACGCCAACGGCTCGCTCGACTCGAGCTTCAACTCCACCGGCTACGCCTATCGCCAGGCCGACACTTCGGGCCCCAACGAAGCGGGCCCGCAGGGGGCCGCCATCGCCGCGGGACCCGACGGCAAGGTCCTGCTCGGCTCGTCCTTCAAGGTCGTTCCCGCCGTCTGGCAGTTCAACGCCGATGGATCGCTCGACACCTCCTTCGGCCTGAGCGGAATGACCTGGTCGAAATTCCAGTTCACCAACTTGAGCGACAACTACGACTCCGGTCAGATCGCGCAGATGCTCGTGCAGCCGGATGGCAAAATCCTTGTCGCCGGCGCCTATGACAGCGGGGGCGGCGTGGTCGATACCTGGTTCGTCGCCCGCTATGACGCCAACGGCGATCCCGACAGCAGCTTCGGTTCCAACACGTACGACGGCCCCGGCGTCGTCACCTTGCAGCTTTCCAACAATCTCGGCCTTCGGCTTCCGCCCAGCGGCCTGGCACTCGAAGCCAACGGCAAAATCGTCGTCGCCGGAGTAGAAGATCTCGGCGACGGCGGCCCGATCGAGGTCCACCAGCTTCTGGCCAATGGCGCCGTCGATCCCACCTTCCACACATCCGACATCCTGTTCAATTCGACGACGGACTCTCCGTCCGGCGGCGCCATGGCCCTGGCGCCTAACGGCCAGATCGTCGTCGCTGCCAACCTTCCGTCTCTCACGACCAGTCACATCGGCGTCCTGCGCCTCGAGGGCGATACCGCGCCGGTCGGCGTTCCAACCCCGACTCCATCTCCCACGCCCGCCCCTTCGGCCGGCGCGCTCAATACCGGATTCGGCGTCGACGGTCGGACGCTGATCGATGACCCCGGCCCGCCCTCATTTCCCGATTCCATCCAGCAGCGTGTGAACGCCGTCGCCGTGCAGCCTGACGGGAAGATCGTGCTCGCCGGCTCGATCGGCACGGTGCAAAACAACGGCGAAGGTCAGTTCTTTCTCGAACGCCTCAACGCCGACGGGTCGCTCGATACATCGTTTGGAACCGACGGCGTCGTCGAGACTGCATTTGGCCCCATCGCGTATGTCACGGCGCTGGTAATCCAGCCGGATGGCAAAATCGTGGCCGGCGGCGCTTCGGAGGACTCGGCCTCCGCAACCACCGACGCCATGTTCGCCCTGGCCCGCTACAATGCGGATGGCTCCCTCGACGCCAGCTTCGGCAGAAACGGCAAGCTCACCACCAACTTCCCCGGCAACGAGCAGATCGATTCCCTGGCGCTGTCCAGCGATGGCCGGATTCTCGCCGCCGGCGCCTATTTCAAGAGTCCGGACGTTGGTTTCGATCTTGCCCTTTACAACTCCGACGGCTCCCTCGACAGCGGCTTCAACGGCACGGGCTGGCTAGCCTACGATCTCGGAACGCCCCAGCCGCATGCTTATCCGACCGCCGTCGCCATCGAAGCGGACGGCAAGATCCTCGTTGGCGCGCATCAGGGCGACCAGGCCGCAATTTACGCTCTCAACAGTGACGGTTCGATCGACAAATCCTTCGGCACAACCGGCGTCGCAACCACCGCAGGCGCGCAAGCCGTCACCAGGCTGCTAATCCAACCCGACGGCCGGATTTTGGCCGGCGTCGTCGATCCAACCGCGCCGCAGGGCGCCGTCCTGGCCGCTCCCATTTTCGGCTTGGTCCGCTTTGGCGCCGACGGCTCGCCCGATTCCACCTTCGGCACCGGCGGCTTCGTCAACGTGCTGGGCGCGCGCTCCGGCTCCTCTTCAGCCTTCACCGAGCCGCCCTTCGACTCGATCGCTGCGCTTGTCCTGCAATCCGACGGCGAGATCGCCGTCATCGCAAACCAGGATCAAATCGACTCCTCCGGGAATTTTGTGATCGGCACAAAGCTCCTCGTGCGTCGATTGAGTGCGAACGGATCGACCGATCCCGGATTTGCCGATTCCGTCGATCCGGCATTCGACCCCACGCCCTACCAGGGCGGCTCGACCGCACAAGCCGCGGCCTTCACACCGGACGGCAATCTCGTTGTGGTCGCCAATGTCGACTCGAACTCCACCACCGCCGCCCCGCACTGGACCGGCATCGCCGAGTACGAAACGCTCGCCAAACCCGCCGCGGCCGTCACCGGTCCCACCGCCTCCGGCACAACCGGCACGCCACCGGTCGGGGCTTCGCCCTCACCGACGCCCCTGCCGCCCGGCCAGCTCGCCGCCTCCATCATCGGTTCCCTTCCATCCACCGTGTGGACCGGCCAGAACACCACGCTCCGGATTCGCATCACCAATACCGCGAAAACGAAATTCGTCGGACCGGCGTCGCTCTTGCTCTACGCGTCCATGGATGCCACGTATTCGTCGGCCGACCCGACCCTCGCTCAGCTTTCAATCCCGGGCCTCGTGCTTGCCGGTGGAAAATCGCGCACGCTGAAAATTCGTTTCACCTGCCCCCCATCTCTGGCCGCAGGAAGTTACCACTTGCTCACATCCATCGCCCAGACCGCCACCAGCACCGCGCCGACAATCCAGATCAGCGCCAAAGCGATCTCCGTCGCTTCCTCCTCCGCCGATTTAGCGGCGTCCTTTGTCTCCGGTAACTCGTTCACCGCCCATGCCGACCACACCGCCACTATCGTACTGGCCATTCAGAATGTCGGCAGCGCCGCCGCGACGGGAACCGTCAACGTGAAACTCTACGCCTCGGCCGACCGAACCCTCGACGTATCCGACGATCTGTTGATCGCGCCGCTTCAACGGCCTGTCCGGCTTAAGTCCGGGGCAACCATTCGCCTGCCCGTGCATTTCAAAGTTCCGTCACAAGCTTTCGGTTACTTGATCGCAGCCATCGACCCCACCACAACGCCCGCCGACAGCAACGCGGCGGATGATATCGCCGTTGCCGCCCTGACGCGCTTGCCTTGAGCGGGCTTCTAGGCGGAACGTTCCCCGCCACACCACCTCTCCCACATACCCCGCAGCACCGCCTCAAAATCCCTGGAGAAAGCCGGCGCATCCATGAGCGGCGAGCCGTGCAGTCGGTCGCGAAGCGACGCTCGCAGCGCCGCCAGCCGGGGAAGATCGCGGGCCAGTGAAATCGCGATCTGCGCCTGCTGGGCGCAATCGCGCCCGACCAGTTCCGGCAGGCCGACGTTGGAAAGAATGCTCAGGCCCCCGCGCGACAGCGCGGTTTTGCCGACGACGCTCACCACCGGCACGCCCATCCACAGGGCGTCGCAGGTGGTGGTTCCGCCGGGCCACGGCGTGGGGTCCAGCGCGATATCGATTCGATGATAGCGGCGGAAGTAGTGGGACATCGGAAGCATGGGAATGCATTCGACGCGTGCCGGATCCACCCCGCCCGTAGCGATCTGTCTTTCGAGGCGCTGCCGGTCGGACTTGTGCGGCGCGTGCAGGATCAGCCGCGATCCCGGCACCGCTTCGAGCGCTTCCAGCCACGTCGCCAGCGTCAATTCGTTGTATTTCAGCGCGTCGTTGAGGCAGCCAAAAGTGACGTGGCCGACCTCCATCGCCGGCAGTGCGCTGACCGGCGGCGCCTCGGGCGGCTCCGGGTAGCACCAGTAGCTCCCAAGCCGCACGGTTTTCTCCGAATAATATTTCTGGTCCGAATCGTCCGGATCGAGATACCGGTCGCTGAGCCGGTAGTCGAGGGTTTCCAGCCCGGTTGAGCCGCAGTAGGCCAGGTACGTCACCTGAATCGGCGCCGGCTTGCGGACGAAGGTAAGCAGCCGGTTGTGGCGGGCGTGCATGCTGAGGTCGATGAGAATGTCGATGCCGTCGCCGCGGATCTTCTGGGCCAATTGCTCGTCGCTGAATGCGGCTGCATCCTGCCAACGGTCGGCCAGCCCGCGGAGCGTCGCCGTCATCGGGTCCGGCGCGAGGACGTCGCTGTAGCAAACCAGCTCGAATTGCGACCGATCGTGCTGCGCCAACCACGGCAGCAGGAATCTCCCCACCGGATGGGAATCAAGATACGCGGAGACAAACCCGACGCGCAATCGACGGCGGGTCTGCTCGGCGCCCGGACGGACGTGCGGCGGCGCCGCCAACGCCAGCGGCCGGGCGTACTGCAGGTTCCATTGCCTCTGATCCTCCGCCAGCCGCTGCGCGTCATAAGCCGGGTGCGACTGGAGCAGCATCAGCAGGTTGTCTCCCAGTGTCACCTCCGGGCAAACTGCCAGGGCCCGGCGGTGATATTCAATCGACTCATCGCGACGGCCGACGGCACGAAGCAAAACAGCCAGGTTTACCAGCCCCGGCAGATGATCCGGCCGCAGCGCCGTAGCCCGAAGGTAGAGCCCGACCGCCTCGTCCAGCTCGCCCTTGTCCTGAAGCAGCACCGCCAGGTTATAGATCGCCGATCCATTCTGCGGCGCCAGCTTCAGCGCGATTCCGTAGTGCTCGATCGCCTCATCCGTCTGCCCCATCTCGGCCAGGGCGCCGGCGAAGTTGATCCGCGCGTCCACCAGGTTCGGTTGCAGCGCGACGACGCGGCGCAGCGGCTCGATCGCCTCGCCGGGCCGGCGGTTCTGCGCCAGCACCCCGCCCAGCGCGCCCAGCGCAACCGCATCGTTGGGACGAAGGGCCACGGCCCTTGCGAACCACGTCGCCGCCTCGTCCAGCCGCCTCAGTCCCTCAAGCAGGCTTCCCAGGTTGAGCATCGCCTCGTAGAACCCAGACCGCAGCGCCAGCGCCCTTGTGAACGCCTCCAGCGCGTGTTCATGACGGCCCGCCTCGCGCAGCGAGACGCCCAGGTTGTTCCATGCATCGGGCGAGTGCGGCTGGATCGCCAGGGCGAGCTGATACTGCTCGATCGCCTCCGCAACCCTGCCCCGCGTCTGGAGCACCATCCCCAGCTCGATGCGCGGATCGAGCCATCGCGATTCGACGGCAAGCAACTGGCGATACGCCGCCTCGGCTTCTGCCATCCGTCCGGCACGGAAGTGATCGATCGCCTGCCCGCGAAGTTGTTCGATACTCGGCTGCGGTATGGCACTTCTCCCGTTTGTGCAGCGAAATCTTTGCAGAAGACAGGGTGCGCCACAATCCACGCGGGCGTTTTGGGTATCGTGTGAGGCTCGAAAGAGCAAACCGCGGAGGCCGCGGAGGATTGTGGATGAGGGACATCAAGCTGGAACCCTCCGCGTCCCTCCGCGCCCTCCGCGGTGAAGCTTCTGATGATTGCGAGTTTCTCCGTGTCCTCCGTGCCTCGGCGGTGAATCATCCTGCCTACCGCCGCTTCGCGTGCGGCTTCGCCGGCCGCGGATGGTGTGTCAACGGCGCCGCTGGGGTGATCGAAGAAGTGGGTATCCCCTGGCGCACAGGCGAATGGCTGACGGCAGCGACCGGCGCAGTCGCCCCCGCCCCCGCCGCCACCGCGGCAACGCCAACCGGCATCGCCTGGCTCCCCAAACTCGTGTTCAACGTGAACAGCAGAGCCTGAAGATCGGCGCTGTTGACCTGCCCGTCATAGTTGAAATCCCCCTGGTCCCACGACCCGCTTCGATTCAACCCGGCGAGCAGGATCTGGAGATCGGCGCTGTTCACTTGTCCATCGAGGTTGGCATCACCGTAGAGCGTGTATTTCAGCTCGATCGTGTTCGGCATCGTGTTCACCCCCTGCCCGTCGGCCCAGTCGGCATAGCCGATCGCCGTGTTGTGGTTCGGATTCGCCGCCGCCGCCGAAGACACGATCCCGCTGCCGCTCCATGCGCCGTTGCTGTAGCCGGAGGCAAGGTAGGACCGGATGCTCGCAATCGGATCGCTTTGCCCGGTATAGTTGATCGTCATCGCGTTGTTGGACAGGTCCAGTTTGCCGCCGGTCGTCGCGATGCTCAGATTGTTCGTTTGACTGGTTGTCGGCGAAGAATTGTGGGCCACCGTCAAAAGGCCCGTGGGAGAAACGGTGATCGCTGACTGATTGATCGAGCCCACGGTGATCATCCCCAGCGGCGACTGGGCGGCGTCGAGAAGCTGACTGGGGCTGAGCGCGACATTCGAGATTCGGACCTCGTCGATCAGGCCGTGGAAAAACTCTCCGCCAGATTGGAGTGAGCCGATCCCCAGACCCGGTTGGCCGCCGACGAGAGCGGCGTACGGGCGGATCGAGGTGACGGCCGAGGCAACAAGCGCACCGTTGACATACAGGCACATTTCGCCGGTCGAGTCGTCCAGCGTCGCGGCCACGTGGACCCACTGATTCGCCGGAATGCTGCCGCTGATCGAGGCGGTCTGATTCGCGGCGTTGGTAATCTGGAACATCAGCGAGTTGGTGCTCTTCTCATAGCGCAGCCAATACGGGTCCAGACCGCCTTGATTGTCTCCGCGGAAAATGATGTTGCCGTCTCCGCCCGCCAGAGACTCAGCGTAGACATACGCTTCGAGCGTAAGGCTGTGGGTCAACTGGAAGGCCGGACCATCGGGGATGACGACGCCCTGGTTGGTGCCGTTGAAGCTCATCGACGTGGTATCGGCGGCGCCGGTGCCGGGGACCATGGCCGCGGGGACCGACGAGCTGTAGGTGGGGCCGTTCTCCGGGGTGGCGTTGAGTCCGTTGCCGGAGCTATCGAGGATCGATCCTATGCCGGTGGCGGCGGTTCCAGCCGTGCCTTCGAAGCGGTAGTACGCGACCGTTCCCGAGCCTGCCGGCGTGCCGACGGAAACCGCGCCGCCGCCCGTGACGGCGCCCGCGATCGACGCCGCTGCGCCAGTAGCCACCGTAAAGCTTCCGGCGTTGGTCAGCGACTGTGCGGTGAGCGTTCCGCCGTTCAGGGCGACGCTGTCACCCGCGGGAATCGTCACGGCGCCGGCGTTGATCCCGGCAAGAATCGTGGCGTTGACGGCGTTGAGCGTCAGCGGCGCCGTTCCCGTATTGATCGCCCCATTTGCCGCCAGAGCGGCCGAGTTGATCTTCAAACCGGCGTTACCGGCGCTGGTGTCCAGCCCCGTCGTCAGCAGAACTTCCAGCGGGAAATTGAGCACGACGTTGCCGGTCAGATTGGAGTTCGCCACTCCGGAAAATGAGACGCTCGTTGAGTTGTCCTGACTCACCGTCGCCGTCCCGGAAGTGATCGAGTTCTCCAGAAGAGCGGACGCCGATCCGTTGGGCGAGAGCGAGTATTTGATGTCCCCCGAGCCCGCGTCGACCTGAAGTTCGAGCACGATCTGGTCCCCGTGAAAACTGATCGGGTTTCCGCCAGACTCGACGGTACCGTCCACGAAAAGCTCGCCGGACCCATTGTTGTCGCTGTCGGCGCTCACGTTGATCGGGCCGGTTATGTCCACAAGATCGTCGAACGTCACGTCGTCGGAAACGGCCACGGTGAGCTGGCCGGAGAAGATGGCGCCCTCCACCGTCAAATCGGAGATTCCGGAGACGGTCATCGGCCCGGCAACCGCCAGGTCGCCGAAGATCTTGAGCGTTTGCGTACCCGCTCCGATGCCGGTTACGAGCAACGAATTGACCGAGCTTTCTGGAACGGAGAAGATCGCGTTTCCGCTCTCGCTGATGTCGATATTGCTGGAGGCGTCGATCTCGATCAGCGCTGCATCACCGGCAGCACCCAAGGAAATGTTCAAGGTGCCGGACGACATCCACGCCGTCACGGTCGGGGGAGTGGTCACTGCACGCGTCGGTGCCGCAAAGGTTGATGGCGGGGCCTGTCCCGGCAGCACTGCTCCAACCTCATAGACATAGGTGCTGTTCGGCGCCGCCGTGGTATCAACGAACGAGGACGCGCCCCAAGTGAGCGATGGCGAAACGCCGGCCGGCGTCGGTCCCGAAAAGACCTGACCCGCGACGGAAAAAGAGCCGGTTGGATTCCCGTTGGCATTGGATGGCGCCCGCTCGATCACGTACCCGTACGAGCTCATGTCGCCCGTCGAGTTCCAGCTCACCTGCACGCTGGTCGCCGACAGCACCGAGGCTGAAACCTGCTGCGGCACGGGAGGAGCATCGACCATCGGGCTCAGATGCGACGCCGGCACAACCGTGAGCGGACCGGGCGTGCCGATCCCCGTCGGCTCCTGCCAGGACATGTTCATTCCCCACTGACCCCCGCGTTGGTTTTCGAGGAACACAAAATCGTATGACGTGTTGGCGGCGAGGTTGATGGGAATGGTAGTAACCGGGCTCTGTTGCAGCGAGTGCCCGCCGGGGTTCCCGCTTACCAGTTGCCCGGCGACCCAAAGGTATCCATCGTCATCGGTGCTGGCGTAGAACGTGTACGGCCCTGCGAGATCCGTCGTAACTTTGCCCTCGATGATCGCGGAAAACGAGCTGGCGTTGAAGCCACTCTTCAGCGGAAACACGGACGCGTCATCGCCGCCGCTGTAGTTGATTTGGGGAACGATCTCGCTGATCGCCAGGGAGCCTTGCCAGGACTGGCTCGAAAAAAAGTAGCCCGAAGCGCCGAAGTTGGTCGTACTGACGGCGGCGGACGGCGCGCTGGCCGCGGAGTCACCCTTTCCCGATGCCGTCACTTCGTAGAAGAAAGCCGAGTTGGGCTGGACTGTGTTGTCGGTGAAGCTCGTTTGGCCCACCACGCTTCCGATGGCGGTGTAGGTCCCGTTCACCATAGCCGAGCGCAGGACGGTATATCCCGCCGCCGCGGGCACTGGATTCCAGCTTATGTCGACCGCGGGAACTGCGAACGATGCGCTCACGCCGCTGGGAACGGTCGGGACGGTGGGCGCGCTTGCGCTGGGCGTGCCCGTTACCGCGAATTCGCGGAAGAAGGTAGAGCCGTCAAGCACAACCAACTTCACCGCCTGGATGTTTTGCGCGATCGGCTGCCCCGGGACTGCGCTCACGATTGCGAACTGTGCGGAGCCGCCATTGATCTCGACGACCCCGCCCTGGCCATTGGGTACGCTGGTAAGCGTGTAGCCCTGGCCGCCGCTGAGTGACAGGAATTGGCTGCTCCCGACCGGCTCGACCAGCACGTCCACGAGCCACACACCGGCGCGAAAGGCCTGATGTCCTGCGATCACGTCAAGTTCGGTGAGGTCATAACCGTTGGCGGCGGGTGCTGCGCCGCCGGCCGTGCCGAGGTTGTAGCTGAAGAAATACTGCGTTCCACCCGTTGCCTCGGAGACGACGTTGAGGTTGTTCGAGTCGTCGCTTGCCCCGCCGTCCCCGACGGCAGGTTGGCCGGCGCTGGGCGCCGGAGCGGTTTGCGACTGAGTGATCCCGTTCGTCAGGAGGTTCGCCCCAAGCGAACCGCCCGATCCCTGGCAGCACGCCACGTAATTGGTCGCAAACGGTGTGACGTTCATCACCAGGTCGTTGACTGTGTTCGGCGTGATTGCCGACGCATTGGCATATGATGACAATTGGCCGCCCTGCGAATTGAAGCTCGCGACGTAAAACGTATGGCCGGCCCTCGGGGCCAGCGGGAAGCTGACCGTGTTCGAATAAACCACCGGATCAGCTGGCGCCATGACGGCTGCGAGCAGCAGCCTCCGCTCCAGCGTGTCAGAGCCATAACTGCTGCGGCCGTTCCAGTTTTCGCGCAGCCCCTGGCTGCGATTCTTTCTCCCGCGCCATCGCATCTTTCGCCTTTCGGTTTGGAGCCCCTGCTCGCATTCCTGCCACCCGGGGGAACGTTCCATCATATGGCGACAGCACACAGGGTGAAATAGAAAAGTCGAGGCCATTTTCATGATCGCCGGGAATTTCGTCTACGCGGCGACCTGGGCAAACCTCGCGGCTCAATAACATCAGACTCGTGTCCGAGACGTACCTTGATTGCTAAATTTAGCTCCGCGGAGACGCGAAGAAGAATGGGAATTCATGGATCTTGGAGCGCTGGCGGCCTTTCATCACCCTCGAACTCTCTGCGCCGTCGCGGCTCTGCGTGAGTGTTGCCCCATGCTTTTTGACCGCGTGCGCAGCACTCCTCTGTCGGTTAGCCGCCCGGGCTTGCCCGGCGCGCCGTGAAGCGGTGGCGAACTCGCGCCGATCGCACACCAGCGCGCCCCGCAAGCGGGGACGGCTAACCGGGAAGGAGTGCTGCGCACGCCCCAGAGATGTAAAATGTGGGGTGAGATGATCGCATGAAAGTCCTGGTCGCCCATGTCATCATCACTGCGTATGGATTCTGGCTGCCCAACGATCCGCGCGGGTCGTGGAGCGATTTTGTGGGAGCGTGGGAGCTCTTGCGGTATGGGCGGGCGACGAAGGTGACGACCCGCCGGTCGGTGGCGCACGTGCCTCATGATCGGGAGCTGCGGCTGCGGGCCAAGCGGGCGCTGAAATATGAGCCGGTGCGATTTACCGGAGTTCAGGCCCGCGCGATCGGGCGCGGGTTTGGGCACGCGGTTGAGGAAGGGAGCTATCGCATCCATGCCTGCGCGGTCCTGCCCGATCATGTTCACCTGGTGATTGGGAATCACGACCGTTCTTACGAGCAGATTGTCGGACACCTGAAGGGGAGGGCGACCCAGCAGCTTCGGGCAGAGAACGTCCATGCGTTCCTGACTCACGAACGCCCGGATGGGTCTCTTCCAAGCCCGTGGGCGGATGGATTGTGGAAGGTGTATTGCCATGACCTCGATCACGTGCGAAACGCGATCGAGTATGCCCGGAACAACCCGTTGCGCGAGGGGTTGCGGCCGCAGCGGTGGCGGTTTGTTGTCCCCTACACATTTTGACCGCGTGCGCAGCACACCTTCTCGGTTAGCCGCCGGGCTCGCCCGGCGCGCGGTGAAGCGGGTGGCGCACTCGCGCCGATCGCGCATCGGCGCGCCCTGCAAGCGGGGCGGCTAAGCGGGAAGGAGTGCTGCGCACACCAGGGAATACGTGTCGGACAGTCGAAGTCGCAATGTCCCACGCAATAATTCGATAAATGGCACAATTGGCACTCCAAAAACTGTGCCAAAATCGGCCAAAAGTGCCACCCGCTCGCCTTCGTGGGCGAGAACAGTGGACCAGGAGAACAGTCGAGCAGTGGAGGAGATCGCGCGGACGGCGGTTTCGGCAATGCCCGAAAACAGACTCGCGTCTGGCTTCGGCGGAAAATGGAGCGCCCCAAATGTCGCGAATGTCGCAGAATGTTAATCCCGTTCGGCACACGGTTCAGCGCAATTAGCAATACTATGCATTTCAGTTAAATAGCAAGAATATGAATTGCGCTTCT
>DATHPP010000505.1:0-2266 GCA_035483795.1 Tepidisphaeraceae bacterium | reverse complement strand
TGGGAGGCAGCCGGTCGGCCGAAATCATCGAACGGCTTGGGCGGCGGGTATGCCAGTCGAAGCCCAACCGAGGCATTCCGATCCCGCCCAACTTGATGTGGACGTTTGGGCTACCGGCGTGGCGGCGCGGCATGGCAGCAGTGGCGGAATGATCGCGCGCCATGGCCCCTTGATCTCGACCATGTGACCGTCCTTGTTAGCGTAAAAGGCCCGACCCGTGTCAGTCCGCCAAGGTGGTTCAGGATAATGGTCAGATCGGGTAAGGCCTTGGCAAAGGTGGCTAGTTCCGGCAATTGGGGAAAGCAAACCCCAACGTCGAGCGCCGTCGCCATGACCCTTACCCAGTCCAATGAACCGGATCAGCCGAGCTCAAGTGCGGTCTCGATAACCGTGCTCTCGGTAACCCCGGCGCGAGCGAAAAAGCTCTTCGCGTTTGCCTCCGTCGAAATCGACATCGACGGCGTGCAGATCGGGGTTCACGGCATCCGCGCGATGCGTGAGCTCGGGGGGACGGCGATCGAGCTGCCGAAGTTTCGCGACGCTCGGCGGCGTGTGGCGAACGGCGATCACCCTGCCGGAAGAAGTTCACTCGCCGATCGCCAAAGCGGTGTTCGACGAGCTCGTCGAGCGGGGCCTGGCCGTAGGACGCTCAGGGCGATGACTGCCGCGCCCGCCGCCAACGCTGCTTCAAAAGAGGCGAAACGGATGTTCTGGAAAATCAGCGACGACGCCGAGAACGTAGCTGACGAAAATGGGCGTTGGTTGCGAGCGTGGCGCAATACCCTCACCCGAAACTGCCCACGTAGTGTGCTCGCGGCCTCAGCCGACTGCCGCCGCCACACCCACCGCGCGGTGATCCCGTCGGGCCGGGTCCCCCGGAGGAGATAAGATGCTTGGGAAGCAGCGTCTCGACGATCGGCCCGGCCCGACGAGAGGCACCACTGTTCCGACTGCTACCGGCTGTTGCGTTACGGCACTCTGATGGAGCCGTTTCCAATCCACGCACCGCCAGCAGTTCGGATGAGGAAGGCAACATCCGTCGGACTGCAGCCAGCAGTGGATGAACTGAACAAACCGGAAAACGCCGCATTGCCCTGCGCGTCCAACGGCACAAGCTGCGTATCGATAACCGTCGGGCTGGCCGAGCCGGGTCCGCAGACCAGCGTTGCCTTGACCTGGTTAACTGCATCGGGTGTGCCGATGCTGTTGCCGCCCGCCAGGACAAGCCCTCTGACCTCGAAATCGACTGAGCCGCTGGTGAGTTCGACTAAGGCCTCCCCCTCGCGCGTCGACCAAGGCTGCCCGCCTCCGGTGATACCTCCGACGACATTGCTTGCCTGCGCAATCCCTTCGATGCTTCTCCACACGACGATGTTTTGAGCCTGGCTGGGAGCGGCGATCGCGGCGAGAAAGACTGCGCCGAGTGCGGTGCTGGTGAGTGTCTTCATGGTGACCCCCGTGCTAATGTTAACCGACATTCCCCCGATTCCGGGCGGTTGGCTGTCCAGGATCGCCCTTTCGGGGCGTTTCGACAACGGTAAATCGCGCATCGCGCTGCCGCAGTCGGTCAAAAGCAGCCGGCCGACTGCGGTGCCGGTGCAGCGCTTCCCGTCGAGCACCAGCCCCTCGGTTAAAGCCTCGATCTCAATATGCAGGTTCCGGCGGTTGCGGACCGGATCGAGATAGCAGCGCGCCGTGCTCATGCGGCGGCCGCCGGCAATCGTCGCCTGACTCATCGCGATGCCTTCCTGGCTGGCGCCGTTGTAATCCGGGTTGTGGCGGATGCCGACTTGCGCCGCCGCCTTGAAGATCGTCGCGAAAAGCGGATCGCGCGGTTCCGGGTTGGTGACGCGCAACGGGCCCTCGCGACCGCGAAAGGCATCGGCGCCCTCGCCGGCATAGCTTTCCATGCGCTTGAAGAAAGGCAGGACCTCTGTGTAGCTCCAGCCCCGGTTGCCCAACTGCGCCCAGGTATCGAAGTCCTGGGCTTGGCCGCGGACAAACACCATTCCGTTAATCGAGCTGGAACCGCCGAGCAGTTTGCCGCGCGGCACCGGGAGCCGTCGGCCGCTGGTGCCCGCCTCAGGCAACGCTTGTCTGAAAAAGGCCCGGCGTCGCGGATTTCGTTAACCGCGACATGACACAGGGATTGGTCGCTCCACTACTGGACTTCGGTGGCACGCCGAGCATGTGTTTCGTCGTCTCCAATAGGGAGAAACTGATGGACACCACTCCTTCAAGCTTCACGGCGCGCAACAACGCCAAG
>DATHPP010000504.1:0-16893 GCA_035483795.1 Tepidisphaeraceae bacterium | reverse complement strand
GATCCCCTGAAGGCAGCCGCGGCCATAGGCGCGGCTCGATTCGATCAACAGGATTACGCGCGGGCGATGTCGCATGGTAATTGCCCACACCTTCGCAAGCTGGCCCCTGGCTCCGCCGCGCATCTTATCCGCGCGTGACGAAAAAATGAAATCAGGAGATGCGAAACGAAAACGACACGGCTGCGCTGCTCAAGTACTGTTCTCATGGATTTGCGACGAGTGACGCGGCCAGGAGTTGTTGCCGATGAAAACCGACGCGCGAGCGGTGGGCGTGTGGACTGAATCGGTCGTCATCCCCACCTATGAGCCGTATGCGCCGCTGCGGCAGCCCATGTTCCTGGACAAGCGCGTCTATCAGGGCAGCTCGGGGAAAGTCTATCCCCTCCC
Source organism: Tepidisphaeraceae bacterium (assembly GCA_035483795.1). GTDB lineage: Bacteria > Planctomycetota > Phycisphaerae > Tepidisphaerales > Tepidisphaeraceae > DASXMX01. The sequence goes on along the minus strand of DATHPP010000504.1, from coordinate 16,506 downwards.
ATTTACCGACCGCGTGAGCACGGGTAAATCCGACCGCGCCTGGCGGGCGATCTTCCTGGAGAACGAGTATCTGAAGGTGATGCTGCTCCCCGAAATCGGCGGACGAATCCACGCCATCCTCGACAAGACCAACGGCTACGACGCGATCTACCGCCAGGAGGTGATCAAGCCCGCGCTGGTGGGCCTGGCGGGGCCGTGGATCAGCGGCGGGATTGAATTCAACTGGCCACAGCATCACCGCCCCAGCACGTTCATGCCGGTGGACACGTCGATCGAATCACACGCCGACGGCAGCGTCACCGTCTGGATGAGCGAGCACGATCCGATGTGCCGCATGAAAGGCATGCACGGTGTCTGCCTGCATCCGGGGAAATCGTTCGTCGAGCTGAAAGTCCGGCTGTACAATCGCACGCCGATCGTGCAAACGTTTTTGTGGTGGGCGAACGTCGCGACGAAGGTGCACGAGCTGTATCAGGCGTTTTTTCCGCCGGACGTGCAGGGTATTGCCGACCACGCCAAGCGGGCCACGAGCTGTTTCCCGCTGTGCGACGGGAGATATTACGGCGTCGATTACCTCAGCCGGGCAAGAGGCGGCGTGTCGCAGGACCAGTGGCCGTCGCGGTACGTTCCGCCCCCGAATCGATACGCGGCCAACGATCTCTCCTGGTATGCCAACATTCCCGTACCGACCAGTTACATGTGCGTCGGCTCACAGGGCGATTTTTTTGGCGGATATGATCACGCCGCCGACGCCGGCATCGTTCACATCGCCTGCCATCACATTTCGCCGGGAAAAAAGCAGTGGACCTGGGGCAATCATGATTTCGGCTACGCCTGGGACCGCAATCTCAGCGACGACGAAGCTCCATACATCGAGCTCATGGCCGGCGTGTACACCGACAACCAGCCGGATTTTTCCTTCCTCATGCCCGGCGAGACCAAATCGTTCAGCCAATACTGGTACCCCATCCGCCAGATCGGGCCGGCGGATTGGGGGAATCTCGAGGCGGCGTGCAGCATTCGCGTCGATCATGGTCGTGCACGAATCGGAATCGCCGTCACGTCGGCGATGGAAATCGAGGCCGTGTTGCGCGCGGGATCGGAAACTCTCTGGCGGCTGAGGGCCAGGCTCACGCCGGACCAGCCGCTCATTCAGGACGATTTGCAACTGCCGCTGGGCGTCTTACGAAATGATCTGGAGCTGGAGCTCAAACAGCTGGAGTTCAAACAGGGCATACGCACGATTCTCAATCTCTCGCCTGGCACGATTCGTCCAGGCCGTGCTCCCTTTGCCGCCACCGAGCCGCCCTTGCCAGCGGAAATCGCCAACAGCGATGAGCTGTACACGACCGCCCTGCATCTGGAGCAATACCGCCACGCCACGCGCTCGCCCGAGCCCTACTGGCGCGAAGCGCTGCGGCGCGATCCGTTCGACAGCCGATGCAACAATGGACTGGGCCGCTGGCACCTTCGCCGGGGTGAGTTTGCGCAGGCCGCGCAGCATTTCCACGCGGCGATCGAACGCCTGACCAGCCGCAACCCCAATCCGTACGACGGCGAGGCGTCCTACAACCTCGGCCTGACGCTGCGATACATGGGCCGCGAGGATGAAGCATACGACGCACTTTACAAATCGACCTGGAACGCTGCCTGGCGCGCGCCGGCGTTTTATGTGCTGGCAGAGATCGATTGCCGCGCGCAGCGCTGGCAGAGCGCTCTGGCTCACCTGGATCGCGCGCTGGCCGCCGAACGGGATCATCTCAATGCCCGTGACCTGATGGTCATGGTGTTGCGCAAGCTCGACCGCGGCGAAGAAGCCGATGTCCTTGCGAGAGCGACGCTGCGGATCGATCCGCTTGATTCTTGGGCGCGCTGGCTGATGAACGAGCCACTGAGTTGTGACGGGCAGGTGAAACTTGATTTGGCGATCAATCTTTTGCGCGCAGGATTTTTCACCGAAGCGGTGCATGTGCTCGCCGAGATGCCGGTCGAACCATTCAGCGGCGCGCAGGCACTTGCCCATTATTACCGGGGATATTTCGCGCAGGCGCTGGGTGACGCGGCCGCCGCGGCGAAGCATTTCGCGGAGGCGGCGGGAGGGTCGATCGATTATTGCTTCCCGGCTCGGCTGGAAGAAGTCCTCATCCTCCAGGCGGCGATGCAAGCCAATCCCGCTGACGCACACGCCCCATATCTGCTCGGGACGCTCTACTATGATCGCGGCCGCCGCGCCGACGCCATCGAGATGTGGGAAAAAGCCGCGGCGATCCAGCCCGACAATGCGATGACCTGGCGGAATCTGGGCATCGCCTATTTCAACCATCGCCGCGATTTGTCTGCCGCGCGCGATGCGTACGAGCGCGCCTGGTCGCGCGGAGGCGGTGATGCACGGCTGCTGTTCGAACGCGATCAGCTTTCCAAACGGCTTGGCGTCGCGCCGGAAAAGCGGCTGGCGGAGCTGGAGAAACATCCACAGCTGGTGGCGTCGCGCGATGATCTCTCGGTGGAGCTTTGCGACCTGCTCAACCTCGCCGGCCGCCATGTCGAGGCGCTGCGAATCCTCAATTCCCGGCATTTCCAACCCTGGGAGGGCGGCGAAGGCCTGGCGCTTTTGCAGTTCGTGCATACGCACCTGGCGCTGGGAAGAATCGCTCTGAAGTCCGGGCATCCCGAGACGGCACGTCGTCATTTTACGCAGGCGCTGCAAAGCCCGCCCAACCTCGGCGAAGCGAAACATCTGCTGGCCAACCGAAGCGACGTGCATTACTGGCTGGGGGTCGCCTGCGGGGCGGTCGGTGACGAACCGGCCGCGAAAAAACACCTCCTCATCGCTGCCCAGACCCGCGGCGATTTCCAGGAAATGAGCGTGCGCCAGCACTCCGAAATGACCTACTTTTCCGCGGTGGCGATGCAACAGTTGGATCGCCACGCCGAGGCGGAGAAGCTCTTTGAAGCGTTACTCGCCTACTCCAGAACGCTCGCCGCCACCGAGCCGAAGATCGACTACTTCGCCACCTCGCTGCCGGCGATGCTGTTGTTCGAAGAAGATCTGGCGTCGCGTCAGCGGATCAGCGCGATGCTGCTGGAGGCCCAGGCGCAACTGGGTCTTGGCAAGCCGGAGATTGCCGAGGACCTGCTCCGCGACATTCTGCGGCGCGATCCCAGTCATCTGCTGGCCGCCGACCTGTTGCGAGAAATCTCCGCGTCGACGGGCCCGCTGAGCCTGTCCGCGCTGCGGTAATGTGAGTTGCTGGATTCAGCCGTCACAATTGAGCTCCAGCTCGATCCGCCATGTCGCACCGCCATGGGGATTGACGATCGGGCACGCTTTTGCCTCAAGTGCGTCGGCCAGCGAATCGAACGGCGCGTGTGTCGGCTCGAGGGCGGCATGATGATGGCCTCTCCATCCGCCGCGCGTGATCCAGATGCCCAGCGCCGGCAGCTCGTCAGCATCGACGCTGAAGGTGAGCCGATCACCGGTGATCGAATTGAAGACCGCCGCGCGGCCGCTCGTCAATGATATTGCGAACACTTTCGCGTACCCGGGCTGCGAGCCCAGGTCCATTCGATGCAGATTGATTCCCGGCGTCGGCGCCGGCCATGCCCAGCGATCACCCCGCCGCGCGCCGGGCAACGTCGCTACTTCGACCGAGACCTCATTCACCGGCACGGCCAATTCGTCGCCGATTTCGATTTTCATCAGCGGATGAAAGGCCCAGAGAAACGGGTGCGGATCATCCGAGTGATTTTCCAAGCGATAATCGATCCGCACGATGTGATCGTCGTGAAGCGAGATTGCCCGCTCGAATCGCGCCGGCATGCTGCTCAGATCAAGCCGCGTGCGAAGGGAATTCTGTTGGGGATGTCCAACTTCGCACGGGCGGGACCAAACTTCGCCATGATCGGGAATCGGGCGGCCCGCGATCTCGCACGCCGCGATGGTGGGGAGGCAATCGTCAGCGCCGCACATTGTGCCGGTCTCAAATGGATCGCCGGGGCGGCTGGCAAAAAGCCTCCTGCCGTCGGGCCGCCACATCCATTCGCGTCCGCTGCGGCGATTCTTGAGGCTCAGGATTTTCCCGCCGAGCTGCGGGACGATCGCAATCTCGACGCCGGTGCTTCGCAGTCCGAGCAGTTCAAAGCCGTCGAGCGCGGTCTGGAAGATGGATGACTCGCCGGGCAATTTCGCCCCGTCTGTCGCGCTTAGATCGCCGTGCCGCTGCGCATCTGCTTCACGCGATCGAACAACACAGCCATTAACAGGATCGTTCCGCTGACGACGTACTGGTAAAACGGATCGACGTTTTTGAGGTTCATCGCGTTCTGCACGACGCCCATGATGAACACGCCGGCGATGACGTAGCTCATGCGTCCGATGCCGCCGGTCAGCGATACGCCACCCAGCACGCAGGCGCTGATGACCTGAAGCTCCAGTCCGTCGGAGCTTTTGGGCTGGCCGCTGGTCATCCGGCTGGCCAGCACGATGCCGGCCAGGGCGGCGACGATCCCCTGCATGACGAAGATGAGAATCTTGATGCGCGCGACGCCAATGCCGGCGAGCCGCGCCGCTTCCTCGTTGCCGCCGATGGCCAGCGTGTTTCGGCCGAAGGTCGTCCGCTGAAGAAGGAAGCCGAAAGACAGAAAGCAGCCGATGCAGATCCAGACCGGGGTGGTGAGCTGAAACATGAGGCGATGATGAGCGTCGCGCACGACGGGCCAGGCGGCGTTGCCCAGTGTGCAGAAGGCTTCGCGCGTGATGCCGACCGATTTTCCGCCCGAGAAAATGAACGCCAGCCCCTTGACGATCTGGTACGTCGCCAGGGTGGTGATCAGCGGGTTGATCCTGCACTTGGCGACGACGACGCCGTTGACCAGGCCGACGAGCGCGCCGAATCCAAGCCCGGCGAGGATGCCGATGAGGATGCTGTCGGATTTGTTGATCATGACCGCCGCGACGACGCCGGCGCACGGCACGATCGTGCCGACCGAAAGATCGAAGTTTCCCGACGCCAGGCAGAAAAGCATCGTGCAGGAGATCATGCCGACGGTGGAAACCGCCAGCAGCAGCGAATCGAGGTTGCGCAGCGTGAAGAAGTCGTTCACGGTAAGCGAGCAGACGATGACGAGCACCGCCAGGATGGCCAGCATGCCCGCCTGCTCGAGCCAGTTGCCAAGCTGTGTGCGAATCCACGGCGGCGCCGCGGCGGCGGGCGAGGCTCCGGCGACCGGTGGCTCGGAACGATCGGTTTTGAGAAGATCCTGACTCATGCTGTTGCTCGCAGTTCGCTGCTCATCGGCAACGCCACGGCCAGCGTCTTTTCCGGTGTCGCCGTGGCGCGGTCCAGTGTCTCCACCACCCGTCCTTTGCGCATCACCATCACACGATCTGCCACCCCCAGCACCTCCGGCAGATCGCTGGAGACCACGACCACGCCCACGCCCTGCTCGGCCAGGCGATAGATGATGGAGTAGATCTCGCTCTTGGCCCCGACATCGATGCCGCGGGTTGGCTCGTCCAGGAGGGTGACTTTCACCTGCTCGCTGAGCCAGCGGGCCAGGATCACCTTCTGCTGGTTTCCGCCGGAGAGATTGCGGATCAACTGCATCAGGCCGGGCGTTTTGATACCGAGTTGCTTGACCTTCTGCGAGGCGTTCTCCCGTTCCCAGCGGTCGCGGATGACCAGGCCCAGGGCCACGTGGTTCCGCCGGGCGCTGAGGTTGATGTTTTCCATGATCGAGCGGATGGGGACGATGCCTTCCTTTTTGCGATCCTCCGGGCAAAGAACGATTCCAGCACGAATGGCGTCTGCCGGCCGGTCGATCTCCAGTTCGCGCCCATCGACCAGAATCGATCCCCCGCTGCGGCGCTCGGCGCCGAAGATCAGCTTCACCAACTCGCTTCGCCCCGCGCCGACCAGGCCGAAGAGGCCGAGGATTTCACCGCGCCGGACACTGAAGCTCGCGGGCGCGCTCAGACCCGGCCCCAGCAGACCCTTCACCTCCAGCGCCGGCGACACGTCCGTGCTCTGCTGCCTGGGCCGGTAATTGTAAATGTCCTTCAGTTCCCGCCCCACCATCGCCGTGACCACGTTATCCTGGCTCACGCCCCGCATCGGGTCCCAGGTCACAACGTGGCGGCCGTCGCGCAGCACGGTGCCGGCGTCGCAGATGCGGAAAACCTCTTCCATGCGATGCGTCACGTAAAGAATCGCGCAGTGATCCCGCTTGAGCTGCTCGATTACCTCGAAAAGCTTCTCGATCTCCCGCGCCGACAACGAGCTGGTCGGCTCATCGAAAGCGATCATTCTCGCGCCGCGCGAAAGAGCCTTGGCGATCTCGATCATCTGCCGCTGGCCGATGGAAAGACGTGCCACCAGCGTGCGCGGGTTGATGTCTTCACCGAATCGACCCAGCTGCTGGATCGTGTTGTCGCGCAGCGCCCGTCGATCGACGATCCCGCCGCGCGCGGGGAGATGGCCCAGGAAAAGATTCTCCGCCACGCTGAGCTGCGGCACGAGGTGCAGCTCCTGGTAGATCACTGCGACACCGGCGGCGATGGCGTCGGCGGTACTGTGAAAAAGCACGGCCTTGTTGTCGATGCGGAGATGGCCGCCGGTGGGATAGTGAGCGCCGCTGAGCGTCTTCAGCAGCGTGCTTTTGCCGGCGCCGTTTTCGCCGAGCAGCGCGTGTACGCTGCCGGGGCGGACCGTAAAGCTCACATCTTGCAGTGCGCACACGCCGGGATACGTCTTCGTAACGCCGCAGAACTCCAGCGCCGCCGTGCGGCCCAATGAGCTGCGGTCGCCCAGAACCGGCGCCGCTGATCCCATTTGCGTCGTCACCGAATCCCCTGCTCTTTGAGCACTTGCTGAAAGTTGTCGCGGTTGATCAGCACGCCGATCGTTCTTGTGTCCTTCTGCGGCTCGGCGCCGTTCTTGATCCAGTTGTACATCATGTCGGCGGTCTGATAGCCGTGAAGTTTGGCCTGAAGCAGCGCCGAGGCGTAGAAGCCAGTCTTGGCCGGCTTTTCGAATTCGGCGATGCAGTCAGTTCCGTTGATGCCAATGCCGATGACATTGTCGGCGTTGAACCCGCGGCCCTCGGTCGCTCGCACCGCCCCCAGCACCGCGCTGTCGTTCATGCCGCAGATCAGCCAGCGCTTCACTTGGGGGTGCTGGGTGAGCAGGATGTTGGCCGCGTCGAATGCGCCGGGCACGTCGCTGGTTTTCTGCGGCGCCTTGAAGATCCGGCCGTCGGGAACACCCGCCGCCTTGATCGCTTCGATCGCCCCTTCGGTGCGCTCGCGAGCGGTGTCCAGTTCGTCAAACGTGATCACGCAGATCGCGGTATCATCCTGCGACCAGTTGCGCTTCTTCATTTCGTCGATCAGAGCCTGTCCGACCGATTGACCGATCTTTCGCGCCGAGATACCCAAGTACGGCACATCGGTCATCGGTTTGCCGTCGCCGCCGATGAACTGGTCGTCCACCGCCAGGATTCTGAGCTCATGGCTCCGCGCTTTTGCGACGAGCGCCGGGCCGAGCTTGACGTCCGGCGTGCAGATGACGAATCCCTCTGCGCCGCCTGCGGCGAGATTGTCGATGGCGCCCAGGGCCTTCTCGCCATCGGGGGCGGCGATCTTGACCAGTTCAAAGCCATCCTTGTCGGCCGCCTGTTGGGCGAATTTCCACTCAAGCTGAAACCACGGCTCTTCCGGCTGCTTGACGACAAAGCCGATCTTGATCTTGGCCTCACCGCCGCCAGTCGTTTGAGACGCGTCCCGCTTGTTGCAGCCGATCAGCGGAAACAACCCAATCAGCAGCACCGGCCATCTAATTCTCAATAATTCTCTAATTACCATTTTTGTCTCCGACAGACAATCGAACACACGCAGAAATCTTCGGAGACGATGTTATACCAAAGTCGCGCCGCCGGCGGCGAACCGAACGCCCTCAGCGCCTCCGCCTAACTAAAGGACCCGCGCCGCAACCAGGGTTTGATCGTCCCTCGGCGTTTGACCCTGCTCGTGTGCCCGCACCGCCTGGCAGAGGTGGTCGATGAGCCCAACCGGCCGGTCCCCCGCCTCGCGGAATGCGCGCATCAGCCGCTTCCGATCGAATTGATCGCCGTTCGCGTCTCGCGCCTCGGTGATCCCATCGGTGTAGAGCAAAACGGTGTCGCCGGATTCGAATTGCACGGTGGCTTCTTCGAAATCTTCAGAGTCATCGATTCCCAACGGGTAACTTCCGACCTCGTCCAAAGTGTGGATTGAGCCGTCCGAAAAACGTCTCAGCAGCGGAGGCGGATGGCCCGCGTTAGCGTAGATGAGGCGCCTTTGTCCCGGTTCGTAGATGCCAAGGAATGCGGTTACGAAACCGCCGAGCGACTTGCTGCACAATTGCCGGTTGGCGTGCCGCAGCAGCGTCGCCGGACGCGCAATCCTCGCGGGATGCGCGTGCAGCACGGCTTGCACGATCGCGATGACGACCGCGGCGGCCAGGCCGTGTCCCGCGGTATCGCCGACGAACACACACCACCGGCCGGGCATGTCGCCTGGATCGTTGTGTCGTTCGTCGAGGGGAAAAAAGTCATAGAGGTCGCCGCCAGCGCGGCCGGTCGGCTCGTAGCTGGCCGCGATCTCCAACCCGGAGACCCGCGGCAGTGATGCCGGCAGCAGGGCGCGCTGCAACTCGCCCACTTGACGGGCTTCACGGTCGAACATGGCCTCGGCGTTCACTGGAATTCTCCTTACGAGGGATCAAAGGTTTCCCATCCGCCGCCCAGCGCCTTGTAGAGCGCCACCAGGTCGGTGGACACCGCCTGGTCGCTTTGCGAAAGCTGGTCCTGCGAGACAAAGAGGTTCTGCTCGGCGGTGAGCACGTTGAGGAAGTCGACGACGCCGGCCTGGTTGAGCTGCTTGGCCAGGGCGACCGACCGCAGGTTGGAATTGACGGATCGCCGCAGCGCCTCGCGGCGCTCCTGTTCCTGCTGGTAGGCGACCAGCGCGTCCTCCACGTCTGTGAACGCCTGGAGCACGCTCTGGCGATATTGGATGAGCGTTTCCAGTTGCCGGGCGTTCTGGACGTGAATATTGGCCCAGATCTGCCCGGCGTCGAAGAGCCGCCACGACAAGGACGGGCCGAACGACCACATCTGGCTGCCGGGGCTGAACCAACTCTTCAGCTGCTGGCTCTCCCAACCGAAGGAGCCGGTGAGGTTGAGCTTGGGGAACAGGTCGGCCGTGGCGACCCCGATGTTGGCGGTGGCGCTGGCAAGCTGTCGCTCGGCCTGTTGCACGTCGGGTCGGCGGCGGAGCAGGTCGGATGGGAGCCCGGGCGGGACGGCGGGCGGACCGCCGGGCAGCGGACCGGTCGGCGCCAGTTCCGCCTCCAGATCCTCCGGGTTGCGGCCCAGCAACACCCCAAGGCTGTGGATCGCCTGCTGGATCTGCGTCTTGATCGTCGGAATCGAAGATTCGGTGCTGGCGACTTGTGCCTCCTGCTGAGAAACGTCCAGGTCGGTCGCGATACCGCCCTGGAATCTCGACCGGGTGAGCTCGAGAAATTCCCTTTGACTGGTAACGTTGCTGTTGACGATCGCCAGTTCCTGCTGAAGCCCGCGAGCGATCATGTAATTGCGTGCGACTTCGGAAAGAAAGGTGATCATGGCATTGCGGCGGGCATCGATTTGAGATTCAAGCGTGTATTGCGCCGCCTCGATTGCCCGGCGGGTGCCGCCAAACAGATCGACCTCCCACCCCGCGTCAAATCCCGCCTGGTACAAGTTGGTTCGGGAGCCGGGAAGCCCGAAGGCGGCGCCGCTGCTGGTACTCGACCCGGCGCCGCCGATACTGCCCAATCCGTTTTTGCTGAACTGATTGCGTGAATAGGAAGCCGTACCATCCACCGTCGGGAAAAGCGTCGCCACGTTCCCCTGGAGGTTGGCGCGGGCCTCCAACACGCGCGCCGTGGCGAGTTGGACATCGAGGTTGGACCCAATTCCCTCGGCGATCAGCTGGTTCAACACCGGATCGTGAAACGACTCCCACCAGTGCTGGAGGTCCACCACCTGCGCCGGCGGAGTGGAGGGTTGCGTACTCGAAGGCTGCGTGGAGGCAGCAAGGAATCTCGACGGCCCAGAGATTTGCGGGGGTCGGTAGTCAGGACCGACCATGCAGCCGCACGTCCAGCTCAGCGCCAGCAGACTGATGACGGCAGCGCGAGATTTCGCGTAGACCGCGGGGTCCGGGCTCATGATTCATGGTCTCCATTGGAGGAGGCGCTGGCAACGGGAATTGCGGCGCGATGCGGCAAGGTTTCACTGACCGGCGGCGCGGCGTGCGCCGGCGCCGCCGGGGAGAAGCGTCGAATCACGTAATAAAAGACGGGGGTGAGGAAGATCCCGAAGAAGGTGACGCCGATCATGCCGGCGAACACCGCCGTGCCCAGCGTGCGGCGCATCTCCGCCCCGGCGCCCTGGGCGATCACCAGCGGGAACACGCCCAGGATGAACGCGAAGCTGGTCATCAGGATCGGGCGCAGCCGCACGCGTGCGGCGTCGACGGCGGCGTCGGATCGATTCGCGCCCTCGAGCTGGCGGTCACGGGCGAACTCGACGATCAGGATGGCGTTCTTGCACGCCAGCCCGACGAGAACCACGAAGGCGACCTGCACGAAGATGTCGATGTCCATGTGGGCCAGCCAGATTCCCGCCATCGCGCTCAGCAAACACATCGGAACCACCAGGATGACTGCCAGCGGTAGCGACCAGTTCTCGTACAAGCCTGCCAGCACGAAGAAGACCAGCAGCGACCCCATGACGAATGCTGCAATCGGGTTCTGCTGAAGATCGCGGAGCTGCTCGATCTTGCTCGATTGCTTTTGCAGGAACATCAAGTCGGACCACTCGACAGCCATGCCCTGGGGCAGATCGCGGGCGGCCAGGCCTTCCAGGGTCGAGATCACATCGCCGGTGCTCATTCCGGGCAGCGATGCGCCGTTGATGGCGGCGGCGGGGAACATGTTGTAGCGGATGATCTGCGCCGGCCCCGCCGACTCGCGCACCGGGGCGACCGCGCCCAGCGGCACCATGTCGCCGTCGGCGTTGCGCACCTTGATCTGCCTGATGGCGTCGGCGTCGGTGCGGAAGCGGGCATCGGCCTGAACGTTCACCTGCCACGTGCGGCCGAAGCGGTTGAAATCGTTGACGTAAAAGCTGCCGAGATTGGCCTGGAGCGCGTCGAAGACGTCGGTGAGCGGCACGCCCATGGTCTTGACCTTTTCGCGGTCGATGTCCACGAAAAACTGCGGCATGCGGGAGCGGAAGCTGCTGAACAAGCCGGTCAAGCCCGGCGTTTGGTTTCCCTTGGCGACGAGGTTGTCGGCGGCGTCCTGGAGTTGGTCGAAATCGGCATCGCCGGTCGCCTCGACCATCAATTTGAAACCGCCCGCGTTGCCCAGGCCGCGTACTGCCGGCGGACCGAAGACCAGCACCCGGGCGTCGGGAACCTCCCGCGAGAGCCGTTTGCGAAGCTGCGCCAGGATCGCCTCGCCGCTGAGGGCGGGGTTGCGGCGCTTCTCAAATGGGTCGAGGATCATGAAGAGCGACGCGTAATTCGGGTTGATCGCGTTGATGACGAACGATTGACCGGGGATGGCCACCACGTGGCCGACCCCAGGAGTTTCCATTGCGATCCGTTCGACCTGCTCGGTGACTTCGGCGGTCCGCTCCAGCGAAGCCGAGTCCGGGAGCTGAACGTTGGTGACGAGGTACCCCTTGTCCTGAATCGGGATGAAGCCGCTCGGCAAGTGCGCAAAGCCGAAGCCGGTCAACCCGATCAGGCCGACGTAAACGACCAGCACAACGGCGCTGAGGCGCAGCGTCCAGCCGACCGTCCTGCCGTAGGATTGGGTCGCCCGCTCGAAGAGACGGTTGAACCCGCCGAAGAATTTCCCCAATCCCCAATTGACTGGCCGCACGGCAAACCAGCCAAGCGCGCCGCCGATCACTGCACCGGGGAGAAAGAGGCCCGCATCGATCAGCCAGGTCAGCAGCATCGCTTTGATGCCGCCGGGAACTGCCTCGCCCTCATCCGCTGTCGGACCGTTGAAGAAGAGCCGCATCAACAGCCAGACGCTCAGCAATCCGCCGATCAGGGCGAAGAACCACCACGGCAGCGCCTCTTTGTCCTCCTCGCCGTGCTCGTGGGGCTTTCGGTGGCCGAAGATCCAGGCGGCCCGCGCCGGCGTCATCGTCATCGCGTTGATCGCCGAGATCAGCATCGAGATCGAGATGGTCAGGGCGAACTGGCGGAAGAACTGGCCGGTGATACCGCTGAGAAAGGCGCTGGGCAGCAGCACGGAGCTGAGCACCAGCGTGATCGCCAGGATCGGGCCGGTGATCTCGTTCATCGCGTCGATGGTCGCTTCTCGGACCGGCTTGCCCATCGCCAGGTGGCGCTCGATGTTCTCCAGCACGACGATCGCGTCGTCCACGACGATGCCGATCGCCAGCACGAGCCCGAAAAGCGTCAGGTTGTTGAGCGAGAAGCCCATGAGCTTCATGACCGCGAAGGTGCCGACCAGCGAGACCGCGACGTCGATGACGGGGAGGAGCAGCGCTTTCCAGTCCTGGAGGAACAGGAGCACGACGATCGCGACGAGAATCACCGCGTCGCGAAGGGTGTTGAAGACCTCGTCGACCGACTCACGGATGAAAGGCGTGGTGTCGTACCGCACCGCGTAATGGAGTCCCGCGGGGAATCGGCCTTCGAGCTCCCGCAGCTTTGCCTTCACACGATCTGCCGTGTCCAGGGCGTTGGCGCCGGGCAGGAGGAAGATCGCGACCATCGCCGACGGCCTGCCGTCCAGTTGGAAGAGAACATCCTGGGTGCGCGCGCCCAGCTCGACACGCCCGACATCCCTGAGGTAAGTGACCTGCCCATCTAAGCCGGTATTAAGGACGATTCCCGCGAACTGCTCCGGGTCGACGAGCCGGCCCAGGGTGGTCACAGTGTATTGAAAATCCTGCCCCTTGGGGACCGGCGGCTGGCCGATCTGCCCGGCGGCCACCTGCACGTTCTGCTCGCGCAGCACGCGAATGACATCGTCCACCGTCAGGTTGCGCGACTCCAGTTTCCCCGGGTCCAGCCAGACGCGCATGCTGTAGTCCTGCGTGCCAGGGATCGTCACGTCGCCGACACCCTCCACCCGCGCCAACGCATCCTTGAGCTGAATGGTGGCGAAATTGCTCATGTAGAGCTGGTCGTACATCGGCTGATGAGTCTTTGGGTCCTCGTCGGAGTAGAGGCTCGCAGCCAGCAGGATGTCGGGCGATCGCTTCTTGACCGTAACGCCGACGTTTTTCACGACGTCAGGCAGCGTCGGCAGGGCGACGGCGACGCGGTTCTGCACGAGCACCTGCGCCATGTTCACGTCGGCGCCAACCTTGAAGGTGACGTCCAGCGTATAGCTGCCGTCGTTGTTGTTGTACGACGTCATGTAGAGCATGTCTTCGACGCCGACGACCTGCTGCTCGATTGGCGCGGCCACGGTGTCGGCGACCACCTTCGCGCTGGCGCCCGGATAGGTGGCGGTCACCTCGACGGTGGGCGGCGTGATCTCCGGGTACTCCGCGGTCGGCAGCAGGGCCGCCGCGATCGCGCCCATCAGCACGATCACAATCGAGATCACCCAGGCCAGGACGGGACGGTCGATGAAGAAGCGTGCGAGCATGGCAGTTAGTCCTCTGTCCCCTGAGCCAACGTTTGTGAATCGGGCGCGTGAGCCGCGGCCGTCGGCAGATCCACGACTTTCGGTTCGACGGTCATGCCGGGCCGGACCTGCATGAGGCCTCGGATGATCACCCGATCGTCATGCGCCAGCCCGCCCTCGATCACGCGAAGACCCTCATCCAGTGCGCCAACTTGAATTGGGCGGGAGACGACCTGGTTTTTCTCGTTGACGACGCGGAGGACCTTGCGGCCCTGGTCGTCGTCGATGGCGCGATCGGGGACGAGCAATGCCTGATGCGGGGGGCCGATCGGCAGGCGGACGCGGACGAAATACCCGGGCAGCAGTGCGTCATCCGGATTGGCAAAGACGCCGCGCATCCGGAGCGTGCCGGTCCTGGGCGTGATCTGGTTGTCTTCAAAATTAAGCCGTCCGTGGTGGGGAAAGCCGTGCTGGTTCTCCAGCCGGAGGTCCACCGGCACCGCGGCGCCTTGGCCGAATTTGGCCTTGCCTTCGCGCGTCATCTGGCGCAAACGCAGAACGGTCGTGTCATCCACGTCGAAGTAAGCGTAGATCCGCCCGGTGGAGACGATCGTCGTGAGGACGGTCTGGTCTTGCGTGACCAGGTTCCCGACCGTCACGAAGTACCGGCTGATCCGCCCATCGACCGGCGCGGTGACCTTGGTCCAGCCGAGGTTGAGCTGGTTCTGAGCCAGCGCCGCCTGGGCAGCCTGGAGATCGGCGTGGGCCTGATCGGCCACGGCCTGGTACTTGTCCACGTCCTGCTTGCTGACGGCGCCGGGCGTTTTTTCGGAGATCCACTCGTAGCGCGTGTTGTCGGACTCAGCACGCTTGAGCGTCGCCGCCGCCGAGGCGACCTGTGCCCGTGAGCTGGCAACCTGCGCCTCGAACAGCCGCGGATCGATCTCGAACAGCACCTGCCCCGCCTTGACCAGGTCCCCTTCCTTAAAGTTGACGGCCTGGAGGTATCCGCTCACCCGCGCTCGCACATCGACAGAATCGATCGCTTCCGTGCGGCCGACGTAGTCCGCGTATTCGGTGACTTCGCGTTCGAGCGGATGCGCGACCTCGACCGTCGGCGATGCCGGCGGGGGCGCCGCGATCTTTTCACCACAACCGCCCGGCCAAAGCGACAGCCCGCCCAGCACCGACAATGCAATTGGTCTCAGGTAACGCATAACGGTCCTCTCTCACTGGCGTGAACGACTTCTGTTGGTGATTTCCTCGACGACTGCTTTGGTCAGGCAGTCGATGGCAATGAACTCGGCGCCTTTCCGGTGCATGGCAACCAACTGGGACCTGCCCGCGGCGTCGATGAACGTCACGCCGGTCAGGTCCACGCGAAGCTTCGGTTTGCACAGGCTGGCGAGAGTGCTTTTCCAGCACCTTTCCAATTCCTCCGCCCATGGCCCCTCCAATCTGCCTTCGAGCCGGAGGGTGAGCACTCGCGGGTTGTCGTGCGCTGTGATTCGCAGCATGGCCAAATCCTCGAAGCGAAGATCGCCGACTCACTTTCGGACGCACCGGCGATCTCCGGCCGTTCTTTCGTTCGTCTGCACCTCCAAGGCAATGGCCGTTCCTGCCATCGACTCCCCCATGGTTTGGTCCCTAAAGGATTTTGCTGGAGGGACTTGCAGTTCGGATTGGCCAGAGCAACCTGGGCGAGTGCCAGGGCTCAAGTGCCAGTGGTTTGGCACTGCTGCCGGGAGGCGGGCGGCCTCCAGGAATTGCTCCGCGTAACCGGAACAGACCGTGGACAGCCCGTCCGATTCGACCAGATCTTGCAATGCACTCGGAACCGATTCGTCGTCGACGACGATTGCCAGGAGTCTTGGGTCGAGCCGGATTCTCATTGGGCGAAGCGTAGCGCCTTCACAAATCGGGCACAATCCAACCTTGGTCGCGGGAACTACGACTTAGGCGGTATTTGATTCGGGTTGTCTTGATGTAGAACCTCGCTGAGCTTGGGATGCGAAATGCCAAGCTTCCTTCGGCCGATCGCCGTCACCTGTCCAACGGTGGCGTGGTCCAGCGCGTAGTGGAGGGCGTAGCCGCCGACCATTCCGGTCGCGCCCACGATCACAAGACGTAAGTGGTCAGCCACCATGTTCGTTCATGACAGCGCACGTTGTTCCAGCCAGTCGACGTAGAGCTTGCGCTCCTCGAACAGCCACGCGCCGTCCCTCTTCACGAAGGTATCCATATAGCGGAGCGCGGCAATCATCAGGTGCCGGTTCCCACAGTGGATTGTGAGGTGATGGGGCATGCAATACGTTTCCGCTGTGCCTCGGTCGCCGGTCAGGGTAAGAATCGTCGTCTGTCCCAGAAGGTGCATGGTCGCTGCGTACTGGTTCAGGTCCGCAAACACCGCAGCGAGCTCGTCGCGCGAGTGGAGCTCCTGTGACGGCTTTGGGTCTTTCGCGTCCATATAGACCACGAAATGCGCGTCTTCGGCAAACAAAGCCATCTGACCCTTTGCATCGCGACGGTCGGCGCAGTGTGCATAGGCTTCGACAACTTCCCGGATGGCCAGGCGATCGGCCGCTTCGCTGGGTGAAATACTGACGTGCTTGCTCATGAACTGGTTCCCTTGTTAAATTAGTGTCACATATCCTTTCTCGGCTCTTCCGGTTTTTGCGTAGGTAATTCTATCAACGCGCGGGGGCGCTGCCCCCGCACCCCCGGAGTTTAGCGCATGCTGCCGCCGGCAGGATGGGGCGGGGGAATGTTCTTGACTGCGGAAGGCAGCCTGATT
>DATHPP010000503.1:0-43687 GCA_035483795.1 Tepidisphaeraceae bacterium | reverse complement strand
CCTTTCTCGGCATCCTGCACCACCTTGTCGAATTTGTCTCGATGTATCGCGATGCTCACTGTCATTGATGCAGGGTTCACGACGTGTTTCACCAACAGCCGCCAATGCAAATCTTCGATTACGCGAAGGTCGTCGACAGTCAGGTCGGCTGGCATCGTCGGGTCGGCACCGATGAATGCGGCGATGTCGCGCGCCTTCGCATACAGCCGCAGGTAGAAGAGAACCTGATCGCACTTGCTCTTAAGCCCGTGATTTGCCACGCGGCCACCGAAGAGCTTGTTACCCTCGATGAAGCATTGGATCGCAAGATCGCAACCGTCGCTGATGGCTTCAAGCAGCGAAAGAATCTGATCAAAATAAGGCAGCCGCCGAATCGGTTTGCCGCGCCATCGTGTCAATAGAAAACGGTACTGAAATGTCGATGCTGATCTGAGGACGCCATCCACGATGTGCCACGTGAAGTCGATCTCCATCGGCATATTTGGCAATCCGGCATGGACTCGGATCTCGGCGCTGCCGCCCTCACCCCTGGCATCCATATCAATCTGCGCCCTAAGCGAATCGTCGGAGGCTATTGCTCGGAGATTCAGCTTGGCATCAAACGAACGGCTTGCGTGCAATTTGATCGGCCCGGTTTTTCCGCGTGCCGCCTCTTCGACGACGTGCTTGAGGAGCGGTGCGCCTTCAAATTCGATTTCCGTTGGCTCCAACGCGATCGGAAGCCCTCTCTCAAGAAGGTCGCGCATTTGCTCATTCGCCTTCTCGGGGTCGGAATTCAGAACCATATTGAATTCGAACGGCTCTCTCGCATTGAGACGGTATCCAATGCCGTCGGTGGTTGCTTCGATTGCGACTTCGATTCTCGGGTCGATGTTCTCTAACCGTTGCTTTTCTGCTGCGATCGCAGGCGATATCCCTCCAGGGCGGGCGCCATTCATATACTTCCGCGCCTCGATCGCTGCTTTCTCAAACTCCTCGATCTTGCTTAGGTCGTTGGTGATGGGAACGTGAACGGTGATTGTGCGCTGCTTCTGCCACCCGGTACGAGCCAAGTCTTCGAGCGTGTATTTTTGAAGGAACAGGTAATAGGCTCGTGACCGGGTTACGTCTGCAAGGATGAGAAAAATGGGATCATCTCGCTTGAGGTAATAAGCCAGGTGCGCCGTCTCCATCCGCTTCGAGATTTGTGCCTTAATTTTCGGGTTCTTTGCTCCCTTGAGCTGCACGCCAATCTGAAGCCCAGTGGCGCGACCAGCGTGAACCGGCTCGACGAGGTAGTCCACACGTAAATCGGGAGTTTGCGGACGCCGGTACCACGCTGGCGGCAAGCACGCGGCGAATACGCGTTGTGCAAGCTCATCAATCTCCTGCTCTTCCCCGCGGTCCCTCGGTTCGCCGCTAGGATTCTTTTTTCGCTTGCTCATTCCGCGATCTACCCGCTCCCAGACGCTGCAAAAGTGACACGACATTAGGCCGACGAAATGGGCTTTCTCTTGACGCCTACGACGTCGGAGACGAGCTTTTGGACGTCGATCGCTTTTAGGTCCTCCGTCGCCGACGACACGAAGGAAGCCAGCGCTTTTTCTTGCTCGGGTTCCGACAGAAAATCAGTCAAAGGGCGCCACAGATAAAGCGCCGTCCAATCAGCCGCAACCGGCGAGCCAAGAGTCCAGCGAGGATCGCGCTTTGTGAGCAGAGGAAGTTTTTCTGAAATCGCGTCCATGAGCTCTTGCCGACGCGGATGCTTTGGACTGAACCAGATGTCGACAGAGGCGTAATCGCCAAATTCCTGGTCGCATCCAATGCTGGACCCAAAGTACGGCGCATCCTCTTCTGTTGATAAAAGCCGGCGTTCGATCCAGCAGCAGGAGCCCTGACCGTAGAGATTGGGGCGAAGCTTGACGTCGCCGTAGCCGATACCGGATTTTGCAATCACCGGCTCGAGCGTTCCGACAAGTCGATTGATTTTCAGTTCGCACTCACGTCCCAGCACGGAGAAGGCTCTGATCAAAGCGATATCGTTGAAATCCAGCTTGCTATCCAACATTTCGGAACTCCGCCAGAGATTAGCTTTGATGAAACCGAGTAAATGCTTCGCAAGTAGGAGTTGATCGGGTGGCAGGCAATCATCATTTATGGTTGACTCAAGCTGCGTTCCGAGACCAGTCCAGGTCAGGCAGGTCCACGGTTCCAACAATTTCGGTAGCTGGTCGTGGAGGTAACGAACCGACAGCACAAAACCACGGCGATTGTCTGCTGTCTGATCACGAAGCCACGCGTCGTAGTTCACCAGCTGGTTGACCAGTTCCTCGTCAACCTTCTCTTCAGGATCGCTTGCGTCGTCGACCCGGTCATCGGAACTATAGTGAAACGACGCGCCGACCTTGACCTCAACAGTCCAGAGCAATCGACGCCGGCTTTTTTCCTCCAAAATCTGCCAGCCCTCAATCCGCAGGTCGTCGCGTTTGGAGCCGATTGGTTGCTCCGTTCTCAATTCAAGATCAAGGGTTGCGATCAGTTTCGGGTCGGTGTTGCTGGCTATCGCCATCCAACGAAAGACCCGCTCTCGAATGATTGGCGCGTTGATTAGGACAGATGCGAGCATCTCCGTACATTCACGCTCGCGCGCATTTGCGCTCCCAGCCCGCGGGTCCCGTATGATTCGCTGAAATATGTTCGCGGCCCTTTCGGGCAGGGCTTCGCCGAACTCTGTTCGGAGCAGTTCCGCTTCGGCGAGCAAAGGCGGCGAAATGGCCACGATCCAGTCAAGATAGATTCGCTGAGAACAACCGTCCAGTCCGCTGCACCCGAACATGGCGACCGGGAAAGCGAAGGCGGGAGAAAGAGGAAACGGTACACGTTGCTTAGTGTGATGAAATAATGAAGGGATCGCTGAGCGGCACGCTGCTGCGGGCGCTGGTCCCCTGATTTCCGTTACAGATTATTTCTGGCGTATTGCGGATAGCCCGCCACGAGCGCCTGCCTCCAGACTTCCAAATCGGCCTGGCTCGCCGGTTTCGCGCCATATTCGTCCAGATTCCCCGCTTCATCGGTCGAGAACATGTATCTGAGGGCACCGGCCACATGGTCAACCCCGTCCCAACGACCGACCAGAACCACGATGGATTCATGTTTCCAATTCGGCGACCCGCTGGCCGGCCAATTCAGAAAAACGCCGTCGAAGCCCTGCGGATCATAGAGGTTCCTGACCGCCCCGCGCCAGCCCATGCCACGCCCCTCGATGGTCCGCTTTTGCGATTCCTCAGTCTCAGAATACGGGCAACCATCATCCCTGCCACCCACGTTGATTCCGACCCACGGCCAACCTCCCGGCGGCGTGTAAGGGGCACCATTCAAGTAGGCGCCGGTGTATTCGATCCAATTGAGCGCCTCGCATCCGTATTCCGCGCCGATTGCAGCCTTAATGACCACGAAGATCCCGGTTGGCGTGGTTCCAATGCGTTGATGCAGCGGAACCATCTCCGAGGTGTCAACAATCGAAAACTGATAGCTGACGCTCGACGCCATCCCAGTCCAGACGCCGCTGCCGCGGAGTTGCCACGAATCTGGTGAAGTGTCAGGAAGCATTTAGAAAACCCCTCAAAGAACGCCGGTAAACGGCGATTCCTTATGATCGCGCGCGTATCGTAGCTGTTCGGCCGTGTGCCGGCAACCACCAAGTTCCAACTCGCGGGAAACAAGCAAACGGTGTAGGTGCGAAGGAAACCGCTCGATTTGACGGCGTGACTCGGTTACGGGTAGCGGATTCCAAGGCGGTCGGCCTCGGCGGGCGTCAGGCCCATCGCAACCGTTACGTTGATCGCGCCGGCCCGCCCGCGCACTTCCTCGTACGCGCTCATAATCACTTCGGATCGCTCGATAGACCCCAGGGGCGCCCAATCGTCCCATATCACGTATATATGGGTCGGTTGGCCTTGTCCGCCGTTTTCCTCAACGATGATCGGCTGCGTCGCGTTCGGATCAGGGTGTTGCCATTCATCGACGAGGCGATTGAGCAGCGCTTGCGCTGCCGGCGATGGACCGGACCGTCTGAGCTTTTTGACGGGCATGGCTCAACCCCACAAGCGGATGCGCGCGTCGCGCGACTAGGTTACATCATCACACCTGAGTATCGTCTGTTGCCTGATCGGGCGGCAGGAGGTTATCGCATCGCAGGTTATCGCATCGCGCGGGCGAGGCCAAGTGATGAACGGGGGATCTGGCCAAGTGATGAACGGGCGATCTGATGGACGACGTGCTCCGCCCGCACACGCTTTCGGCGACCCGCGGTTTCATCAAGGCCCCGCTCCCGCGTATTATCCGGCCTGACACGAGGCTTCAGGACTCAGGACTTAACCGACATGAAAACGGGACGCAATGATCCCTGTCACTGCGGCAGCGGAAAGAAGTACAAGAAGTGTTGTCTGGCCAAGGATCAGGAGGAATCGTCGAGGCAGGCGGTGATTCCGCCGGGCCCATCCGTGCCCGTAGACGAAGCTCCAGCCGCTCCTGTGCCGCCGGATCCAATTGCACAGAGAGCAGAGGGCCGCTGGCAGGAGTTTAAGGCCCAGGAGGGCGATGGCCGGATCGCGGTGTTCCTCGAGACGTTGGAAGACGCCGAGGTGATGGACGACGACATGGCCTTTGAGATGCTCGGCCTTCTTCACGCCGACGCCGAGAAGAGCGGCAGCCGCACACGATTCGGGGACTGCGTCGGCGCGCTCCGCGAGCGCCGGCCCGAGGTCTTCGCGCAAGGGGCTCACTTCTATCTGTCCTGGTGCTTGCTGGACGCCCTGGCGGAAAATCGACAGGAGGTTGTTCCCTCCCTGGCGCGGGAACTGGCCCGGAACGCCGGACGCGACATCGATACCTTCAACCGCGCCGCGGACGCCCTGGGATATCACGGCCAGTTGGACGTCCTCGTCGAAGCCCTGCGAGTCGCCTGGCCGCTGGTGAAATCTTCGGACAACGTCGTTCCCTGGGGCGTGTCGGAATTTGCCGAGAGGGGAGCCGATCACGAGGTCTTTTCTTACCTCGAAAACACCGCCTCTCCCGATCCGGCTGATGCGGTCCTGCTCGACCGCGTCGGTTTTTATGTCGAGGAGCTGCGCGAGGGATATCTTCGCGAATTCATCGACGACCTGACGGGAAAGTCCGGGCGCCGGTGGCAAGCTGACGACTTCGCATTGAAGCCGCCGCGGAAACAGCGCCGTAAAGATGGGGATGCCGAGCATGACCAAAGCCAAGCCCAGGGCGCGGGGGCGATGAATCTTCATCGGCTGATCTGCGAATTCGTCGGCTACCTGCGCCGCGAGCAAGGCGCGCCATTCCCACGGGGGAAACTGGTAAGTCAGGAGCTGTATCGTTATTTCCTGCGACGAAACGAGGGTGAGCTCGATCCGCGCCTGAGCATGCTCGCGCAGGCAATAGGCTCCAAGCGGAAACTGCCCAAACCCCCTCGGCCGGCCCATCCTCTTTGCCCAGAGCGGATCACGCTCGATGTTTACCTCAGTGGTATGTTGGGCATGCTGAGTCAGCGGCACCACCCCGCGGCGGCCCTGTTTCAGGCGATTCCCGCCTGGCTCCGCTTCCTGGAGTCCCGCCGGCTGATCGACGCCGATACGAGCCGGAAAGTGGCGGCAGAGTTGCGACCCTTGCACGACACGCTACAGAGAATCTGGAAACAACACACCGAAGATCCAAACCTGTATCGCCAGGGGCAGGCGTGGCCGGCGGACGGATGAAATCTCGGCATCATGGCAAATGTCCCCAAATGTTCCCCGGCGAAAGCACTGCGGACCGACGCGGCGAGGCGCTTCGAGGCGCAATAGGCGGCTTCTCGTGGATTTGTGTCCGGGGCACGGGCTCGCGAATGGGGTGGGGGGCCTTAGCCGACGAGCTTGGCGGCGATGTCGTGATCGCCGCCTACGTCGGTCAGACGCATCTCGCGGCCTTCGAAGAGGAAAGTGAGCTTGCGGTGACGGGGAGAGGGAGACAGGGAGACAAGGTGAGCCGAGTCGGTGGGGCCAAAAAAGGGTAATTATATACTTGACTAATCGGACGCTCCCCGCTAAGATTCTGACATGAACGCGGGAAACACATATCCGATGACGTTGATTGAAGCGGTCCGGTACTTTTCAGACGCCGACTTTGCCACCGATTACTTCGCGAAAATGCGTTGGCCGAACGGGGTCTGCTGCCCGCACTGCGGGTCGATGAACGTTGGCTATCTCAAGAATCAACGGCGCTGGCAGTGCTACGAAAAGCATCCGCGCCGCCAGTTCAGCGCCAAAGTCGGCACGATCTTCGAGGAAAGTCCGCTCGGTCTGGACAAATGGTTCGTCGCGGTCTGGTGCATCACCAATGCCAAGAACGGCATTAGCTCTTGCGAACTGGCGCGGGCGCTGGGCGTCACACAAAAGTCGGCATGGTTCATGCTTCACCGGGTCCGCCACGCGATGCACGTCGGAAGCTTCGTGAAGTTCACTGGCGAGTGCGAGAGTGACGAAACGTTCGTGGGCGGAAAATCCCGCAACATGCACAAGAGCCGCAGACAGGAAAAGATTCACGGGACCGGCGGCGCTGGCAAGGCCGTTGTCCATGGAATTCTTGAGCGCGGCACGGATGATTCAACCAGCAAGGTCACGGCGAAGGTCGTCGGCAACGTGAAGCGAAAGACGCTCGCACCGATCATCCGTGAAACCGTTGAGGCGGGGTCACACGTCTATACGGACGCCCTCAAGTCCTATGACGGCCTGAGCCCGGATTATCTGCACGAAGTCATTGACCACGCGGAGTGCTACGTTCGGGATCGCGTTCACACGAACGGCATGGAAAACTTCTGGTCGCTTCTCAAGCGGGCGATCAACGGCACCTACGTCAGCGTCGATGAGCCGCACCTGGGCCGGTACGTCGATGAAGAAGCCTTCCGGTTCAACGAACGTGATTTGAACGATGGCCAGCGGTTCACGACGGTCCTGCCGGGTGCCATTGGCAAGCGCATCACATACAAGCAACTGATCGGCCAGACGACCCCGGAGAATCTCCCATCAAGCGGCGAAGTCGAAAACGGCGGTCTGCCAAACTAATGTAACAAGCCATTGCTGGAGAGCGTTCATGGGCCACCGCAAGAGTATCTTAGAATCCCACGGGTACACGGCGGTTTACGAGGAACGGGAAAAATATCGCGGCGGTCCGAAGGGACTTCTTTGCCTCGCGCGGCGTGGGAATTCTGAATACTTCGCATTCAAGCACAAGGGACGGTATCGCAGGCTCTACGAAGTCCAGGATTCGATTCCTCACATGGCCCGCATTGTCGATCTTGTCGAAGACGTTGCGGTGTTTGAGAAGGCCATCGGAAAGTTGCTCTGGGATTTCGAGATTGTGCCCGACCTCGATAGTGTCGAGAGGCAGCTAAGTGAATTCGTATCCGCCTGCCAAAGAAACGCGCTGGTTCACGGCGATCTTCGTCCTTGGAACGTCTTTTTCGACGGAAAGAACATCACGGTCATTGATTGGGATTCCAGCAGGTTCACGGACGAACTCGTTGAAGGCGACGAACTTCTGATCCAACTCCGGGCGCACGGTCACAAAGGCATATCGGGCAGCGATGCGGCCAGCGTCGATTCTCAGGAGCTGGCGCTATTGATGCGGGTGCTCAGAAGTGAAATTGGTCTGAACGCGGCTTGGTGCTACACTCGCTTCGCTGGGCGACCAAAATGGTGCCTCGAATGAACGGGACAAACTCGTATACAGAACTTGACGTCCTGAGGCGACACGCCGCAAGGGCGGTCGTTGCGGCCGCCGAACTCCTGAAAGATACGGATGGCGAACCTAATCCGGTGGTTCTTGAGATTGGATCGGAGAGGCTCAAGAGAATCGAATCGGCCGCGCAGAATCTCCGCAACGAGAGTGAACTTTCTTGGCTCGCCGCGATGAAAGTATTCCGTGATGCTGATTGATCCCACGTCAATACCGCCGGAAGCGGACGAGTTTCCCATCCACAAAAGTTGCATCGATGAAGCTGCCCCCCTCATGCGGCCAGCGCCAGGTGATTTCGTCCCCGTCTTTCGCGGCGACATAGGGCCGTCCCGTCCAGCGGTCGCGCAACACCTCTTTGGCCTCGTCCAGCGTCATGCCGATCGACAACTCATGGTTTGCAATCGCGGCCTGCTTCGGGTCGATTTGGGCCGAAACATCGACGGCAACATATGCGGGCCAACGGCCGGGGAAATGCTGCCCCGGCAGGATCAGGCTGACGCTCCAGGGGCCGACGTGCGATGAGCTTGAAGTCGGGCGCTGGCCGTAGCTCAGGAACACGGTCTGCTGTGCCGTGTGTTGGTCGCGGTACATCAGGACGATTCCCGTGATGACGCCTTGATCGACTGCGATACCCGCCAAGTCGGCCTTGCCCAAGTCGATCGCGAACCACTGGCACTTTTGCGGGAATGACAACTCGCCATGCCGTCGGCGCAGAAGGTCGGCGCTGGCATCGACGCCGTAGAGCTTGACGCCACTGAGCGCGGGCGGGACCAGAAGTAATTCGGCGATGTCGCTGAGCTTTCCATGAGAGGCGGGGCCGACAGCCTTTGCCCGATCGCACGTCACTGGCGGGAAGGGTAAACCGTCCACCGAATGCGCGACTGCTGGCAATGCAACTGCTGGCCGCGTTGCGACCATATGCTGCGTCGCAGCGATTGGAGCGGGACGGGTCGCGGGCGGGTGGGCGGCGCGTTCCGCTTGCCGTTCGGCAAGTCGGCGCTGGGCTTCTTCGGTCGAGATTTGCGCGTTGGATCGCGCGCAGAGAATCACAATCGCGCCGCCCAGGATCGCGAGGCCGATCGCCAGTTTCATTGTGGAAATCCTTCCGCCCTTCCGAATACTATCGCGACAAGGCTAGAGTATTGCAAACGCGCGTTATAATCGCTTCCATGCGAAGCAAAACGCCCACGATGAAATCTTCTGCCCTCCAACCGCCGGACTTTTCCGGCATGCCGGAATTTGCCAAGGCAATTCGCGGACTCGCGCACGTTTCAAAGAAGGAAGTGGACGACGCCATCGCGAGCGAGCGTGCGGCGAAGAAAAAGGGCAAGAAGCGCTAGTCGGCGGGCGGAATTTCGGCAACCATCGCACGGATGGAATGACGCATCAAATCAAGAATCCGTTTGCCATCGCCGGTGGGAACATATCCCGCACCCGCGCAAGCTTCGCAGCGACGAGCTTTGTCGCGATCCTCCGGCCAGTACCATCCTTTTCCGTTACAGTCTGCACAGGGAGTTTCCAAGGGCGGCAAGAGGCGTTTCTGAGCCATGTCGCGCAGCAATTGTTCACCGGCCCAATCGCTTGTCAACTTGATGCACCAGCGACAGCGCACGCGCGATGACGGCATTGATTCGCGTTGAGCAGACTTCCCCGGTCAAAGGAAACTTTCGCCCGCGCTTCAGTTTTGGCGCGAAACGAACGGACGCGGCACGATCAAAATACCGCTTGTCGATTTTGCCCGCATGGTGCGCGATCACGTTCCGAATGATATTGAGAGCGTCGATTCGTTTAGACGACAACCCGCGAAGGATCGCACCTGCGTTGCCAAGCTTTTTGTATGCGGCGCGAGTTCCCCACGGGCTATTGAAACTCACCTCATCGCGAAGGATGTCCACCTCGTCAGATTTCGACAGCGGAGTCTTGGCCTTCGCGATGCCGTGCGATTTCTGCTTCAGCGCGGCAAAAGTCTTCGGTTCATTGAGGATGATTGTTTCCCAAAGATCACCGGCCAGCGTTTCAAATGCGCTCCATGCCCCGATGATCTGCGCCGACAGAACTGCCTCTATGCCAGCGGCAACGTCCTTCGGGTGAAACTTCATCCAATCCGCAAGGCTACGATGCCCACGTTCGATGGCCTCATTGCGAAGGTCATCGGGCAGCGGGCTTTGACTCCATCGCGCTGATAGCTTTGGCTCGCGATGAAAATGTCCACCGATCCCCGGTGGACCGAAAAAGGCAGGTGCGAGGAAGGCGCGTTGGGGCGAATCGCGCCGGGCGTCTTCGACTTGAACATCATGGGTATGCTCAAGTGCCAGTCCCAACGCGAGTGGCGCAAATTCGACCATCGCCAAGATTCGATCCATGTTCCCGACGAAGGCAGACGCGATTTCACGAACGTCACCCACCTTGAGGAGGGCGGGAAGGTCACGATAGGATTTCTCAATCCGCGCCGCAGAAGTGAATCTCAGATTCCGCAGTTTGTTGGCCATGCCCCGCATTAGACCGGATCGGGGCCGGATTAGTCAAATATATAATTGCCCAAAAAAGGGGTGCTCCAAATGTCGCGAATGTCGCAGAATGTCGCACTTTTTGGGGTGTGACAAGTGAGACATTTTTGGGGCATGTGCGGCATCTGGCGCAACGTGCTCGTAAATCGTGGGTTGCGACGCGCGATTTCACGAAATTGGGCCGTGGCACCTTCGAGACGCGGGACATTCGGGACTTCACCCGACGAGTCTGGCGGCGATGTCGTGATCCCCGCCTACGTCGGTGAGGCGCATCTGGCGGCCCTCGAAGAGGAAGGTGAGCTTGCGGTGATCGAGGCCCAGGAGGCGCAGGATGGTGGCGTGGAGGTCGTTGATATGGACCGGGTTTTCGACGGCGCGGAAGCCGACTTCGTCGGTGGCGCCGTAGATCTGGCCGCCCTTGACTCCGCCCCCGGCGAGCCAGGTGGTGAAGCCGTAGGGGTTGTGATCGCGGCCGGCGGGCTTGTCGGGATACCGGCCGTCGGCCAGAGGCGTGCGCCCGAACTCGCCGCCCCAGATCACCAGCGTCTCGTCCAGCAAGCCGCGATGCTTGAGGTCCTGAAGCAGCCCGGCGATCGGCTTGTCGGTGCGATGGGCCATGGCGCGATGCACCTTGTCGTTCTCGGCGTGGGCGCCGTCCCAGTCGTCGCCCATGCCGCCGCTTCCGGTGAAGATCTGGACGAAGCGCACGCCGCGTTCGACCAGACGACGGGCGATCAGGCAGTCGGCGCCGAACTTGGCGGACATCGTGTCGTTCAGGCCATACATCTCGCGCGTCGCTGCCGATTCCTGACTCAGGTCGACGGCATCGGGAACCGCACTTTGCATGCGAAATGCCAGTTCGTAAGAGGAGATTCGCGACGAAAGGTCGTCGACGTCTTCGCCGCGGGCGAGCATGTGCTGCTGGTTGAGCCACTGCGACATGTCGAGGATGCGGCGCTGGTCGGCCAGGTCCTGACGATCAGGCGGGTCGAGATAGAGGACGGGTGAACCCGTGTTTCGCAGGATGGTCGGCTGATACGTCCCCGGCAAAAATCCGCGGCCGTAGACCGGCGGGCCGCCTTTGACGTCGCCGGTCGTCTGCATGACGACGAACGCCGGCAGGTTTTCCGATTCGCTTCCGAGCCCATACGTCACCCACGATCCGAGCGATGGCCGGCCCATTCGCGCGGAGCCGGTATTCGTAAGATACTGCGCCGGAGCGTGGTTGAACGATTCGTGGTAGCAGGAGCGGAGGATCGCCAGATCGTCGGCGCACTGCTGGAGATTCGGGTAAGTATCCGCGATCTCCATGCCCGACTGTCCGCACCGGCTGAATGTTTGAGGCGACCGCAGCACCCGCGCGTCCATGTGCGTGAACTGAAGCGTCAACCCCTTGATGAGGCTTGCCGGCAGCGGCTGGCCGTGCAGCTTGTTCAGCATCGGCTTGGGGTCGAAGGTGTCCACCTGTGACGGGCCGCCCTGCATGAACAGGAAAATCACGTGCTTTGCCCGCGGCGGGGAATGCGAGGGCTTGGCGGCGAGGGGATTGGACGCAGCTCCCGCTGGAGCGGAGGGCAATGCCTTCTCGGCCAGGCCGTCGCGGGTCAGCAGGTCCAGCAGCGCCCAGGCGCCGAAGCCGAACCCGGCCTTCAGGAGCATCTCGCGCCGCGAAAGGAATCGCGCCGGTTGATCGGGATGGAATTTGCAGCGGGACATCAATCCGTCTCCAGGTGCGCTTCTCGTGGCACGGGCTTCCAGCCCGTGTTGGCGCCTTTTTTGCACGGGCTGGAAGCCCGTGCCACGTGCGGCTCAATCCATATAGACAAACTCATTGGCATTGAAGAGCGCCAGGCATAATTCGGAAATCGCCGCCTCGCGATCGTTCAGCGTTGCCGTCTCATCCCTGACGAATCGATCGGATTTCTCCGACTCTTCCTGAGTCACCTGCCGACCAAAGCACAGCAGCCACGCTTGCTCGATGATTTTCCCGTCGTCATCACCGCAGTTGGTCATGAGGCGCTTGGCCATTGCCTGCGACTGCTCGCGGACGAAGGGGCTGTTGAACAGCGTCAGCGCCTGGGTGGGGACGGTCGTCTGGAAGCGCCTCGGGCAACTGACCATGACGTCCGGCGCGTCGAACGTGGCGAACATGGGAAGGATGAAAGTCCGGCGGACCAGCAGGTAGACGCTCCGGCGCGTGTGCTGGGAGGAATCTTTGGTGATCGGCCACTTCTGTTTGGCGTCGAACAGCCCGGCCAATTCCTGGCTTCCCAGCGGCGGCGCCACCGCCGGGCCGAATTGCCTGGGGTTCAATGTGCCGGCGGCGGAGAGGATCGCGTCGCGGATCGATTCCCCGTCCAGACGCTGGCGGGGGAAGTGCGAGAGCAGCCGGTTCTCGGGATCGAGCCTGGCGGCTCGCGGGTTGGGGATGCTCTGCATCCGGTAGGTGCTGGAGAGCATGATCCGCTTGTGCAGGTGCTTGAGGCTCCAGCCGTGTTTCATGAAGTCACGGGCGAGCCAGTCGAGCAGCTCGGGATGAGTCGGCGGCTCGCCCTGGTTGCCGAAATCGTTTGGGGTACGGACGATCCCTTCGCCGAAGTGCCAGGCCCAGACGCGGTTGACGATGACTCGGGCGGCCAGCGGGTTGTCCGGCGACGTGATCCACTTCGCCAGCGCCGCCCGGCGGCCGTCCAGCGGGGCCTCATCGAAGTCCTTCTTGATCTGGGGCGTCTCGAAGATCGCCGGCACGGCCGGGCCAACGACGTTGCCCGGCGTGCTGAACTGCCCGCGGTGCAGCACGTGCATTTCAAACGGCTGCTCGCGATGGAACAAATGGAATCCGGTCTTGTCCTCCGTCTCGATGGTGCAGCGCGGATCGTTCAGGTATTGCTTGGGGACCGGGGCGTCCGAGAGCCAGCCGTTGAGCGCCTTGATGCGCAGCAGCCGGATCGGGCCGGGGTAGGGGCGATCGGTATCACCGAAGATTGCGTGAAGTGAGTAATAGTCTTTTTGCGTGAGCGGGTCGTACTTGTGGTCGTGGCAGCGGGCGCAGCCGAGGGTGAGGCCGAGCAGGGCCGCGCCGGTCGTGTCGACGCAGTCGACGCGCCATTCGTGTTCGAGCTCGGTGGACTTCATCGCCGCTTCATCGACCGCGGGGCCGACGCAATACAGTGCGGTTGCTGTCACCGCATCCTTGTCGTCCGGCCACAATTCATCACCGGCAATCTGCTCCTGCACGAACCGGTCGTACGGCTTGTCCGCATTCAACGAACGGATGACGTAATCCCGATACTTCCACGCATTCGGATAGAGATGATCCTTCTCGAAGCCACTCGTGTCGGCATAACGCACGGCGTCGAGCCAGTGCTTGGCCCACCGCTCGCCGTATTGCGGGGAGTCCAGGAGCCTGTCGATCAGGCGTTCGTAAGCGTCAGCGCCATCGTCCTTCGTGAACGGTTGGATTTCCTCCGGCGGCGGCGGAAGCCCGATCAGGTCGAAATACGCCCGCCGCAGCAACGTCAACCGCGAAGCTTGCGGCGCCGGCGACAGGCCGTGCTTCTCGAGTGTCGCAAGCATGAACGAGTCGATCGGATCGGAGATCCAACTGCCTTGTTTCGGCGTGGGCGGAACGGGGTCGCCAATCGGCGCAAACGACCACGCATTCGGATGGACTGCCTGGCCGGTGGCCGGCAAAGAAGGGGAGTCGCCCGCCAAAACGGTTGCGATCCCCAAGATCAACGCGATCAGTGCGCTGGCGCCTGTGACGACGAATCGACGGGGAGAGAAACGTTGGCGGTACATGAATTCGGACATGATCTCGCATCACATTTTACCATGCGTCCGGAATCCTGTTTCACGGCAATCGGCGATTTCCTGATCGACTCCGAACCCGTCCACGTTACGCCGCGGCGTCGGCGGCGGGGCGGATGCGTTTTCGGATGACCGGGATGATCTCCCGCGTTGCGACCTTGGCGTCGTATCGTGCTTGCAGGTTGATCCACAGATCGGCCGACGTGCGAAAGTAGACGGCCAGACGGGCCGCCGTGTCTCGCGTGATGCCGCGCTTGCCGCGGACGATGTCGTTGATGCGCCCTGGCGGCACGTCGATCGCGCGGGCCAGCTCGTTCTGGCTCAAGCCGGTGGGCTTCAGGAATTCCTCGAGGAGGATTTCACCCGGCGGGATGGGGTCCAATTGCTTGCTCATTTTCGTGCTCCTGACAGTTCACGTCGTCAATTGCTCAGTGGTAATCGACGATCTCCACGTCGAACGCATCGCCATCTGCCCAACGAAAGCAAATTCGCCATTGATCATTAACGCGGACGCTGTACTGGCCGATCCGATTCCCCTTCAACGCCTCCAAGCGGTTGCCCGGAATGGCACGAAGGTCCTCAAGCCGCGACGCGCTGGCCAGCAACTCCAGTTTTCGTCGTGCGACACGCTCGAATCTTCGAAAACGTCCGACGTTCTGATCGCCGGCCAATCTCTCCGTGTCGCGGCAGCGGAACGTCCGAATCATTCATCGGGATTCTATCCTGATTTTCATGATACGAAAACAGAGATGGGCAGGCGAGCGATCCAGTCGGAAGCGACCGGCGCCGCGATTGGGGATCTCACATTACACGGCGATTCTAGGATCGCTTGGGGCCCCTGCCGCGTGAAGAATTGGCGCACTTTCCGCAGAGAACTGGAGGTGTCTGTATGCGCGGCCCGCGTGGGTTCTCCATATCGAGGGCGAAGGTCGGCTGGCCGCAGCGCGGACAATCGATCGGCTCCATCGATTCGGAAAGCGAGTCCCAGACCATCTGGAAGTGACCGCGCGATCCGTTCTTGTCGACCAGATGGGCTTCGATCAGGAGCTTGGGCTGCTCGATCAGCAACAGGCTCAGCAGCCTCACTTGGGTTCGGACGGCGGATTTCTGGCGCAACTCGCTGGTGCGCAGCGCTTCCTCGCGGTCGATCGATTCGATGCGGGAGAC
The DNA here is from genome assembly GCA_035483795.1 of Tepidisphaeraceae bacterium. GTDB lineage: Bacteria > Planctomycetota > Phycisphaerae > Tepidisphaerales > Tepidisphaeraceae > DASXMX01. The sequence continues at coordinate 28,442 of DATHPP010000503.1, read as the reverse complement.
GGCGCGGGCGGAGGCGTTGTCGTCGCGGGCGGCCTGCTCGCGGGCCTCCTGGCGGAGCTGCGCGTAGTAGTCGGTCATGCGGGCGATCTGCTTTTCCACGCGGGTGGTCCAGTCGCGGCGGCGGGCGTTGGCCAGCGCCCCCGCCGTCGGCGCCACGTGCCGGCAGGCGACCCGGTAGCCGGCAACAAGCCCGCCATTGTGCGCCTCGGGCAAAAGCGATTCCGGCACGTCGCTCAGGCGATCGCTCTGAAGCAGTTCCTCCAGATGCCGCACCGGCCGCAGGTGATGCAGGTCGATCCCGAGCGGCAGGATTTCCTCCTCTTTCTGATCGCCGACGAAACTTGTTTTGAACCAGAAGACCGCCTGCGGGAAATTCAAGGGACGCGAGCTTTCGATCTGCACCGTCAGGTCTTGCGGCAGCATCAGGGCGCGGCGCAGCCGGGATTCCAGGTCGTGAGGGTGGAGATTCAATCGCGTGCGATAGAGCCGGGCGGCGTTCCAGCGCGATTGGGCGTCGCCCAGGAACCGGTCGATCATCGGCGCGCCCAGGCTCGCAAGCTGCGCCCGTGGGTGCTCGGGCAGCGCCTCGGGATCGAATGCGACCTGGAGCATCTGCGAATCCAGCAGCACGTCGTAGACCTGCGGCTCGATCTCGTCCCAGGCGCCCTCGCGGGCATCGACGTAGTCGCGGACGAACTGCTCGAGAGGGGAGATGGCGAGATTAGAATCGAAACGGTTCATGTCTTTCCCGGTTCTTGTGGCACAGTCGCCCTCGGCTGACTTCGACGAGCTCAGTCGAGCCGTGTTCCGCCGAAGGCGGAAAGCATTTTGCCGATCGATCTTCGACCTTCGGTCGAACACAGTCGTGGGCGACTGTGCCACAAAAGAACATAGTCGAGGGCGACCGTGCGACATGAGCTACATTGCTACCCCTCCGGGGCGAAGCGGTTGCCGAACAGTTTTTCGTCCTGGGCGCGCTGGCGGAAGTAAGCCGCCTTGGCGGCGAGCAGCCGGTTGCCCAGCACCTCCATTCGGGCGGCGAATTCGTCGGCGCCGGCGCTGCCGGCCCATTCGTCGGCGATCATGTCCTCGAATTCTTTCTCGTCGTCGAGGTTGCCCAGGATCATGTCGACCTCGCCGATCACCAGCTCGAACATGTTGAGCTTCGCTTCGAGCAGATGGAGCACCGCGGCTTCGACGGTGCTGCCAGCGACGAGGTTGAATACATGCACGTCGTGTTTCTGTCCGATGCGGCTGAGGCGTCCGATCCGCTGTTCGATCTTCATCGGGTTCCAGGGCAGATCGAAATTGCACAGGCCGTGGGCAAACTGGAGATTTCGGCCCTCGCTGCCGGACTCGGTACATAGAAGGAGCCCGGCGGAGGTGCGGAACTGATCGATGGCGGCTTCCTTTTCGAGCCGCGACAGTCCGCCGTGAAAGACGGCGGTTTCGTGGCCCGCGTCGGCAAGGCGCCTCCGAAGCATCTCCTGCGTGGCGCGGAATTGGGTAAAAATGACCAGCTTGTCAGGGAATTCGCCCAGCAGCGCCAGCAGCCGGTCGGTCTTGGCGCTATGGGCCTGGGCGACGGCGCGGTCGGCAAGCTGCCGGAGCTGGTCGCGCTGCGTCTCGGGGAGAATCGGTTTTTGCAGCAGGTTATCGAGCATTCCCGACGCCGCGGCCGAAGAGCTGCCCAGCGCCATCTGAAGCAGGATCAGCGTCATGCGATTGAGGCCGGATGCCTTTTTCTCGCTGTGCAGTTGCTGGCGGATCATTTCCGCGGCGGCGTCGTACAGTTCCCTTTCCCCGCCCGAGAGCGTCACCCGTTCGGTGCGGGCGAATCGCCGGGTGAACTGAAGGCCGACCGTGCTGCGGCGATTGCGCACCATGACCTCGGCCAAAAGCCCGTGCAGCTCATCGACGTTCCTGGGCGTGAGCTTGTCTCCTTTGGCGATGAAGCGCCTGGAGAAATTTCGCTGCGTACTCAGCAATCCCGGCTCCAGCAGGGTCACCAGATTGAACAGCTCCTCGAGATTGTTCTGCACCGGTGTTGCCGTCAGCAGAAGAATGAACTGCTTGCGCAGCTCGCTGGCGAATTTCCAGGCCAGGGTCGAGCGGTTGCGAAGGTGATGCGCTTCGTCGACGATCACCAGGTCCCACGACCGCTGGAGGATGGCCGAGCGGTGCGGCTCGCGTTTGGCGGTGTGGATCGAGGCGATGAGGCGCTCGTGCGTCTGCCAGGCAGTGGGTCCGGCGTCGCGGAAGGCCGGATCGTCGTGGCTCACCAGCTCGACGGCGAACTTCCGGCGCATTTCCCCCTGCCATTGCGCGATCAGCGAGGGCGGCGTCAACACCAGCACCGACCGAACCAGCCCGCGCATCAATAGTTCCGACAGCACCAACCCGGCTTCGACGGTCTTTCCCAGTCCGACCTCGTCGCAGAGCATCGCCCGCCCGCGCAGGCGGCGCAGCACCGTCATCGCGGTGCGGGTCTGGTGCTCCAGCAGGTCCATCTCGCGGACCATGGGAAGCGAGATGAGGCGGTCGAAACCGGGATGAGTCGCCAGCCGGGCCGCCCGCAGGCCCAGGTCGAAATCGGGCCACCTCGTCCGGAAGCTCGGGCGGCGCAGCAGGTCGAGATCGGAGGGGTCGAACTCGATCGAATCCCCTTCACCCGCGGCCTGAGGCTGTGGAGCGAAGGGCGGGGTGATCAATCGATATTTGTGGGGACCGATGTATTCCAGCCACGCCGGACGGCCCTCACGATTGACCGGTTCGGGACTCGAGCGGCCCGACAGAAGCAGAGTGCGCCCGTCATCGAGCGGCTCGGCTTCAAGGGGCTGGCCGGTTTCGTCTGAGATGATCTGCGGGGCCGAGGATTCGTCCCAGAGTTCCGGCGGCAATGACACTCGGATCTCACCCACCTCGTCCGAGGCCGGCCAGATGGGAAACCGGTCGCCGGTTTCCCATCGCGTTTCCCACGCCTTCTGAATGGCATGCGTGGTTGTCAAGACGGTCGCCTCCTTGCTGGGCTCGATCGGTCCGTGATTCGATCCGACCAATTTAGCGAACTTGGCGTCGATGCAAAGTATTCGGGAGGTCGCCAACAGGAGAAATTGCGAACGTGAGAATCGTGGGCGATTGAGATAACATGCCCATCGCAGAAGCTTTGACGGCGGAGGATCCATGTCCCAACCGAGCAGGCGAGAGTTCCTGGGTTGTGTTGCGGCGGCGGCAGTGGCCGGTGCGGCGGCTCAACTCGCGAGTGCAGCACCTTTGGCCGCCGCCCGGAAGAGGCTGAGCCAATTCCCCTACGGCGACGTCAAGCTCACCGGCGGCCCCCTCAAAGCGCAATTCGATCACACGCTCAATTATTACATGGCCCTGGACGAGGATCGCGTCCTGAAGGTGTACCGTCAGCGCACCGGCCTGCCTGCCCCCGGGGCCGATATGGGCGGCTGGTACGATCCGACCGGCTTCGCGCCCGGCCATTGCTTCGGCCAGTGGGTCTCCGCATTCTCACGATTTTTTGCCGCGACCGGCGACGAGAAGATGCGCGAGAAAGTCGCGAAACTGGTCGATGGGTTCGATCGGACCCTCGCCGGCTCGCCGTCGTTCTACGACGATCACCCGTTCCGCGGCTACTGCTACGACAAGCACGTCCTCGGTCTGGTCGAGGCATACAGGCTCGCCGGGATCGACCGCGCCAAGTCCGTCCTCGCCCGAGCCACGGATCAGGCCGTCAGATTCCTCCCGCCCAAGGCCGAAACCCGTCAGGAACAGGCGGCCCACCCGCACAAGGATCCCCGCTACACCTGGGATGAATGTTACACGCTGCCGGAGAACCTGTTCCTCGCCCACGCCGCGATGCAGGATGATCGCTATCTGGAGCTGGCCAAAAAGTACCTGCACGACAAGCCCTACTTCGATCCGCTGGCCCGCGGCGAAAACGTGCTGCCCGGCCTGCACGCCTACAGCCACGTCAATGCCCTCTCCTCCGCCGCCCGCGCCTATGAAGTGCTCAGTGACGAAAAGTATTTGCAGACGATCACCAACGCCTGGGACATGCTCGAATCGACCCAGTGGTTCGCCACCAGCGGATGGGGTCCCAACGAAGAGTTCGTCCCGCCCGGCAAAGGCCTGCTGGGGAAGAGTCTCTTCACGACGCGCAACCACTTCGAGACGCCGTGCGGCTCCTATGCCCAGTTCAAGCTGGCCCGATATCTGATGCGATTTACCACCGAGGCCCGCTATGGCGACGGGCTGGAGCTGATCCTCTATAACGGCATCCTCGCCGCCAGGCCGATGGGGCCGGACGGACACACGTTTTACTATTCGGATTACGGTCCGCTGGCCCGCAAGGGATATCGGGCTGAACCCTGGCCGTGCTGCGCCGGAACCTATCCGCAGGTCGTCGTCGATTATTTGATCAGCGCTTATTTGCACGATGACGACGGCGTCTACGTGAACCTTTACGTTCCGTCGGAGGTGCGATGGAAATCAATCCGGCTCGTGCAGGAGACGACGTATCCCGACGAAGGCACGAGCCGCCTGACCGTGTTCGGCGGCGGCGAATTTGCGATTCGCCTGCGCCAGCCGCGATGGGCCAGATCAATGAGCGTCCGGGTCAACGGGCACGAACAGCCGGCCCAGGCCGACGCGCGGGGTTTCGTGCAAATCCGGCGCATCTGGAAGGATCAGGACTTACTGGAGATCAACCTGCCGCTCGATCGGCGGGAGGAGCCGATCGATCACCAGCACACCGATCTCGTGGCGGTGATGCGCGGCCCGGTCGTGATGGTCGCGGCAATGGATCCGGAAGTAGGGATTTCTGGCAGCTCACAGCTCACGCACAAGGCCTCGCTGATGCCGTTCTATAAAGTTCGCGACGAGGTTTACACGACTTATCTCACCCGATCGTGAGTACGTTTCGCGTTCGCCCACCCGCACGATCGATCGGACGGGCGCTGAGAGGGAGGGCGAGGCTCCTGCCGAGCCGGTGCTTCGTGGCGAGGTTGGTTTCGGCTCGGCAGGAGCCTCGCCCTCCCGGTCGGGCGCAACGTCGTCAGAGCTAATTTCTCCCTCGCGGGTCAAGTCGCTTGGGTTATGATCCGCGCTCATGAGCGAAGCCAGAGAAATTCCCATTCTGGACGTGGTCGTCGAGCTGGGCATCGTGCGGATGCGCGTCGGAGTCGCGGAGGCGGGGGGCGGCTATTTGCCGCGAACCTGCATGTGGGTGGAGCAACGCTCGGGAATGGTCCTGCATTTTGAGATCACTCAGCCCCTTACCGACTACGTGGCGTTCGTGCTGGATTCATTGAGTAACCTGGCCGAGCAGATGGGCGGCGTGCCGCGGCAAATTCAGTTGCGCGACGTCAAGCTCGCGGGGGGACTCAAGGAAGTGCTCGAGCCTTCCGGGATCGAGATCGTCGTCCGCGAATCGCTGCCCAACTTCGACAACGCCGTCAGCGGCATGATGGACTTCAGCGCCATTGGCGGCGGAAAGCGCCAGCCGGGTCTTCTCGACGTCAAGGGGATGACGCTCGACCACCTGATCGCCTTTGCCGATGCCTCGAAGCTGTTCTACCAGGCGCGTCTGTGGAACCATCTTCAGGATGAGGAGTTGATCGCGGTTGAGCCCGAGGGTCCGCCGGGCGCGCGGTTTGCCCAGGTGCTGGGCAACGGCGGGCACGTTTTCGGACTTGGGTTTGTCCCCTCGATCGAGGCCCACAAGGCGATGATCGAATCGGCCGCGATTCCCCGCGGCGGGCTGTGGAACATTCTGTACGGAACCATCGACGAAATCCCATTTGAAGACGGCGAGGCCTGGGAGCAGCACGACCTGCCGGTGGCAGACGAAGAGGGATATGCGTTGTTTTTGCGTCGCACTCGCGCCGGCAAATCCGATTATCCCGAGCCTTCCCAGCTCGTCTGGGCCGAGGGGCTGCTGCGGGCGCTTGCCGCCACCACGGAGGACGAGATCGACCGCGGCAGATGGGAAAAGCACGTCGAAACGCTCAACGGCCCGGTCACTTACAAGCTGTCGATGCCGGTCCTGCTGGAACAGTTGGAGCGGGAAGTGCGGATCGACCCTTCATTGGGCCGGATCGAGCAGGCCGAGGCGCTGACGGAGGCCGCTCGCGATGCACGCGGCCGGCGGCAGGTGCAGCTTGCCCGGCGGGCGCTGGAACTCGATCCCGATTCGGTCCCGGCGCTGATGCTGCTGGCGCTTCTTGCCGGCGATGACCAGCGAACGGCGCCACTGTACCAGCGTGCCACCGAAGCCGCCGAACGCAAGCTCGGCCCTGAGATGTTTCAGAACGCTGTCGGACACTTCTGGCTGATCGACGAGACCCGCCCCTACATGCGCGCCCGGCAAATGTGGGCGGTGACGCTGCTGAATCTGGGCGAATACGAGCCGGCGGCGTCGCATCTGCGCGACTTGCTCCGTCTCAATCCCAAGGACAACCAGAGCGTCCGCTATCTGCTCGCCCAGACGCTTCTTGCCGGGGGTATGCTCGACGAGCTGGACGATCTGCTCAATCAGTCGCGGTTTTCCGACGATCGCTCGCCCGAATGGCTGTTTACCCGGGCATTGTTGGCGTATCGCCGTTCGGGCGATTCGCCCGAGGCCCGTCAGAAGCTCGCCGATGCGCAACAGGAAAACCCGCACATCATTCCGCTCCTGACCGGCCGCAAGCGCGCGGCGGCCCGGGAGCCGCTCGCCTTCAGCCACGGCAGCGAGCAAGAGGCGACGCAGGTGACGATCGACATTCGCGAAGGTTGGGTGGAAACGCCCGGGGCGATCGAATGGCTCGAGCAAGTTGCGCCCAAGGTCCGCCGCAAACCCGCCGGCACGAAGGGCAAGGCGACCAAAAAGAAAAAGCCAAATTAGGGTTTGGCGCGTACTTCAAAGCGGTTCCCAAGCGGCTTTTTTCTCATCCAGCCCTCCGCCATGATCCGATGCCATTTGCATGAGGCGATTGCCGTTTGGCAGTGATTTGCAACGCGGCATTTTCGCTTTTACTTCGGGTCGGACCTGAACTAGGCTAACGGGCGCAGTGAACGACTATCGGCCAACGATCGCGATCACCATGGGCGACCCCGCCGGCATCGGCGCGGAGGTTATCGTCAAAGCCCTGGCCGATCCGATTTTGCGGCACCGGGCGCGGTACATCATCTACGGCATGAACGAGATGCTGCACTACGCCGCCGACCTTGCCGAATTCGACGTTTTCTGGTGGCGTGACCAGTACAACGGCCGGCTCCGCAGCTACCCGCACGATGTCGTCGTCGTCGACTACGACAACTACACGATGCTCGGCAACGCCATTCGCGCCCCCAGCAAAATGGGCGGCGAAGCGTCGATGCGGTTCTGCCTCGACGCCATCGACGCCGCCAACAAAAAGCTGGTGGATGCCGTCGTGACGGCCCCGATTTCCAAGGAAAGCTGGAAACTCGCCCGGTATCACTATCCCGGCCACACCGAGCTGTTCGCCCACCGCACCAACTCCCGCCGATATGCCATGATGTTCGCCGGCGGCCCGCTGAAAGTCGTCCTGGCGACGGTTCACGTTCCGCTGATGGGCCTGTGGGGCCGGCTCAACATCGGCGCGGTCTTCCAGCCCATCGAACTGCTCCAGCAGGCGATGGTCGATTGGTTCGACAACCCCAAACCCCGCATCGCCGTCTGCGGACTGAATCCTCATGCCAGCGAGAACGGCCAGTTCGGCGACGAGGAAGAGCGGATTATTTCTCCCGCCATCATGATGGCCCGCGAGCAGGGGATCGACGTGACCGGGCCATACCCGCCCGACACGATTTTCCTGGCCGCCCGCGACGGCAAGTACGACGCCGTCGTCGCCATGTACCACGACCAGGGCCTGATTCCCGTGAAGCTGCTGGCCTTCGACCAGGCGGTAAACCTGACGATCGGCCTGCCGATCGTCCGCACCAGCCCCGATCACGGGACCGCCTTCGACATCGTCGGCCGCAACCGCGCCAACCCCGGCTCAATGCGCGCCGCCATCGAGCTGGCGATCGACCTGGCCGTCAAACGCCACCACCGCTCCCTGGCGCCCACCCGCCCGGCCCACGATCAGCACTGAACCGTCTCTTGTGCTTCGACATGCCTTGCTTGCGGCGGGCCTCTGGGACGAGCGATTCAGCGATGCCTTCCACGGATGCCACGACGATTTCCCTGTCGTTCGCCCAGTGGTATTCGGCCCTCATTGAGCTGACGAGAGACGAGCCTGCGAAGCGTTTGCTGGAAGGACACGGCAACCTCGCGTTGCCAGCAGGGGCGCTCTTTACAGGATGCTGCCTCACGCCCGTCGGCCGCGCTGCCGCTGAGCGGATTTTGGCTGACCATCCTGACTGGTGGTCGCGATTGAACACGGACGAATGATCTTGCGAGCGCGAAGCCGCGAAGCACGGGAGGAGTCTTGACGCAATTGCAGACCGCGACAATACCAAATCCCCGCGCGACCAGAGCCGCGGTGACGCTTCGCTCTACGGTTCGAAAGAGCTCACCGCAGGCACACGGCGTGGGGAGCTATCGCGGAAGAACGCGTGCCGCAGTCAGCAGGCGCCCCCTGCATATTTCGTGGAGAAGACGCTCGTATCTCGAGAGCGTCTCGGCGCCGACCGGATCCCACGCCGCGAGTAGAGACTTCGGTGAGCTCCGTCGAACCGCGGAGCCGAAGGCGCAGCGTCACCGCGGCTCTGGCGCGCGGCTGACAGTATCAACTCCATCGAGGGCGCGCAGGATCGGTTGGCCGCACTCGGGGCAGACGCCGCTGGTGTTGCCGGTCAGGCTGTAGGCGCATTGCGGACACTTGCCTTGGGAGAATCGATGGAGGCGCTGATCCGCCGCGAATTCCGCTCTGAGGAAGGCGACGATGCCAAACAACCCGAGAGCAGCGCACCCTACCATGGAGCCGGCCAGGCCGTAGCGAAGCACGACGGACGATGGACCTTGATCGCGTGCGGCGATAAGCCAGATCGCCGTCACGTTCAGGCAGGTCCATGCCATCCAGACGGCGTAACCGATGCGAAATCGGCGTCGCTGACGGGTCATGCTCGCGCCTCCGTCTTGCCCTGAGCCGGCATCCCGCATTCGGGGCAGACGCCGCTGGTGTTGCCGGTGATGCTGTACGAGCACCTCGGGCAGCGATTGTGTGCGGTCCTTATGACGCGTCGCGGCGACCGCGTGAGAACTCTGGCGCCCCTTTGGACGGGAAGGATCAAGAAGACCGCCGCAATCGCCCAGAATTTCAGTTGCACGGTAGAATACCGATGGGCAATTGAGATGGTCGGTTTGGAAGGCGTCTTCTGGGTAACGCTATCTCGGTCCGACGAGATGATGATCGCCTGCCACCATTCCGCGTGTCGTGCCGTGTCGAGGATCATGCCTGAGTTCAACTTTCGGCGGTGGTAGGCCCAAGGGAGGGTGATATCACCTTTTGCCACCAGATAATCGCCGTCTAAGGGGTAGATGAATTCAGTCGGTGAGATCGTCTCATGTGTCACAAATAACCCGAGGCCCCCCTTCCAGCTCATGATTAGATCATCACGCCGAGTCTGACGGCTTGGCTCAAATCGCGATCGCTCGAGGAAGTCCTCCGACCAATAGCTTCGTACCCAGATCACCGCCGTTGCCAAAAACAGCAGCAGCGAAATCGCGACTGCCACGGCAAACAATCGACGACGCATCACGGATCATTCTACCGGAATTGCCGCGCGACGAGAGCCGCGGTGGCGCTGCGCTCTGCACGCGGCGTGGGGTGTTATCCCGCAAGAACGTGTGTCGCGGTTAGCAGACGCCCGTTGCAATTTCGTGGAGCAAGCGCTCGCATTCGAGAGCGTTTCGGCGCCGACCGGACCCCACGCCGCGTGTAGAGCGGAGCCGAAGGCGCAGCGTCACCGCGGCTCTGGCACGCGGCTGCCGCGATCTGCGTTGGATACCAAATGACCATGCCCGATTCACCTCTTTTCGTGGCACGGCTTTTCAAGCCGTGGACGAGGGGGACGCAAGACACACAAAGGCTTTGGTGTGGGAAAGCCACGTCTGGGCGCGCGAACAACCCGTATTTGCGGGGCGGAAAGGATGCGGCAAGCGGGCTTGGTTTTCCCACACCAAGACCGGCGCCGGTTGAACGACCTCATCGGCGCACGGGTTGCAAACCCGTGCCACTTTAGTTGGCGCCTGGCGCCGAATCACGGCTGGCCGGGTTGCGTGAATTGCCATGCTTCGTCGAAGAAGCCGGCGTCGAGGATCTTGCCGGGCGTGGTGGGGGTTGGGGGAGTGGAGGCATCCAATGCCGCCCAGTCTGGGAGCATGGGGGTTTGCCAGGCATTGCTCAGGTAATGGGCTTCGCGGAAGGTGAAGCCGCTGTTGAGCACGATGTAACGCTTGAGATTCAATGGATTGGGGTAGATCAGCAGCGGAATGTCGTTCGGATCGGAAAAGCTCCGCGTGCCGATCGTAAGTAATTTCTCGCTCCAGCGAATTGGCAGCCTGTCCACGATCTTTTTCAGCACGGCGTTGCTGGATGGATCGCCCCAGAGGATCAGATTGCTCGATGCGATGTCGGCGTCGTCGATGGCGGTGTCGTCCTTGAGGCGGGCTTCGCCGCGGAATTGGCGGCGCCAGTGCTCGATGGCGTGGGCCATTTCGGTTTGCACCCAGTGGCCGGTTGTCTCGTTCAGCGGCTTGCCGGTGGGGCGGACCATGATGAATGAATCCATGAAGGCATCATCAATGGGGCCTTGAAGGTTGTGGCGCTTGTGCAGGCCGGGCTCGATGTCGGAATCGACGACGGCCCAATTGCCATCGATCTTTCGGAAGTGGGCTTCCCACGAGCGGTCGGATTGCGGCTTGGGCGCGGTGAGCTGCTGGTGATCGATGGTGACGCGCGGGTCGTGGTTGTTATCGAGCGGGCAGTAGCCGGGGGCGAAGCTGAGGGTGAGGGCGGTGACGTTCCTGGTCGTCACGTCCACTTCCAGCGGATGCACGATCTTGGCTTCGACCTCCGCGCGTTCCCAGTGATGCTCCAGTCCATCGACCTGGACCCAGAGCATCTGATTGTACTTGAGCGTCCAGGTCGTGAACTTGATGTGCCACGGCGCGGGGTTGCGGCCATGCTGTGCGATCGAATCGATCCTGCGGGCGACTTCGAGCTTGGCCTGGGGATGATAGCGGTGGCCGGTGTTGGGGCCGATGATGTGAGTGAGGACGATGCCGACCTGAGAGAGGGCCTCGGCCATCTTGTCGGCGGCCTGCTTCTGGGCGTCGGCGCCGCCGCTGTAGGCGACGGTGGGGCAGTTGAACAGGTTCACCGCGTAATCGACGCTGTCGTAAAGGTGCCACAGCTTCTGCTCATACCAGGGAATGGTGGACAGGTCGCGGATGCGGAGGAACTCGGCGGTTTCGGTGAAACCCGCGCCCGGATTGGCCGCGGCCCAGAGGCCGGCGTGGTGGGTGGCAAACATCCAGCACGCCGCCCCGCCCATCGAGAAACCGCGGACCAGGATCCGATTCTCGTCGATCGCATAACGCTTGCGCACGCTGTCGAGCGCCTCGAACGTGTCCACTTCGCCGGCGAAGCGATTGGCGTTGCAGTACCGGCCGTACGGATGCAGCACGATCGTATCGGCCGGCGTGAACTCGCCGGGCGATCGCTCGCGGTCGCTTAGGAAGTTGATCTCACTGAGGGTTTCGCCGCGGCCGTGATACCAGATGTCCAGCCGCCGGGGACGCGCGGGGTCTTCCGAGAATGACGGCGGAACGACGAGGCCGTAGGGTTGGACCGAGCCGTCGATTTTGGAGACGTAGCCGCGAACGACCAGGCCGGCGGCCTTGGTCCATGAGGCTTTTCCTTCGCGCAGCTCCGCGGCACGCGCCATCCCCTGCTTGAGCATCGCCCGCGCTTTGGCGATTTCGTCGGCTTTGAAGAACTCGTCATAAGTGAGGGCATACCGCACGGCGTTGTGGAAGATCTGCACGTCGGGCAGCAGTTCGAGCATCGCCGGCTTCTTCGCCAATGATTCCCGCAGCGACGCGATCTGCTTTCCCAGCTCATCGACGCCAGCCTGAAGCTCGGCGCGAACCGCCTCGGGCACGGCAATCCCAGTCGGGGGGATGCGGCGGATGGGGCCGCGGGGTTGTTGGGCGCTGGAGGCCCCACAAATGGCCAAACATAGAAAAAATGGGATTGCAGTAGTCTTGAGCGTCATGGCGCGGGCTCCTCGGTCGCAGCTCAATCCGGTGACTCCTGTTGTCGTCGCAGGTCTATTACCTATAACTCCACTTCGATGCGATACGTTGTGGCGACCATAATCGTCTGCTCCTTCGCGGCGTCCGGCTGTAGTAAATCGGAATCACACAAGCCAACGCCCGAGGAAGCGCAGCGGCTGGAAGCGGCGCGGCAGGCGACGATCGCCAGTTGTGAGCATCTTTTGGGGCGGAAGCTGATCGAGTCGGAGAAGGTGTGCGTGCAGGTCGAGTTAAAGGACGGCTTGCCGTCGGGGAGTGTCGCTTCTCCGTTGAGCGATCTACTTGAGCAGCGAAAAGCTCAATTGGAACAATCGCAGGAAACGGCAAAGTCGGGTGCTGCCGCGGGCATGACCAAATACCAGTATCTCGCGGCAGACGGGGGTCCGCACATGCTGCTGCCGGTATGCGCCGCCGGGAGTTGGAAAGGCGCGTCCTCGACTGCGGACGTCCTGAATCCAAGCTCTGATTATGGTCGTGCCTGTGCGGCGACGGGGACGTCGCCAATCGCCGTCATTCCTGTTGGTGCATCTTCGGCGCTGGTCTTTGCGAACCCGCCGATGACCTCGTGGGGGAAATCGTCGGATGGGCTCATCGAAGTGTACGGCCTGAATTCGTGGACCAGCATCAATCTCGACGCGTTCATTTCCAAGGCCTCCGCGGCGATGTCCACCGCATCGTTGAAGGATCTCGGCAGCGTTATCCAGATTTCCGAACCGGACGCTTTCCTGCTGTTCGCCGGCGATACACCCGGCAGCACGGCGTACGGCGTGTACCGAATCCCGTTACCGAGAGGGAAATACCACGTTCTGCTCGGCACCTACTCCGCGAACGGTGATTCTGTAACGATTTGCCGGCTCAAGCCATGAGCAGAATGGGTGCCGCGACAAGCTTACCCGCGCGAATTTCACTCAATCTCGGAAACGATCCGGTTCGGATCGCGTGGTACGAGCTTTTGGTTGGCGCAATCGACGACGAAATCCAAGTCTTCCAGGACGATTGCACCAATGAGAACGGATTCGCGGGCGGGTTCCACGATCGCATTAAATACGCTATCGCGGCCGCCGTATGCAAGATGGATGCCCTTGGCAACCGCCCGTTCCGCAGTGCGGCCATCCGCGTAACGGACCGTCGCGTTCGCCGAGCTTTCCAGACCGAGCTGTTTCGCCACCGATTCGGGGATCACAAGCCGAGTCGCCCCCGTGTCGATGACGCCACGAATTCGCGTTCGGCGTATCTGGTCGGTGGAGATCACCCCAACCTTCGCGCGAACGAGATCGTCATTGTTTGCCAGTTCGATGTCGACGGAGAAGCGACCCATCTTCGGCTCCTGAATCGCGGTCATGACAACTCCTCGGAGAGACGACCCAAATCAACCTTATTGTAAGCAGTCGGGAGTCCGGCACTCAAGGACATCGCCGGGCTCGTTGATTCAACAGATTTCTTCTTCGCGCCGGGCAGCTCTGCCATCAGAATCTCTGCCATGCCAGCAGACTCGGCCGTCTCGACCTTCGCCGACGTGTTTCATGCGACGCGGAATAAGCAGGCGGTTTCGATCCTTGCCGTGCTGACGTGGATCGCGGGATGCGACGGGCGGATCGGGCCGCAGGAGCAGGCGCTGCTCGACAAAGTTTCCGAAGCGGTGGACGACGCGGCGGAACTGGCCGCGGTCGAGGCGGCGATGCGCGAGCCATCCGCCCGCGACCTGGAGTTGGCCTGCCGCTATCTCAAAAGCAATCTGGATCGCGGAGGAAAGAAGCTCTTGGCGCAGTTGGCGGTGACGATGGCCGTTCAAGACGGGGTTTTGACGGTCAGCGAGAACTTCGTACTCCAGTTTCTGGCGGACCTGCTGGGGCTGTCGCCGCGGCAATTCGCCAGAGTGTTCGAGCAGATCGCGCATCGGCCGTTTCCGCTGCCGGGGGATCCGAGCTCGATCGAATGGTGGAAGCAGCGCGAGTCGGGCCAGCCGGCCGTGCCCCGGGAGTTCATCAGCGGCGGGGCGGAAGAGGATCCGCCCGCCGACGAGCAGATGACCCGCATCGTGGCGTTGCGGGTCCTCGGATTGGACGAAGGCGCGTCCAAAGACGTCATTCACAAAGCCTATCGACGGCTGGCCAAGACGCGGCATCCCGACCGCTTCGCCCCGCTGGGCCCCGCGGCGGTGGCGACGGCGTCCGAGGCCTTTCGCCGCCTGCATGAGGCTTACGAACTTCTCACGGCCCAGGTGGCGGCCAGGTAAAGACCCGATGAAGGATTTTTATCAACGCCTGAAGATTGCGCCGTATGCCGAGGAAGCGACAGTGCGCGCGGCGCTGGCGGATGCCGACCCGCCGTCGCGCGAAGCGGCGGAATTCGTGTTGCTCGATCCGAAGCGACGGCGGATTTATGACCGCGATCACCGGCTGCTGACGATGATCGGCGAGTTGCGGATGCATCTGGGTCTCAACTACACGCGATTCTGGGCCCGGCAGGAATACCGGGATTTCTGGCGGGAGCTGATGCCGGCGCAGGAGCCGGTTGGCCGCCGGGTTGATGCGCTGATGATCGCGCGGGCGTTCGGCGCCGTGGGCCGGCACGGTCGCCGGCATGTTCGCAAGCCGCTGAATTGGCTGATCCTTGTCGCGGTTGTTGCGGTTGCGATGGCCCTGTTTTTGGTATGCAGGGCAATCTGGGGGCGGGGATGATCCTCTGGCGTTACCGGTCGTAAAATCGGATAGGTCACGGATGGTTAATCAAGGTTGCCCAATTTATTTGGACTAACTGTCTGCGTGAAACGCGGGGGTTGTGGCTGAAATTTGCAGACGTTGGAATTTGCGATTGGGTTCGGTAACATCTGGATTCATGCCCCCGTCAAACGAGCACATCAAACAAAAGTCCCTGAAGCAGGTGGCGCACGACTTCGGGCCGTACCCTGCTGAAGCGTATGAGTTCGTTCAACGCGGCCTGAGCCACACGGTGCGGAAAGTGCACGGGACGGTGGAAGATCCGGAAGCCAGCCGGCACGTCAGCGGGCAGCAGCTCTGCGAGGGGCTTCGCGATTATGCGCTGACGCAATGGGGGCTTCTGGCCCGGACGGTTTTGTGGCGTTGGGGAATCAGCTCGACGCTCGATTTTGGCCGGATCGTGTTTGCCTTGATTGAGGTGGGGCAGATGCAGCGGACGCCGGACGATTCGATCGAAGATTTCCGAAACGTCTACGAATTTCGGACAGGATTCGAATCGGGTTATAGAATCAGCGTGCCATGACCGTCCGAAGTCCGAAGAATCCCAAAGCCGAAAAAAGCGAATCGGAACCGAAGCGCGCCCCGGCGTTTCGCCCGCCGCTCAAACCGCGGCCGTTGCTCTTTGCATTTCTTTGGATCGTTCTGCTGGCCTGGCTGGGGGCGCTGCTGTGGATGAGGTTTCGGACGATCAAACAGCCGGCAGCTCGACCGACGCCGGTTCCTCAGTTTCTTTCGCGGTGAGGTTTTGCGCACCCGTGACGCGTCCCGGCGCATCGGGCCGACCCAATGCCCCGCGATAATCGATCGCGTACGCCAGCCCGGCGAGAATCAACTCTCCCGTCGTCGCCCAGATTCGCAGGAGTACGCTGAGGAACGCCAGGAATCCCAGCAGCACCGCCGGATCGTCGAACGTCGCGCGCACGCGGGGCGGCAGGGCGATTTCCATCGCGGTGACGAAGACCAGTTCCCGAACCCCGATTCCGCCCGGCGCCCAGAATGCCAGGAAGCCGGCGCACCACGCCAGGCAATACGCCCCGGCGACCACCCACCACTTGGTGAATTCCAGCCCCAGCGGCTTGGAAACGATTAACCAGATCGCCAAACTCTGCCAGATTAAACCAAGCACATTCCAGACGAGCAGGCCGCACAGTTCACGAAAGCGGAGCCTTCGCGCGATCTGCGGCTTTCCCAGTCGTCGCATGATCTGGTCGGCGATTCCATAAAAAACTTTCGGATAAAGCAGGATCAGCAGGACCGGCAGCAGCCCGGTAGCGCCGATGAGCCAGTGATACGCGGCGCCGTGGAAGGTTTTATAGCCCAGCCAGATCAGGCAGCTCACCGCCAGCAGCACGTTGGCCAGAAGGAAGAGGATGAGCTCGAGCATCTGGCTGGCGGAGCAGACGCTGCCCCGCACGCCGTACGGGCGGACCAGATAAATCCGGCTGACCACCTGCCAGATGACGCCCGGCAGGTATCGCGAGAGCTCCGAAGACGACCAGATTCGAACCGCCGGCGCCATCGGAATCCGGTGGCCGAATCCAACGAGAATTCTTCTCCAGGTTGACGCGCGGAACGCGAACAGAAACGCCGCGAACATCAGGGAAGCCACCAGCACCCGCCAGCCGCTGCTGTGGTGAATGCGGTCTTTGACCTGCTCCCAGTGCTGGACGATCGGCTTGAAGATCCAGGCGAAAATTGCCGCCGTGATGACGATCCCCACTCCGCGCGCCAGCCATCTGCGCGCAACCGATCTCTTTGTCTGGACAGGAGTTTGGGAATCGGTGATGAGGTCCACGTCGTGTCTGCCGCGACTCGGTTTGGCGCGACATTCTATCAGCCCAAACCAAATTAGCGACGAGGTCGGAGGCGGGAATTGAGCCGCACGGTCCGATAATTTTGCGGGTTGCGTGAGATGAATGCGGCCCGAAAGTTTTTTTATTTTCTGGCTGGATTTGGGGTTGTGCGCGAAAGCGATCCCTATATAACTCGAATCGCGTTCACGAGAGTGGACGTGGCTTTGGCAGCGTTCAGATCAATTCCGCCGGCACTGGTTCGGCCGGCGGGAAAGGGAAGGAAGTTCTCTCCGTAGCATCCGTGCCGCCCCGGGGGCGGGGCGTTAGGGCCGCGGATCGAATTTCCAAAATCGCTGCAAGCGGGATTGAGCCAGGTGGCACACCGGCGTCCGTCGGAATCTGTGACCTGGTCGGCCCGCACAAATTTGAGCATGTCGGCTTGACCGGTTTTCCGCGCCAGTTTCGGGCGGACCAATCTCAGTCTTTCGCCGGCGTCTCGCTCTACAAAGCCGTGTCGTCATTCGTTTCGGCCTGGTCGCTATTTGTCTGAGCCACTGCGCTCTCAGTGCGGCCAATAGACCATTCAGGAGCAGTGTGATGCCCAAGCGATCTGCTGTTGGGACCAGTCTTGGTTCGTTTTCACGTTCTGCCGCCCGTGCGATCAGCGCAGCGATCAAGCCGCAGAAAAACCGGAAGCCACTCGTGCCCGCTCGTGCAATCGAGGCCCTCGAAGGCCGGCTGCTGATGTCGACGACGTGGTTCGTTTCCACGGGCGGAAACGACGGCGGGTCGGGAGGTTTCTACTCCCCATTCCGCACCATCCAGCGGGCCGCCAATGTGGCCAACTGGGGCGATACCGTCGAGATCGAGGGAGGCACGTATCACGAAACCGTTACGCCGGCCCACAGCGGCGTCACTTTCACCAATTACAACGGGCAGAATGTCACCGTCAGCGGCGCCGATCAGGTCGGCGGATTCTGGCAAGCCAGCGGCAACATCTACGAGGCCAACCTTTCCTCCAGCCTGGGCGAAGGAAACAACCAGGTCTTCGTCGATGGCCAGTTGATGAACGAAGCCCGCTGGCCCAACACCAGCCTCGATCCTTCCCATCCGAACAAGGCGTATATCCAATCCTATTCCGGCAATACCATCTATGACTCGGCGCTGAATCAGCCGAACGGGTACTGGGCCGGCGCCCGGATCAACATCACGCCGGGCAACGCCTGGGTGACCTACACCGGCTACGTCAACAATTCCGGACCGGGATGGGTCAACATCTCCGGGTTGCCGGGTCTCAGCTCCCTGGAGTATCCGGGATACGGCACGCCGTTCTTTATCTACGGAAAGTACAACGCCCTCGATACCGCCGGCGAGTATTACATCGACGGCAGCAATCACCTCTACCTCTGGGACCCTCAGAGCAATAACGCCAACTGGCACGACGTCGAAGTCAAGCACCGCGAGTGGGCCTTCAACCTCGCCAACGTCTCTAATACGACGCTCAACGGCATCAACATCTTTGCCGCGTCGATCCACACCGGCTACAGCTCGACCAACACGGTCATCAACCACATGACCGCGCTGTACACCGATCAGCTCGGGTGGATTTCCAACGGGTGGTCGGTCCCGGAGCCCTGGGGGATCGAAATGTTGGGGGCCAATTCAACGCTGGAGAACAGCACGATCGCCTACAGCGCCGGCGACGGCGTCTACATCGGCGCCAGCAACTGCACCGTCACCAACAACACGATTCACGACGTGGATTACGGCGGCATCGACGCCGCCGGCGTCCGCATCGGCGGCCAGTACGCCAGCGTCACCAATAACTGGATCTACAATACCGGCCGCGACGGAATCAATTTCCAGGCCCAGCACGCGTACATTGTCGGCAATGTCGTGCATGACGCCATGCTCCAGACCACCGATGGCGGCGGCATCTACACCGCCAACAACAGCGCCTCCTGGTCCACCGTCGCCTACAACACGGTTTACAACGTCTACTCGGGCGGGTGGGGAGCGGCGGGAATCTTCCTGGATAACTCCTCCAGCAACATCACCGTCCATAACAACAACGTCTACAACGTCAACGCCGGACTGAAAATCAACTACACCGGCTACAATAACTACGTTTACAGCAACCAGTTTTCCGGTAACCAGGCTGCCGTCGAGAACAACGGCAACTACAGCTGGGGCGGAAGCCAGTTCCATAACAATGCCTATTACGGCACGGTGCAGATGGGCAGCGGAGCCTCACAGTGGAGCAATTCCTACAGCTACGGCTCCCCGCCCCCGAGCAATATTCAGGTTCCCGCCTTGCCGACGCCGACTCCAACTCCGACGCCGACCCCAACCCCAACTTCCGGCAGCACGACCTACCAGGGGCTCAAGTACAACTCGAGCTACAACGTCGGCTCCTACGACGGGGCCGTCGGCTCGACGCACAACGGAAGCTGGGTCGAGTACAACAGCGTCAATTTCGGCACCGGCGGCTTTACCAAGTTCCTTGCCAGCATCGCCGTCGGCTCCGGCTACCAGGGCCAGAAGATCGTGCTGCACCTCGACAGCCTCACCGGCGCGACGATCGGCACACTCGTCACCTCCACCACCGGCTCCTGGACCACCTACAACACGCAAAGCACGTCGATCAGCAAGGTCACCGGCGTGCACAACCTCTACATCCAGTTCGTCGGCGGTGCCGGCATCGCCGACCTGCTCTCCTTCCAGTTCGCCTGATCTAACCGAAATGTTGACGTTCGCGCGGGCGAGGGCCAAAGAGGGACCCTCGCCCCGCGCATTTGTAGAAGATGAGGACGAAGGGAATGACGAAATCCGAATGACGAATGACGAATCAAATTCGAATGATCGAAATCCGAATGACGAAATGAAAGATTCACCGGACAGCCGTTTCGAGTTTCGGTCATTCTTATTTCGGATTTGATTCGTCATTCGTCATTCGAGTTTCGTCATTTCGTTCGCCCTCTGCATTCGCGCTGAACCCGTTGTTTGTTTAGCGATCTGGTGCAGATTTGATCTCAGTCCGGATCCTCTCGATCGCCTCGGCGCGGAGGGGCTCGGGGGTGTCGCGGGTGAGGTCGAGGCGGTGGCCGAGGATCTGGGCGAGCCTGGCCGCCGCCAGCTCGCGGATGGTCGCGTCTTCCGAGTACTCGCAGTCGAGCAGGAAATTCGGGTTGTTCCGCAGCGGCTTGACCTCCTGGCCCGGGAGCGGGCGAAATCGCGAGAGGATTTCATCCAGCCGCACGTTCTGCTCCAGGCTCAGGCGATCGCGATTGAGGCGGGTGATGGCGGTCGCGCCGTCGCGGCCGAGCCGCGCGATGTCGTTGGCCGCCCGGTTGCGCGTGGCCCAGTCGGGCGCGTCGAGCTGGGGCACCAGCCGATCGACCTGCTGCCGCACGGATGAGTTGATCGGCCAATCTTCCACCAGCGCCTGCCACGCGGCGTTGGCATCGGCGGCAAAAACCGAGTCCTGCTGCAACCGGTGAAACACCGGCCGGAGCCACTTTTCCAGCTCCGCCGGGTACCGGCTGCGAAGCTCCGCGAAGTTCCGCGCGCCCACGTTCAGGTTCTCCGCGTCGCGGTTGCTGGCGTTGTCCGATCCGTACGCAATGAGCATCACCTGGCTGGGAAACTGCTGATAAATGACGCGCCAGTATCGGCCGCGCGTGCGCTGGCGAGTGCTTTCGATGCCCAGTTCGCCGGCACCCGAATTTCCCGGCCGCCACTGCACATGAATGCGGCCGTAGGTCACCGGGTCGGGATAATCTTCGATGGTGAAGTCGAACTGGCTGACTTCCGGATGGTCCGGGACGAAATCGGTGTAGGAAACGATCGCCGAGCCCAGGCCATCGATGTCCGCCCGACGGCGGTCGGCGTTGAATACGGGGCTGATCGTCGTGTGCAGCGCCAGTTGCTGGTCCTCGACGCGCAGCCGCATGATCCGCCCCATCTGGTGCTCCGCGAGCGGCGTGCGGGCGCGCAGCTCCAAGGCATAGCGCTGCCGCTGCCGGCCCAGCATGTCCTGCTGCGCCAGGTCCTCGCGTGCCCGCTGTAGGTCCGCCTGCTGGTCGGCGCGGGCGGAGCCGGAAATCGCCAAAATGCATGCGAAGACCAGGATGAAGCCGACCCGCCTCATGGGATCATTGTAGCGCGCAAATGGCGTGCCGGGGGAGGGGGGAACAATGCTGAATGCTGAGTGCTGAATGAAGATCGCGGGTGGATCGGAAATGCTGATTGTCGGAGCGAAGCCGGGATCCCGATCCTTTGGGGCTGAATAGGATCGCTGGGGTTGTCAACTGGCGGATGGGATGGTTCGCGGGTTATAATGCATCTCAGGTTCAGCAAGCGATGCAACTTCCCGATTTCCTATCCATCAATGACGACGGCGAGGTGATCTTCACCGGCCACCGCATTCGTCTGGTCGATATTGCTGTCAGATACAACGAAGGCCATTCCGCCGAGTCCATCGCGCTGGAAATCTTTCCCACTCTGAAGCTGGCGACCGTTCATAAGGCGATCGCGTTCTACCTGGAGAATCAGGCGGAGGTCGATTCCCTGATCGAAGAGAACCAGCGGGAGCTGCAACGCCAGGCTTCTCAGGTGGCGGGGACGCCGTCCTTGCCCCAGCTTCGCGGAAGGATGGCCGCCAGGCGCACGGCGGAGGCGTCCTGATTCATGCCGCTCGCCTATCTCCTGGACGAGAACCAGCGCGGTCCTCTCTGGCGGTATGTTCAGCGCCACAACCTCAAAGGCGATTTTCCGGTCGATGCCATACGCGTCGGAGACGCACCCGACCTTCCGCTATCGTCAGATGACCGCGCGGTCCTGCTTTGGGCCGAAAAGGCGAATCGGATTCTCGTGACCCAGGATCGCAGGACGCTGGCGACGCATCTCTCCGCCCACCTGGCCGAGGGCCGCGTCTCTCCCGGCATATTCCAGATTCGCGGTCCGAATCTCCGCGACGTGCTCGAGTTCCTCGTCTGTGCCGCTTACGCCAGCCAGGCAGAAGAGTGGCAGAACCGGATCGTGTTCATTCCCTGAGCCTGCATCGTCGACGAGTCGCGCCAGCGCCGTCGCGGATTCTCGCTGCGGGGCTTGGGCTGTCGCAAAACCTCCCGCCATTTGACCCCAGCCCGCCTGCCGGAATAATCGCGCGAAAGGAGGCTTGGATGCGGCCGCCGGTCAAGTGGCATGGAGGAAAGCGGTATCTCGCGGGGCGAATCATCGAGCGATTTCCGGAGCATCGGATTTATCTCGAGCCGTTTGGCGGCGGGGCGTCGGTCCTGCTCAACAAGCCGCCCGTCGACGTCGAAACCTACAACGACCTGGACCTGCGCATCACGCGGCTCTTCCGCGTGCTCCGCGATCAGGGCGAGCAGTTTCTGGCGAAGGTGCGGCTGATTCCGTATTCGCAGGTCGAGTTCGAGGCCGCGGCTGAATACCCCGACGGCGCGGGCGACCTGGAGATGGCCATCTGCGACTTTGTCCGCTGGCGGCAGTCGTTCGGCGGCAAGGGCCAGGGCTGGAGCTATACGACCGGCCGGGCCCGCGGCGGAATGGCCGGGGACGTCAACGCCTGGTGGACGGCGATCGAGGCCCTCCCGCAGGTGATCGACCGCCTCCGCCGCGTCCAGATCCTCTGCCAGTCGGCCTTCGATGCGATCCCACGCTTCGACCACAAAGACGCCCTGATTTACTGCGACCCGCCCTACGTTCACATCACCCGCACCACCACCAACGTGTATCACAACGAGATGACCGACCAGGACCACCGCGCCCTGGCGGAGCTGCTGTGCAAATGCAAGGGGAAAGTCGTCCTCAGCGGCTACCCGTCCGGCCTGTACTGCGAACTCTACCGCGGCTGGCGCCGTGTCGAGTTCGACATCGCCAACCACGCCGCGGGAGGGGCAATCAAATGCCGCCAGACCGAGTGCCTGTGGATGAATTACAGGGATTGAGGTCCCCGTAAGGCCGGCCGCACGTTACATGACCTCTTCACTCAGCGTGCGACGGACATCCAGCTGCTCTTGATCGTTGATCGCGAGCACTTCAATCGTCACACGCCCGATGGCGGTCAGACCGATCAGCCGCTCGCGAGACCATCGAAAGTGTTCCGCCCATCGGTCGCGGCGCGGGTTGAAAAGCGGAGTAAGCAATTTGGTGCGGGTGTCGATCCCGGCCACGTTGGGGCCCTTGTGGCGATTGCAGAAGCCGCAGCAGAGGGCGAGGTTATCAATCACCGATTTGCCACCGTGTTGCCTGGCGATGATGTGATCCAGGACAAACGGCAGCTTGGATCGCTTTTCGGGAAGCCGGCAATACTCGCAACAATGCGGGGCGCGCTTTCTCACTGCGCGTTCGAGGACCGCTTTCATCGCTGCTGTTCCGCACGGGAGCGCCTGGCAAGCGATTTACGGGCCTTGGATTGAAGAACCATAAGGAAGGCGTTGGTGCTGAGATAGCGGTCGAGTTCCGCTTCCTCTCGCGTTGTGAGCTTCCCGAGCTGGGCTTTTTCGGAGAGCTTGAGATAACGCCTCTGCGCCGGCGCGGAAAATGACAGCGAAATCAGGTATCGCGCGAACTCCGGAGAGAGATTCCCTTGATCGGGATGTACGATGTCGTGGAACATCTCGGTGGAGACAGTCATCGTGTATGATTATAGCGGCTGCACCGTGAACCTGCGACCACGCGAAGCCGCGCGAGGGACGTCCTCAGCGGCTACCCGTCCGGCCTCTACTGCGAGCTCTACCGCGGCTGGCGCCGCGTCCGAGTTCGACATCGCCAACCACGCCGCGGGAGGGGCAATCAAATGCCGCCAGACCGAGTGTTTGTGGGTGAATTACAGGGATTGAGCCTTTCCGAAGGATTTGTGGCACAGTCGCCCCCGACTGTGTTTGACCGGAAAACCTTCCCACGCGCGAGCTGGTCATTTGGCGTGTTGATGATCGTGCTGGCGATCGCATCCGGTTCGCTCGGGATTGCCGGGTATTTGCGCGACCGCGCCATGAAGCCACCCGCGCGGTAGCGCGGGCTGGGACCAGCGAGCGGATTTCTTTCGAGCCAATGCTTGGGGCAGGTGAATCAGCGCCTTCGCCCGGAGCGTTCGATTGCGATCATGATCGCACTGCCGATGACGATGATGAAAATCAACAGGAGCCAGCGAAGTAGCCGCCGGTGGTGCTCAGTATGACAGTGGCGGCGATGAACATCAGCACGGAAACGGGATACCGGTACTCGGGGGTCTTCATGACCGAGTGCTTCCTTCTCGATTGCACGGTAAAGACACTCTTGTTGTCAACACGGAGGAAGAAGTGAGCGTTGTTGAGAAGGGGATTTTCGTGATGGGTCGCACCGTACGGGCGGTGGCAGCCGGCACTGGTAAGCGATAATGCGAGAACCAGTAGGAGATGATGGATGCGGTTGGATGACATGGTCTTCCTCGGTTCCACAGAGTTGTAGCCGAAACGTAACGGTCGCATTCTACCCGTTCCGGTGGGAGCCGCCCATGGGTGTCCGGCAACCTGCGAAGTCATCGGCAAATGAACAGCGTGCCCGCTCGTGCGCCCGCTGTCCGCCAAGCCTGCGCCTTGTACGCGGTTCGGATGGAAATGATCGTGTGATCCGCCGCTTGTTCACAGTTACCGCTGCGATATCGCCTCTTGCCACCGTACGCCTTGATCCTCGAGATGAATGGGGGAACTCCAAAATGATGGAGTTCGCAGGTTCATTCGGCCTCATTTTTCCCGCACGAGATCGGGCAGTCTACGGGTTTGAGGTGGCATCCGATTTGTTGCTTTGAGCCAGCGACATCAGCGGCGGGAGTACATCAGCGCGAAACTCGCGAATCTTCGACTTCGAGACGTTGATGAAAAGAGCGCAGCTCGTCTTCCTTCTGGCGACGCTTGTCGGATGCCTGATTCCCTGCCCGAACGTGCGTTCCGCGTCTTCCGGTTCCGTCTCGGACGCGCCAACGACTGAACCGTCGAGCACCCTGCGGAATCTGGACACCGATGTCAGCAATTACGCCGATCGGGCGGCTCCTCTGCTTCCGTCCACTTTGTCGGATCAGCAGGAGACAGTTCTCGGCGCCCCCGATGTCGCTCTTTTACCGACCAAAACAGTTGCCACGACGGCCCCCGCCGTTCCCACAACGCAGCCGACCACAATGGGCGCGCCCCCGGCCGCTGAATCGAAAAACGAATGGATCATTGCACCGCTGCCAAACCACAATCCGGAGTTTGGCTGGGGCATCGTTGGAAGGGCAGCCTACATTTTTTCGCTCGACCCGAACGATAAGATCTCCCCACCCTCCACTATCGGGCTCGGCGGATATTACAGTGAGAACCATACGTGGTTCGCCGGGCTGTTCGGCAGGTTCTTCATCGATGAAGATCGCTATCGGGTCATCGCCGGATTAATGCACGCCGAGGTCAACTACAATTTCTCCGGCGTCGGGACCGCGGCGGGAGAATCAGGGAATTCAATCCCGCTTTCTCAGCAAATGAACGGGGGCATGGGCGAATGTCTTTTCCGGATTGCGCCCGGATTCTATCTGGGACCCAAGTATGTCGGGGCCAACGTGCACATCTCGGTCGATACGAGCGATCTCAATTCGCCGATGGGGATCCCCGCAAACGAGGTGAATACGACGATGTCGGGTTTGGGCGTCCATGCGCAATGGGACACGCGCGACAGCGTGTTCTACCCGCGAAAGGGGTATCTGGCCGATGTGGAAGCCGATTTCCACGACCCGGCGATCGGAGATTCTTTCGCCTATCAGGTCTATCAAGCCTCCTACAACCAATACGTCGGCCTGTCGGAGAGGCAGGTGCTGGCGTTTCGCATCATGGGTCGGTTCGAGAGCGGCGACGTGCCGTTTTACGCGCTCAGCCAGTTCGGTCGGGGAAGTGATTTGCGCGGTTATAAATTTGGGCAGTATCAGGACAAGCAGATGTTTGCCGGACAGGTGGAATACCGCCTGGAGATCACCAGGCGGTTGGGCGCGGTGGCGTTCGCCGGTGTCGGAGAGGTCGCAAACTCGATCGGCGAAATGACGTTCGAAGACCTGCTGCCGGCCGGCGGCATCGGAGTCCGCTACGTGCTCGCGGAGAAAAACCACGTCGCGATCCGATTCGACTATGCCTGGGGACGCAACGGAAGCCAGTATTACCTGACTGTGGGCGAGGCATTTTAAGCTGAGATACGAATTGTGCCATTCCTTCCGACCATACTCTTGCAAAGGGGGATTATGGCGCGAGAATGACTGACCCATGCATTCCTCCGTCACAAAGGGGGCATCGTGTCGATTCTCGCTGCCGAGGGGGGTCAGGCGATTACTTCGTTTTTCACTGCCCAGGCACTGGTCGCTCTGGTCACGCTCACCATCCTCGAAGTCGTGCTGGGGATCGACAACATTATCTTCCTCTCGGTGCTGGCCGATCGGCTGCCCGGGAAGCAGCAGAACAAAGCCCGCATGACTGGGCTGTTGCTGGCGATGATCCTGCGCGTGCTGCTGCTTCTGTGCATCAGTTGGATCATGAGCCTGACGTCGCCCATCCCTGTGGTGGGCGAATGGTTCATCCCGATCATGGGAGATGAGGCACACCTGAACTGGCGAGATGTGATCCTGCTGGTCGGCGGAGTCTTCCTGATCTACAAGGCGACGACGGAGATTCACGAAAAGCTCGAAGGGGGGGAGCACTCGGCGGCGGCCAGGGGCGGTGTGTCATTCGCCAGCGTCATCACGCAGATCCTGATCCTTGACATCGTCTTCAGCCTCGACAGTGTCATCACGGCGGTGGGGATGGTGCAGACGGACGAGGGGAGCCGGCATGTGGGGTTGAGCATCATGATCGCGGCGGTCGTGATGGCGGTGGTGGTAATGCTCCTCGCGGCCAAGCCGATCGGCGATTTCGTCAATCGTCATCCGACGGTGAAGATGCTGGCGTTCAGCTTTTTGATCTTGGTGGGAGCGGTGCTGGTGATCGAGTCATCGCATCGGCACATTCCCAAGGGATATATCTATTTCGCGATGGCGTTCGCTATTGGGGTGGAGATCCTGAACCTGAAGGTGCGCAAGCACGGGACGCCGGTGCATCTGCATAGGGGAGCGTGAGGAGGCGGCGCCGCTCATGACGTCAACTTTGGTTGCGAAGGGACGGGTTGTTTTCCAGCGAGGCCACCTTGCTCAGACGGCGCAGGTGACGGCTCTCCTGGCTGTATTCCGCCTCGAGGTAAGTCTGCACCAGGTCCCACGCCACGGCCGCCCCGACGGTCCGGCCGCCCATGCACAGGACGTTCATGTGGTCGTCCTGGACCCCCTGACGGGCGGAGAAGTGATCGTGAATCACCGCCGCGCGAACCCCCGGAATCTTGTTGGCGCAGACCGCGGCACCGACACCGCTGCCGCACAGCGCCACTCCGCGATCCACTTTTCCGTCGACCACCGCCCGCGCCAGCGGGACAACGAAATCGGGATAATCGTCGCCGGGATTCAGCTCGTCGGCGCCGAAATCAACGACCTCGTGGCCCGCCGCCTGGAGCTTCGTAACAATCTCGGCCTTTAAATCAAATCCCCCGTGGTCCGCTGCAATTCCTACACGCATGTGTTTCCTTTCGCGAATGGTACAATTGTCAACTGACCATGACCACACGCCTTGGGAACTCGGGCGATTTTCACAGTGTCATACCGATGATGCGTCAGCGTAGGCATCGGCGGGAGCAACACGACCCAAATTTTTTCAGGCTTCGCCCCGACGCCGACGAATGCTTTCGCAGGTGGATTGGCGAGTTGGCCGGCGACCCACGCTCCATGATGGTGGTGGCGGAGGAAGACGGCCGGATCGTCGGCTTCCTGTTGGCCTCGGTGGACAAAGCTCCGCCGATCTATATGCACAATGAATTTGGGATGGTTCACGAGTGGTGGATCGACCCAGATTTTCAGGAACGCGGCGCGGGCGAGGCGCTGATCGACCGCGCGACCGTCGAATTGGCAAAATACGGCGTCCGTCAGATTCGAATCTGTACGCCCGAGCCGGACGGGGACGCGCGTCAATCGTTCGAGCGCTTGGGCTTCCGCAGCGTCGTGCGCGAGATGGTCCTGGAGTTGCCAAACCGTCGTAGGCGACGGAAGCGACAGGGATTGCCGGGGAGTCAGAACATCAAGGACCCGAAGACTCCGATATAGCGCGCCCGGCATCCTTCTTCCCCCTCGGCGCCGGCAAGCGCGATCGCCAATGCGGCGGGGATGACTCGGGTCGCAGCTCACCGAGCATTGGGGCGCGGGAGTGCAAATTTCGTAACCTCGCCTAAGTTCGCGCAATTCGAGCAAACGGCCCGCGTGAAGGTTGCGAGAGTTGCCTGCCTCCAATCCGTCGAGATGTGCGAACGAGGAGGCCGCCGCCAGTTCGAAAGATTGGAGCGCAAGGTGATTCAGTGGTTTTTCGCTAGGCTGCGCATCTATCCGGGAATCGCGATCTTTCTCACGCTCGCTCTGGGATATTACTTTGGCAAGTTCGCCTTCAAAGGCATCGGCTTGGGATCGGTCACAGCCACGCTTCTGGCCGGCGTCCTGATCGGGCAGATCGGGATCAACATCTCGGAGCCTCTCAAGGCCACCGTCTTCCTCATGTTCCTGTTCGC
>DATHPP010000502.1:0-18826 GCA_035483795.1 Tepidisphaeraceae bacterium | reverse complement strand
TCACGAGCGCGACGGGGCTCGAACCCGCAACCACCGGATCGACAGTCCGGTACTCTAACCAATTGAGCTACGCGCCCACAAAACGATCCACCGACGAAATTTAGGCGGGTTGGACCCATTGTCAAGTGGCGGCTTCGGTTGCAGTTGGCTGCGCGCCTCTTCAAACGGCGCCGGATTTGGTGTGGGAGAACCGACGTGCCTTGCCGAGCTTTTTCTGCGCGGTAACCAGGGAGTTGTTCGCGCTGTGAAACATGGCTTTCCCACACCAACGCCGCGTCGTGTCTTTCTTCCCCCTTGTCCACGGCTTAGAAAGCCGTGCCACGAAAGGCGCGGAAACGCTCGACGATATCTCGCGGACGCTGGAGGTGCGAATTGGTTACAGGGGCCGCCGCGGCATCACCCCACGGCGGGAACAATCTCCGCAATTTCATGACAAATGTCCCATGCAAGAATTTGACAAATGTCCCACTTTGCCTAAAACATGGGACATTTGGGACATTTGATGCGTCGCCAGGCGACGTTCGACAGTCGCCGGCAATCCTCAATCGCTACTGAGGCGCCGGGAGGTTGGCGATGAACTCGGCGAGCTGATGGGCGGAGGGGCTTTGGCCGGTGCGGACGTAGAAGCCGCTGGTGGCGACGCCGGTGCAGAGGCTTTCTTCCAGCGTGAAACCGAGGGTGCGGCCGAGGCAGAAGCCGGCGTTGAAATGGTCGCCGGCCCCGGTGCTGATCTTGGGTTGGGCCACGAACGGCCCGGCAAAGGTGGCGCTGCCCTCGCGCGTGGCCGCGGCGGCGGACTTGCGCGGGTGGATCACTACGCAGCCGATGTTGAGCTTCTGGCGGATCGCCCGGGCGGTGGATTCGATCGCGGCTTCGGGATCGCCCGTGATCGGGATGCCAAACACGTCGGCGATTTCGCCGGCTTCCTTGAGATTCAGGCCCAGGGCCACGTCGACCTGCTTCTCGAACTTCGTGAGAAGGTCCATCGCCCGGACGATGTCGGCGTGGTTGCGTTTCTCGGGATCGGCCAGGTCGACGAAGAGGGTTCGGGATTGGCCGGGTGTGCGGGCGGGGTAGCCGCGTTCGAGCATCTTCTCCCAGATGTCGCTCATGTAGGGGAGCATCGTCCAGTTGACCATGGCGATCAGGTCGGCGCCCTGGACAAAGTCGCGGAGCTTCTCCTCGCCGCCAACGCGCACTACCAGGTTCGGCCAATTCACGTCGTTCATCGACGTGATTTTGCCGAGAAGCAGCTTGCCGTCGTCGAACTCCAATGCGTCGGTGTGCCCCGGCTCGCCGATGCTGATGGCATGCGAGCGATGGGCCAGGTCCTGGAAAACTGGGTGAATCGCGGGATAGCCGAGATTGCCGATGTAGGTGAGGTTGATGCCGGCGCTGGCGAGGGCATTGGCCATGATCGGCCCGTTGCCGCCGAGCTTCATCTGCTTGACGATCAGCTCGTAGTTGCTGGATTTCCCCGCGGCGTTGGTGATCTTGTTTCCCAGAACCTCGATTGTCCGGATCGGATCGTAACGCTCGAAATCGTGGCGCTTGTCGACGACGGCAATGATCTCGTCGACGAAGCCATCAAAGCCGACAGTCGCCTTGATGTTAGAAATTCCGGACGCGGCGGCGGCGAGTTTCTGCGAGGTCTGCTGGCAAATCGTCTGGCGTGACATGGGCCTCCGGTTCCTTTCCTGCCTGTCGATCGTCGAGCCGGTATTGTCGCAAGTAAAACGTGAAACGTAAAACGTGAAACGTAAAACGTGATCGTCAACTCCAGGCAATCGCAAACTCAATTGGGAGGGCGAGGCTCCTGCCGAGCCGAGGCTTGCGGACGCGGAAAACGCGGCTCGGCGGGAGCCTCGCCCTCCCGGATTTCGGCGATTTCGTAGCGGATGTAGCGTTCCTTCATCCAGCGGACGGCAAGGAGATCGACCAGGGCGCGAAAGGCGCGGTTGCGCAGGCCGTACTTGGCGGTGCCGGCGTGGCGCGGGGAGTGCTTCACCGGTTCCTCGCGGACCGTGAAGCCGCGCATTTTCACCAGCGTCGGCATGAAGCGGTGCATGCCTTTGTAAAGCTGAAGGCCTTCGAGGCATTGTCGGCGGTAGAGCTTGAGGCTGCACGCCGAGTCGCGGATGTCCTCGCGGCTGATCCAGTTTCGGATGCGGTTGGCGATACGCGACTGCATGCGGCGCAGCCACGTGTCGTTGCGCTTCTGCCGCCAGCCGGCGATCATGTCGCAGCCGGCCATCAGCGACACCAGCCGCGGGATTTCCTCCGGGTCGTTCTGCAAATCCGCATCGATGGTGGCGATGACCTGCCCGCGGGCGGCCTTGAATCCGGCGTCGAAAGCGGCCGTCTGACCCGAGTTCGCCCCAAGCCGCAGTACGCGAAGCCACGGGTATTTTGTCATTGCGTCGCGCAAGAGCTTCGGCGTCTGGTCCGTGCTTCCGTCGTCGATGATCAGCACCTCAAATTCCCGGCCAAGGCGACTCAGGGCGCCTGCGACGCGCGACAATAATGGCACAATATTTTCCTGCTCGTTGTACGCCGGGATCACCAGCGAGAGGTAAGGCTCAGCCATGCGCCGTCCGATTTCTGCTGTTCAATCTGCCGCAGCCGCCGGGGCCAGCGTTCGCATCGAGGCGGCTCCATCAACCTGGCGATCGGGCTTCCGGGTGAGAATCCGTCGCGAGATCAACACCGCAACCCAGGCGCACAAGATACCCAATCCGGCGCCGGCCACGACGTCGCTGACGTAGTGGGCATTTTCCAGGACCCGCTCCGCAGCAACCAACACCGCCCAGGCAAAAAACGCCACCGACCATCGCGGAAGCGCCACCGCCATGCACGCCGCGGCGGCAAACGCCATCGTCGCGTCTCCCGACGGGAACGACAGCCCGCTCACCGATAGGATCAGCCCCTTCAACCCGTGCATGAACGGGTGCAGGGTGAACGGAGCAATCTCCAGCACAGGTCGTCTGCGGCCGACAATCCACTTGAGCAAAACGTAGCTCGCCCCCACCGCCGGCCCGCTCAGGATCACCGGCAGCGCCGCCACCCACCGCCGGCGATCCAGCAGCAGAAGGACAACGCCGGCCCCCAACACGAACACATAATTTCCCGGCAATCGCACCAGCCTCACCAGCCAACTGTCCTTGTGCAGCGGCGTGGAATCGTGTACCCATTGCGCAACCCGCGTGTCCACGAGCAGCGCAAGCGCTATCGCTGCCATCCACAGCAACAGCAGGAGCAACAATCGGCCGCGGAAACGATTCATCAACTTCTGCGATCTTCACAGTGGTTGGCGCTAAGTCAAGCGATACCGACCCCAACCGCCGACCAACCGTTACATTTACAAAAAGTGGCAGTTGTCAGCATCGCGGCCATGCCGCATATTGATCAGGCTGAATGATTATGACCGAGAACGGACTCAATCTATTCCAGAGGCTAACTCGCCGCTGGGAGGCGGTTCATCCTTATAACGCCGGCCAGG
This sequence comes from Tepidisphaeraceae bacterium, assembly GCA_035483795.1. Taxonomy (GTDB): domain Bacteria; phylum Planctomycetota; class Phycisphaerae; order Tepidisphaerales; family Tepidisphaeraceae; genus DASXMX01. The sequence goes on along the minus strand of DATHPP010000502.1, from coordinate 15,327 downwards.
TGATGCGGATCGGCCGCCGCCTGAGCCCCTCTGATGCGGCTGGCGCCTGGGCCGATGCGCTGCGAACGCTGGGCTTGGGGCGGGTCCACATCGTCGATGACCAGCGATTCCGCCATGAAGCGCTCAATGGTGAATTCGTGCGATATCCGCTGGCCGTGCTTCCGTTGGGGACATCGCTGGAAGACCATCTGACGCGCGAGCTGAACCGGCCGTTCGATCACGCGGACGAGCCGCCGTTCCGGCCATTCCTGTTGCAGCAGGATGACTCATTTTATTTTGGGGTCGTCTATCAGCACTGGGTTGCCGACAGCGTGTCGATCCGGTCGGTTCTGCGGGAATGGTTCGGGCGACTGTTCGACCCCGCGATGGCGCGGCAGGCGCCGGTCCGTCACTCCCGCAAGGGCTACTGGCATCTGTTCGGAAGCCGCGCGAATTGGCGGCTCGACGATACCGTGTTATCGAATTTCCGCGCGCACATGCGCTACCGTCGCGTCCGCAAGGTGAAGTGCAACGGGCTGCGCGACTATCCGGTTCGCGTCACCCTGCATCGGACGGCTGACGGGCTGATCGACGCCTTGCGCTCGCTGGCCAAAGCCGAAAGGTGCAAAGTACACGATGTGCTGCTGGCGGGGGTGGCGGAAGCATGCGACGCGTACGTGCCGACACAGGCGCGGCGGAACCGGCCCGACATCGCCGTCGGCTCGATCGTCGATCTGCGCCGGCATGCCGCCGACGATTTGAACGACACGTTCGGCCTGTTTCTGGGCTTCACGCAGGTGATTTGCCGGCCGCAGGTGCTGAAGGACTGGCCGCGGCTCCTTAAATGTGTGGCGGCGCAAAACTGCGTCCACAAGCAAAGCGGCCTTCCACAGGCGAGCATGCTGTGGATGGCCGCCGCCATGGCACTCGATCGGTTCGTCCCCGACAAGAACCTCTACCACTTCTATCGCAAGGAAATGCCGACGTCCGGCGGGCTCTCGAACGTCAACATGAACGACACCTGGGCCGTTCAATATCATCCGGATCCGATCCTGGAGTACTGGCGAATTTCCCCGACCGGACCGATGGTGCCACTGGTCTTTTCGACGACGACGCTGGGTTCGCGGCTGACCGTCGCGCTCACCTGCCGGGCGGCGCTGATGCCTCCGGAGCGGTCGCGGGAAATGGCCGGGTCGCTGTTGGATCGGCTGAGCGACGCCGCGCGATCCCACTCCAGGACGCGGGAGGAATCAAACGCCTTTTGAGAGAAAGCCGCCATCGACGATGATCGTCTCGCCCGACGTGTAACTTGCCGACGGGGAAATCAGGTAGATCGCCGCTCCGACGAGTTCGTCGGCATCGCCAAATCTCCCCAAGGGCGTGTGTTGCTTGAGCCAGGCCCCCCGGGGCGTCCCCTCAATCAATGGGCGGTTCAATTCCGTCGGAAACACGCCCGGCGCGATGCCGTTCACGCGAATGCCGTGCTGGGCCCATTCGTTGGCCAAACCCCGGACCAGGCCCAGGACGCCGGATTTGCTGCACGCGTACGCCAGGACTTCGGTAAGCGAAATGTAGGAGTTGAGCGAGGCGATGAGGACGATCGCGCCGCGCTGGCCTCTGGCATCGGGCGTTCGCTCCTTCATCACCCGCCCGGCGGCCTGGGCGACGATGAAGCTGCCGGTGAGGTTGACACGGAGGATCCGCTCGAACTCCGCCGGTGGCATTTCCAGGGACGGTTGGCGTTTGATGATGCCGGCGGCGTTCACGACCGCGTCGAGCCGGCCGAATCTCGCGACCGTCTGCGCGACCGCGGTTTTAACGCTCTGCTCGTCGGCCACGTCGATTCGAACCGCCAGATGCTCAGGTCCCAATTCTTTTTGAATGCCGGCGACTTTCTCGGCGCTGCTGGACCCGGCGGCGACCCGCGCCCCCGCCGCCGCGAACCCCATCGCCATCGCCCGCCCGATCCCGCTGGTGCCGCCGGTGACCAAGCATACTTTTTCAGAAATATCGAGGCCCGAGTAAGGCATGGCTTTGTGGTGCAGGCTTTCCAGCCGGCACCTCTCCCTTATCAGTTTGAGGAGGTGCAGGCTGGAAAGCCTGCACCACAATCACTCCCGATTCAGACTGTCCGCCTGTGACCACCTTCTTAAATCTGCAAGTTGAAAAACCCGCACCTTAGTGAAGACCGCAGTCACCGAAGTCGCCAGCGCTTGTGGTGCAGGCTTTCCAGCCTGCACCGGCGTTCACCGTTGGCCGAGCGGCGACTGAAAACCTGTGCCGGCGCTGCTGTACGGCCAGTCCGCGGCATCCGCACACAGCCCGGCCTTCACAGGATTCTGTTCCACGTACTCCGAGAACCGCTCCACGGCCTCGGCGGTGCGGATCAAGTGGTCGAACGATTCTCGTTCCCAGAATGGCCCGCTCCTATCCAACAGTCGATTCGCCTCGCGTGCCGTATATCCCTTCCACGAGTGAAGGATCTCGTCGACGCGGTTTCCCACCAGTGGAGCGAAGACAACATGTACGTGGTTCGGCATAACGCACCACGACACCAGCTCATATCGCGCCGTATTAAAATGAAGAATCGCGCGCTGAGTGAGCTCCGCCACTTGGGGCATTGATAGAGCACATGAGCCGAGCGTGATCGGCGGATCATAGTCCCGAAGCAGTTCCGCCGGGTCCTCGAACGCGTCCGGCTCTGCGCGCGATCTGCCTCGGGGGCGGTACAATATAGCGTCGGCCAGGCGAAATGTCGCAAAATAACAACACCCGGGCTTGTAAAGATGCGGAAGCTCGCCGCGCCACCTCACGGGAACGAACGGCGTCTTGCGAGGATCGACGAATTCCATCCTACTCACTGCGCTGTATTGATCGTCAACCGGCAAATGCTTGAAGGTGCAGGCTGGAAAGCCTGCACCACAATTGCCGATCGACGTTCTGCATCATTTGTGGTGCGGGCTTTCCAGCCTGCACCCCCAGAGCCGCCTCGTTCACATTTCCACCGTCTTGAGCGACTTTGGATCGAAAGCGACATCCGCTTCCTTGGCGATTTCAGAGAACGCCTGCATTTCCGCGGCGGTGAAGAGCAGGCCGCCGTGCTTGCGGCTGAGGGCGGCGGCCTCGGCTTCGAGCTGGCCGGGCAGGAGCGCGCCCCCGTTGCCGTGGCCGCGGATGTCGGCCAAAACCGCGGCGACGTTTTGCGCCTGGTTCCGGCCCTGGGCGAAGTCGCCGCAGTCCAGGGCATCGGCGCGGATGCATTGGAAGAAGAACGTCGGTGTTCGTTTTTCGTCTTCCGGCCCCAGCTTCCAGCGACTGCGCAGGGTGGGGATCGATCCGCCGATGAACGCGGAATACAGCTCGTCGATGAGCGCCAGCCCATACCCCTTGTGCTGGCCGAAGGGAAGCAGCGCGTACACTTTATTGGGATCGCAAGTTTCTTTGCCGTCCTTGTCGACCCCGCTGCCCGGCGGAAGCATCCGCCCTTCCCGCACGAACTGCTGCACGCGGCCCATCGCCACCGTGCTGGTCGCCCAGTCGACGCAGATGTTGAACCCGACCGCGTCGCGAGTCGGAAATCCCCAGGAATGCGGATTGGTGCCGAGCGTCGGATACTTGCCGCCGAACGGAACCACTTCGGCCAGTGCGGCGGTGCAGTTGGTGTAGGCGATGTAGCCCTTGTCGGCGGCATCGATGACGTACCCGCCGCCCCACAGGTAATGAAACGCGTTGTCGACGGCGACGGTCCCGCAGCCGTACTCGTCGGCCATTTTCATGCAGTCGTCCATCGCTTCAAAAGCAACCGCCATGCCCAGCTTGCGGTTGGCATTCCAGCGTTGGACCGCTTTGTATTTGGATGGAAGCTTCTCGATGGACGCACCGGGCTTACAACCTCCCCCACCGGAACCCAGGTGCTGATCGAGGTGCAGGGCCTTGATGGCGTTGTGGGTTCGGATGCCGTGAAGCGAGGCCATGTTGCTGAACCGCGCCGCGGCGGCGGCTTCGTCGGCAGTGTAGCCGCGTTTGCCAAATGCCGCCGCGACCAGCCGGTCGTGGACCTCTCCGGGCATGACTGTGTAGGTGGTGCTCATTGGCGGGGCCAGATGCTACGGCATGTCTGTAGGGCGGGCAATGCCGGCCAGAAGCGCCTAGGGGGCAATTCCCACGACATGGAATGTTGACTTCCGCGCCCGATTGGTCAACGCTTCTGAACTCGATGCGGCGCCGACGCGACCGCTTTAATCCTCAACCGGAGCTTCCATGGCCAAGCAGTATTCCAGCCCGCCGCAGATGACGATCGACAGCGCCAAAAACTACACGGCCACGATCGAAACCTCCAAGGGCACGATCGTCTGCGACTTGTTCACCAAGGACGCGCCCAAGACGGTGAATAACTTCGTTTTCCTCGCCCGCGACCATTTCTACGACGGCACCAAGTTTCACCGGGTAATCGAGAATTTCATGATCCAGGGCGGCGATCCCGAGGGCACGGGCCGCGGCGGGCCGGGCTACCGCTTCGAGGACGAAACCCGCAACAACCCGCACAAGCATCGCGTCGGCTCGCTTTCCATGGCCAACGCCGGACCGAACACCAACGGCAGCCAGTTCTTCGTCACCCACGTCGTGACCGATTGGCTGGACGGCAAGCACACCGTCTTCGGCCAGGTCAAAAGCGGGCAAAATGTAGTCAACTCCATCCAGCAGGGAGATACGATCAAGGCGGTGACGATCCAGGAAAGCTAATTGGGGCGTCAACGGCAACGTGCCATGGCCTCCCTGTGACACGGGTTTCCAACCCGTGCTGGCGGTGCAATGCGGCGGATGATTCATCAAGCCGGGTTTCACGAGTCAGATCGTCTCTCGGCACGGCTTGAAAAGCCGTGTCACGGGAGAGCCGTCTCGTCCCCGGTCTTGGCGACGGTACTCTGGATTTCAATGGCGGGATCTGCGGCGGCCCAGCGGCCGCAGGTGGCGGTGCCGATTTTTGAGCCGGGGATCAATAACTTTCCCGCGGGCGAAAGTATTCCGCCGGCGACGTTGCAGGGGATGTATCGCACGGAGCTGGGGAAGGCGTATGACCCGAGTCTGGCGCCCAAGCTCGAGCAGGTGCATCAGTTGCTCGAGAAATATTTCCAGATGCGGACGGCCGCCGGCCGCAAGGCAACCGTCGCAGGACTACAGGCGACGGGAATCGATCCCAACGTCCTGGGCCGCTTGTGCCGGATTCGCGCCAACTGGCCGACCCTCGCCGGCGGGGGGGTTTTCTACGTCAACGAGAAGCTCGGTGCGTATGGAATTCAATACTTCGTGGGCCTTCCCAAAGCCTACGATCGCACGCGGCCCTGGCCGCTGGTGGTGAAGCTGCCGGCGGCGACGGTGTTCCTGTCCGAACCCCCGCCCGACGCCGCTCGCGTCGTCCAGTTGTACACCGCCTGGATCAACGACGACCTGGCGAAGCACCCGGATGCGGTCGTCCTGATGCCGCTGCTGGACCTGAACGAACTGTGGGGACCCAGCTATACCGGGATCAACCGCGTGCTTCAGCCGATTCTGGACACGGCCAACCGCCTGAACATCGACCCGGCACGCGTTTACATGGTTGGCCATTCGACCGGGGCGCTGGGGGTCTGGAACGTGGCGCTGCATTTCCCGACCTACTTTGCCGCGATCAACCCGCTGGCGGGCGCCGCAAACGAACAATGGCAGAAGCCGCGTCTGGCGAACCTGTGGAATGTCCTGCCAGTCATCTGGCACGATGATTCGGACAAAGTCATCAAAGTCAGCTTCGCGACGCAGCTCGTCGAGCAATTGCGGCATCTGGACATTCACGTCGATTTTGACGAGACGAAGAACCTGGGGCACGCCCCATCCGATGAGGTGGTCGGGCGCGATTATCAGAAAATGCGGGCGAAAGTCCGGCCGCTCTATCCGAAGGAGGTCTGGGACCAGACCAGCCTGCCGGATGTGCAGTTCAATCGGATTGATTGGGTGCAGATGTATCAGCAGCTCGACACCGGCAAGGAACTCCAGATGTTCTTCCCCCGCAGCAGCGGGCACATGACGGTTTACGAAAACAGCTGTACCGTTCACGCGCTGGTACACGACAACCAGATCGAAGCGACAATCGACAACGTCAATACGCTGCGGTTTTACGTCAACGATCAGATGATCGACTTCTCCAAGCCGGTCGCGGTGGTTATCAACAAGCAGCAACGTTTCAAAGGTTTACTCAAGCCGAGCGTGGATGAAATGCTGCGCGACCAGTTGTTCCTCAAACGCGGCTGGCGGTACTTCACGGCGGCGATCGACGTGGACATGGTCGCTCACCCGCCAGCAACCCGCCCTACCACCGCACCGCTTCATATGGGGCAGGCGCGATGACGGGAGGGCGAGGCAGGCGAGGCTCCTGCCGAGCCGAGATCTTCCGGCACGAAAAGATGCGGCTCGGCGGGAGCCTCGCCCTCCCGACCGCCCCCATCCATGGTTCTCTCCCCTACAATTCTTGGCATGACGCCGGAGGTTGGACAGACTGCTTCCCTGCTGGATGAGCTCGCTCGAAAAGTGGAGCGGACGATGCTGGTCGACCGGCACCGGCTGGGGGCTCGCTTGCGCCAGCTCGGACACGGCAGACATTCATCCGCGCAGCTCGAACACCTCACGGCTGACATCGAGCGATCCGCCCAGCGCCTCTGCCGCAGGCAACAGCACGTTCCCACGCCCACCTACGCCGCCGACCTGCCGGTGGTTGCAAGACGAGAGGAGATCGCACGAGCGATCGCCGAGAATCAGGTCGTTGTATTGACGGGTGAAACCGGCTCAGGGAAGACGACGCAGCTTCCCAAGATTTGCCTGGAGCTTGGGCGAGGCATTGCCGGAATGATCGGGCACACGCAGCCGCGGAGGATCGCGGCGCGGTCGGTCGCGGCGCGCATCGCGCAGGAACTTCAGAGCGACCTGGGCCGGGCGGTGGGCTACAAGGTGCGGTTCACCGATCGCGTCAGCCCCGATTCGTATGTGAAGCTGATGACCGACGGCATCCTGCTGGCCGAGACGCAGCAAGACCGGCTCCTCAATCAATACGACACGATCATCATCGACGAGGCCCACGAGCGGAGCCTGAACATTGACTTCCTGCTGGGGTATCTGAAGCAACTGCTCCCCCGCCGGCCGGACCTCAAGCTGATCATCACCTCGGCGACGATCGACCCGCAGCGGTTCAGCCGGCATTTCGGCGACGCGCCGATGATTGAGGTGTCAGGGCGGACTTACCCGGTCGAGGTGAGATATCGATCCCTGGAGGCGGCCAACGAGGACGAAGGAGACCGCCAGATGCTCCAGGGAATCCTCGATGCCATCGACGAGTTGTGGCGCGACGGGCCGGGGGATGTGCTGGTGTTCCTCTCGGGCGAACGGGAGATTCGAGATACCGCCGAGGTGATTCGGAAGCACCATCCTCCAGGCATCGAGGTGTTGCCGCTTTACGCACGCCTGGGCGCTGATGAGCAGCAGAAGATTTTCCACCCGCATCAGCGGCCGCGGATCGTGCTGGCGACGAACGTCGCGGAGACTTCGCTGACCGTGCCCGGAATCAAATATGTGGTGGACCCCGGCTACGCCCGAGTCAGCCGGTACAGCGCGCGAACCAAGGTCCAGCGGCTACCGATCGAGAAAATCTCCAAGGCCTCGGCTGACCAGCGGAAAGGCCGCTGCGGGCGGGTCAGCGACGGCGTGTGCATCCGGCTATATTCGCAGGAGGATTACGGATCGCGCGCCGCCTTCACCGAGCCGGAAATCCTGCGGACCAACCTGGCGAGCGTGATTCTCCAGATGAAGGCTTTTGGCCTCGGGAACGTGGAGGACTTTCCGTTTCTCGACCCGCCCGACTATCGCATGGTCCGCGACGGCCATCAGACACTGCACGAGCTGGCGGCGATCGACGAAGACAACCAGATTACCGAAACCGGCCGGCTGCTGGCCCGGCTGCCGATCGACCCGCGCATCGCCCGGATGGTTCTGGCGTCGCGGCACGAGGGGGTGATGGACGAGGTGTTGATCATCGCCGCCGCCCTGAGCGATCAGGACCCGCGCGAGCGCCCGCTGGACCAGCAGGAGGCCGCTGACGCGGCGCATGAAAAGTTCCGCGACCCTGGGAGCGATTTTCTTTCGTACCTCAAGCTGTGGAGCTGGTTCCGCGAGCAATCGCGGCACCTCTCAGAGAACAAGCTGCGGAAGCTTTGCCGGGAGAACTTCCTTTCCTTCGTCCGGCTGCGCGAATGGCACGATGTACACGGGCAACTTCATGCGCTGGCGGGTGATCTGGGATTAGCGGATCGACTCGTTCCCGTTCCGCGGCGGAACAGGCCGCGGAAGTAGCCAATCCACCCACGCCTGCTGCAAATCAGCGAGGCTCATGCCGGTTGTCGTCTGGAGCGCCTCTCGGCCGGTGGGGTCTTTCGCGTAGCCGGCGGTGTAGGCGCGGTAGAAATCGGCAAGCTGGTGGTGCTCGCAGAGGTACATCAGAAGGCTGCCGGCTTCGCCGTAGGCAAGGTCGGCCCGCGCGGTGAACGCGGCGCGTTTCATCTCCAAGAGCGTCGCAAGCGGGATGAGCGACTGGCGGCTGGCCGCCGCCTGCACCCGGCTCAGCCGCCAGGTGTCCGCGGGAAGGAGCCGGTGCTCCTCCCCACCGTCGAGCGATTCCGTGCGCGGGTATTCGTACAGGGTCGCAAGACCTTCGCTCAGCCATACCGGGTGCTCCTGATCGAGCGCATGCTGATCGGCGGCGTGAAGCGCGTGGGTGAACTCGTGCCTCAACTCAGCACCCGGCTGCTTCACCAGCACGGTCCGGCTGGCGTCGTCGTAGCGGCCCTGCACCCCCGGGCGATGCTCCAGCTTCGCGAAATCCGCCGGCGTCGCGATCACGATGCGGATGAACTCATCGGACGTGTGCGAGAACAGCAATTCCGCCAGGCTGGCGGCCTGCACGCGCAGCGATTGGGCCAGTGTCTGCACATCACCCGCGCCGGGCCGTACGGCAAGAACCATTTTGCGGTGCTCGTCGACGTCGAATTGATATTCTTTGCCGAGCGTTTGTTTCCATTCGGTTGTGATTCGCTCGGCGGCGCGGTGAACGATCTGGTCGCGGCGGGCGACCAGCCGCTGATAATCCGGCAGCTCTCGAACTTCGCTGAAAACCGGCTCGTTCCGGATGCGGGAGAAGTCCGTGAAGCCGGCATCTGTCGCGCGCTCTAAGTCGTCGAGGGCGCCGTGTGGCTGATGCATCGCCGCGTGAACGCAGGCAAGATTAAAACGACACGTGGAATTCTCCGGCGCCAGATCGAGCGCCTCCCGCAGCACGCGCTCCGCCCCGGGGAGGTCGCGCCGGTCGATCAATCCGAGCGCCCGGCGCGACAGCTCGCGCACGCGGGACCGGACCGATTCGGCTATGGCAACCGGACGCGTCGTCGCCGGGGTCTGCGCCAACGCGCCGCAGCAGGCAAAAACGGCCAGGAGAAAAGGGAGCCGGATGGTGAGCCGCACGGGCTATTCTTGGCGCGGTGCGATGGATACTGCAAGTCCTGTGGTTCCAGAGGCGCGAGCCGTTTCAAGATCGACGCCGCTTGTCGCGAGTCTGATGCGGTTTGCCATGATGCTTGACATGATGCGTCGGAGACGTTCGAACCGTTTGAGTTGCGATGGGCGGCGCGAGGGGCGGTGGACTGGCGGCTGTTTTGACACTGCCAGTTGAACTATTGGAAGCAACCAAAGCGGGTTTGCTCGAAGCCGAGACGGTCGCGCCGGACGCAGTTTGCGCGCCGGGCGACGCTTGATTGCCCAGGCTTGTGTTCAGGTTACTGAGCAGCGCCTGAAGATCGGCGCTGTTGACAACGCCGTCGTAGTTGAAATCCCCGTCGTCCCACGCGCCGGGAAGATTGAGCCCGGCCAGGAGCACCTGAAGGTCGGCGCTGTTCACCGTCCCGTCGAGGTTCGCGTCACCGAGGAGCGTGTAAGACAGCTCGACGGAATTCGGGGTCGTGTCGACACCGGTGCCGTCATTCGCATCCGCATAGCCGATTGCGGTGTTGTGATTCGGATTGCTCTGCGCGGCCAGGGAAGTGATTACACCCGTGGAGGCGGTGGGCGTGCCGTTCCAGGCGCCATTGTTGTAGCCGTTCTGAAGGTCGCTTTGAACCATCGCCAGCGGATCGACGGCGCCATAAGCGATGAAGACGGTGCTCCTGCCGATATCGAGCGTGATACCGGCAAGAGGGTTGGTGCCCTGAAGATTGTTGAGGGTGAACGTGCCGTTGAGATGGACGGTGGCGGGGAGCGGATTGCCATTGGCGTAGTCAAGGATGATGGCATCGTTGCCGCCGTTGCCGTTGATCGTCAGTCCTGCCGGGTCGTTGGCCGCGAGTTGGCCGAAGGCAGTCGAGCCGTTCAGGAACCAGTCGACATGGAGGTGATCGGGGTCCTGCACGAGGGTGATGGCGTCGGCGGCGGCCGTGCCGGAAACGGTCAGTTCGGGAGTGATGTTGGCGGTTACGGAAGGCAGCGTGAGGGTGTAGTTGCCCGCCGCGGGACCGCCGATCGAGAGGCCTGAGATGCCGATCGCGATGCTGCTCGCTACGTTTGCCGACGCGAAGGCGCCAACGGCGCCGGCGGTGTTCAATGTAACGACGTCGCCACTGATCGCGCCGGCCACACTCGCCCCGGAGAGATTGAGGGTCGCGGCGGTGGTGCCGTCGTACGGTTTATCGCTGGCGGTGATCCCGCTCACGGTCAACGCCAACGGCGTGATGTTGGCCGTCATCGTCGGCGGCATGAGCGTGTAGTTGCCCGACTGAGCGCCGCCGAGCGTCAGGCCCGAGACGTTAACGGCAATATCGTTGCCGACACTTGCCGAGCTAAACGTGCCCACCGCCCCGGCGGTGTTGAGCGCGACGCTGTCGCCACCGATCACGCCCACCAGTTGCGCCGCGCCCAGGTTCAAGGTGGCGGCGATGCCGCCGTCGTAGGGCTTATTGGCTGCGGTCGCGCCGCTGACGGTCAGCGCCAGGGGTGTGATGTTCGCGGCCGCGGACGGCTGCACGAGCGAGTAATTGCCCGCCTGCGTGCCGCCAAGCGTCAGCCCGGAGATCGTCACCGGAAGGTTGGCGCCGACTGAAGCCGACGCGAACGCGCCGGTCGCGCCGGCGACATTGAGACTCACGTCGTCATTGCCAACGATTCCCACCAGTTGTGCCGAGCCAAAGCTGAGCGTAGCCGCGATCGTGCCGTCATAGGTCTTGTTGTTGGCGACGGCGCCGGTGACGGTCAAGCCGAGCGATATGATGTTCGCGCTGGCGGTGGCGGTGGTGTTGAATGTGTAGTTGCCGGAGTCGGCGCCGCCGAGGGTAATGCCGCTGACGGTGATCGTCTTGCCGGTTCCGACGTTCTTGTCGGCAAACGTTGCGGCGGCATAGGTCGTCGTGAGGCTGTCGCCGGCAACGCGGTTGTCACCAAGCGTAACGCTCGCCGTCGTCGTCCCGTCGTAAACTTTGTTCGTTCCGGTCGCAGTGACAATCAGAGCGCGGGCGGTGATGTTTGCACTGGTTGTTGCGGTCGTATTGAACGTGTAATTTCCAGCGTCAGCGCCGCCAACCGTAATCCCTGACACACTGACCGATTTGCCCGCACCGACGTTCTTGTCGGCAAATGCCGCGGAGCCGTATCCGAGCGTGAGCGCGTCGCCGGCGACCCGATTGTCAGCCAACATCACGGTCGCAGCGGCGGTGCCGTCGTAGATTTTGTCCTGCCCGGTCGCGGTAACGGTCAAAACTCGCGGCGTGATGTTCGCAGTCGTCGACGTACTCGAGTTCGACGTGTAGTTGCCCGCGTCGGCGCCGCTCAGACTGATTCCGGTGACGGTGATCGTCTTGCCATTCCCAACGTTCTTGTCGGTAAACGTCGCGGTGGTGTATGCGGGCGTAAGACTGTCGCCCGCGACGCGATTGTCGCCGAGCGTTACGCTCGCGGCGGTTGTGCCATCATAAATCTTGTTCACGCCGATTGCAGTGACAGTCAAAGCTCGCGGCGTGATGTTCGCGGTAGTGCTGGTCGAGGTGTTGAACGTGTAATTCGGCGCGTCCGTTCCACTGAGAGAGATGCCGCTGACGGAAACCGTCTTGGCGGCGCCGACATTTTTGTCGGCGAACGTCGCTGTGGTGTATGCCGTCGTGAGACTGTCACCTGTCACGCGGTTGTCACTCAGTGTCACCGTTGCCGTCGTTGTGCCGTCGTAGGTCTTGTTTTGCCCAGTGGCGCTGACGGTCAGCGCCCGCCGCGTGATGTTCGCGGTAGTGGTGGTCGACGTGTTGAATGTGTAGTTCGGCGCGTCCGTTCCGCTGAGGGAGATGCCGCTGATCGTGATGGTCTTGGCGGCGCCGACGTTCTTGTCGGCAAACGCGATTGACGCCGCGGCGACGCTCAGATTGTCACCGGAGACGCGGTCGTCGGCGAAGGTGACGCTGTCCGTGGTGGTGCCGTCATAAATTCTGTTCTGACCCGTCGCGGTGACGTGCAAAGTCCGCGATGTGATGTTTGCGGCGGTCGTCGCGCTGGTGGTTGCGAGCGTGTAGTCGCCTGCCGCGGCGCCCGAGAGGGTGATGCCGGAGACGCTGATCGTGACGGCGGTGCCGACATTCTTCGTGGTGAACGCCGCGACCGTGTAAGCGGTGGTGATGGCGTCGCCATTAATGTGGTCGTCGCTGAGGGTGACGGTCGCGGCGGTCGTGCCGTCGTAAATCCTGCTGACGCCGGTCGCGGTGACGTGCAACGACCGCTTGTTCACCGTCAAAGTCGTGCTGGAGTCACTGGCGGCGTTGTAGCTGGCGTTGGCGGCGTAGCTGTAGGTGATCGTGTAGGCGGTGCTCGAGGCGGGAATCGCGTGCGTATCGAAACTGGCGGAAAACGCGCCGGTCGAAGCGTTGATCGCGGCGCTGGTTGATGATCCGTTGATGGTAATCATTACGCTGCCGGTTGGGATCAGTGCGGCGGCTGTCAGCGTGCCCGACAACGTGATTGTGGCTGCGCCATACGTAATGGTTTGCGATGCAGAAAGGCCGCCGAATACCGGCGTCGCCCGGGCGGTTGCGGCGCTGGCTTCATTGCTGCTCCCGCTTTGTCCGGAGCCATTGAGCGCGGTGACCTGATAGAAGTAAGTAACGCCCGGCGTCAGGCCGCTGTCGGTGAAGGTAGGGGACGGGACGTTCACGGCGATCGGCGTAGCGCCTTCTCCGCCGGCGGTGGTGCCGCGGTACACGTCGTAGCCGGTGGCGCCGGAACTGGTGGTCCAGGTAAGGCTGATCTGCTGCGATCCGCCGCTTGTGGCCTGAAGCGAGGTCGGGGCCGGCGGCGGCAGCACCAGCGGCACGGAATGCCATGCGTCCTGGATCGTCGTCGCGGTGGCAGCGGATCCCAGGCGCGGTAGCCCGTACAGATCTTCGATCGTGCGAAGCAGACTGTAATGATTGATCGCGTCGTTGTAGACGCCGGCCTGCACTTGTTGTCCGTAGATGACTGTGTCGATCTGGTTGGGATTGGAACCGCTGACGTTGTCATCCCAGGTGACGACCAGCAGGCTGTTGTGGGTCGTCGCCCACGTGGCATAGGCGCCGAGATTGGTCTGGAGCCAGGTGTCGGCCTGCGAGACGGTGCCGTCGTGCATGTCGTCGAGCATGTTCGGCACCACCAGCGACACCGCAGGGAGCGAGGCAAAATTGCTGGGGAATGCCGAGAAAGGCACGTTGTCCGCGGCGGGGACGTTGGAGAAGTCCGACCATGGATTGTGATAGCGCTGGTAGACGGCATTTCCCGCCGAGTCGGTGGATCCGGCCGTCGCAACCAGCGATCCAACTGCCGGCAGCCCCTCGGCAAATCCGCCAAAGGTGAAGCCCGCCGCGATCAGCTCAGAACCCAGGTTTGCTCCGGTAAACTGCGACGAGGGAACCGTGTCACTGGTGACGCCCTGTGTCGACCCGGAGAAGAGGCCCAGATAATTCGGCTGACCGGGGTAGGTGATCCCGCTGGCGTTGTTGAAAAGCGCGCCCTGGTTCGCCAGCGAATTGAGATACGGCGCATTGGAGCTGCCGATCATGCCGCTGCCGAAGTGCGACTCGATCACGACCACCACGTGGGCGGGTGTCGAGACAACCGTAGCAAAGGCTTCCCCGCTCTTGCTGCTCTCGCCGATCGAATTGACGGCGGTCACCTTGTAGTAGAAGGTTGACCCCGGCGTCAATCCGGCATCGATGAAACTATTGGTGCTGATGTTGGTGGCGTAAGGGGAAGCGCCCTGGCCACCCGATGAAGTTCCGCGATAAATGTTGTAGCTCGAGGCGCCGGTGCTGGCGGTCCAGCTCAGGGCGATCTGGGCGATACCGCTGGCGGCCTGGAGATTGGTCGGGACAGGCGGCGGCTGTATGGCCGCGACGACCTCCGTGCTCCTGCTGCTTTCACCCTGCGCATTGACGGCGGTGACCTGATAGTAATAGGTCGAGCCCGTGGTGACGGAGGTGTCGGTGAATGAGTTGGTCGTGACGTTCGTGGCGTAAGGCGTCGAGCCTTCTCCGCCCGGAGTGGTTCCGCGATAGATTTTGTAGCTGGTTGCACCGCCGCTGGCTGTCCAATTCAGCGTGACATGATTCGAGGCCGCCATTGCCTGGAAGTTTGCGGGAACCGCCGGCACAGTCGCCTGGCCGAGCGTCGCGCTGAGTTGAAGATCGAAGCTCAGGTCCCCGGCGTTGGCCGATGGCAAATGGAGCTCGACCGCGATTACATTGGTTCCACTGACGAGCGGCGCTGTATTGACGGTGCCTGCCAGCCAGTAGTTGTCGTTTCCAGGGTTGATGTCGGTGGAAGCGAGCGTGGTATAGGAAATCGCTCCCGACGGCATGTCGTTGCGGTAGACCTCGGTCCCGTTCAGGTAGATGACCGATCCCTGGTCCTCGATCAGACTCAGGCTGAGCCCCTGGACGGTGGTCGGGTCGGAGACGTTGAAGCGCGCCCGGAAATACGTCGTGATATTTCCGCTGTTGATCGTCGTGGCCTCACCTCCATCGCCGAAGCCCAGTTCGGCGGGGCCGGATGACCAGGAGCTGTCGTTGAACGACGGCGCGGTCCATGCCGTTCCCTGGTTGCTGCCGTCGTCGAGGTACTTCCATGTAGTTCCCAATGGGATGTAAACCTGCGGCGTGTTCGTCACGCCGTTGTTGATGGTGTAGGTGTCGATCACCTGCCCCGTGCGCGTGATGAAGCTGAAGGTGATCGAGGTGCTGGTTGAATCGATGCGCATCGCGCCGAAATCTGCGT
>DATHPP010000501.1:0-4619 GCA_035483795.1 Tepidisphaeraceae bacterium | reverse complement strand
TATCCGTCCAGGCTCATGGCGACCGAGTAGCAGATCCGCCGCATCGAAACCCCCGTGTCCCGCCAAAACCCCCTCGGCCCTCCGGAATTGCAGACGAAAGGACCGCCGGCCCGGCGTCATTTCTGGTAGAGGAAGGCACATCCCATCGGAGCGCGCTCGCGTGAATCCGGTCACTTCCCCAGATACCCAATCCCACATCCGCTCGTCGATTGCGCATCGCGTCTTTGCGATTGCGATTCTTTTTTTCTCATTTCTTTTACCCGGTTCTTTCCTGCATTTCGACGAGGAGGTGGAGAATGGCTGCGCCTGCGGTACGCCCTTCAATCGTCAAGTATCTGTACACCCACAATCCGTTTTACGCGATCAGCGCGGTGCTGATGCTCTACGCAATCCGGGCCGCGTACGAACGGCTGGGAATCGAGGCGGGCAATTGCTGGCTGATGACCGGGGCGCTCGCCGGTTACACCCTGGTGCTGGCGGTGATCGGCGTCTGGATCGTGCGGTGGGGCAAAGTGTGGGAGGACGCCCGCTCGATCCTCCTGATGCTGTTGGCGCTGTTCTTAGCCGTGTCGATCAGTGCCGACGACTTGTTCGTGAAGGCCGAGACGTCGTCGACCGCGACCGCGCTCTTGGCCTGCGGATTTCTCTTCGCGGCGACGGTTTCGGAGGGCGTCCTCTGGGGGGTCGGCGCGCGCTTGGGGTGGCGCTATCGCGTCGCATACCACCTGATGCTGGCACTCTTCTTTGGCGCGCCCTGGCTTTATTCGCCCGGGTTGCATCCGCAGTTTGAGCTTTGGCTCGATTGGCTGCTGCTGTTGTTCCCCGTCGCTGCGGCCGCCCTATTCTTGAGTCTGCTGCCGGCCGTGCGGGGCGGCGCGGGCTCTGTGGCCGCCAACGGCACGCCGTGGCCGTGGCCCTGGTTCCCCGGGGCGGCTTTCGGCGTGATCGCGGCGGCCGTGAGCTTGCGGTCCTACGCGCTGACGATGACATTCGGGCTCGATGGCGACATTTGGCGCAAGCTGCCATCGGGCCGCGCCATCGTGTTCGACACTATTTGGGGAACTTATTTCCTGGTGCCGCTCGGCTTCGCGATCGCCATCTTGCTGCTGGAGATCGCCCTGGTGACGGCCAACCGGCGCTTGGCCCAACGAGTCGTCAACGCCACGGCAATCCTTTTGGCGCTCGCGTTGCCCTGGATTGATGAGCCCATTTCCCGCGCGTTTCAGCAAGCCGTGGTGCACAAGATCGGCTCGCCGCTCTGGCTGACGATCTGGGGACTGGTCGCCTTCTACGTCTGGGCCTGGCTCCGCGGCGTTCCAACGGCTGGGCAGTGCGGACTCGCCTCTGTAGCCCTCCTGACCCTCGTCGGCCGCCAGACGGTTGACCTGGAGACATTGACGGCGCCCCAACCATGGCCTCTGCTGGCGATCGGCACACTGCTGTTGGCGCACGGGATCCGAGTTCGTTCGTCGCGAGCGTGCGCGGCAGCCAGCTTCCTCGTGACGGCCGGTCTCTGGTACTTTCTTCCGCGCACACCGTTCGCCGAGCTGCGGACGTTGATCTGTGCCGACCTGCTCTGGGCCGCGTGGGCGACGATCGGATTCGCGTTTCACGATCCTCTCGCACTGACGTTGCGGGTGGTCGGTGCGGCGATGTTTCCGGTCTCGACACTGGTGGCGATGGCGAGTGAGCCGGCCGCGGCGATGCCCGTTTGGGTCCGCGCGCTCTACCTCATCGTTCTGGCCATTGTCTGCTTGGTTGTCGCCCGAGCCTGGCGGAATCTTTGGTACTTGTACGGGTTCGGCGGAATGCTGGGAGTGGCGGCCTACGCGGGTGCCGTCAGTGGCTTTCACAAAGCCGCCAACCTCATCGGCCGCGACGCAATGATTGCCTTCGCCTGGAGCTTCGGCGCGCTCCTCGTCGCCCTCTTGATCAGTGCGCAAAAGGCGAGTTGGTTGCCACGCAAAATGTGGCCACGTTGGCGAAACGGCAGCGGCGATGCGCTGGCGGTCAAGCCGAATGGCGCGGCCAACGGACTGTCGGCGGACGCGTCTTCCTGAACGAGGGGTTCAGGTCACCCGGTCCGGGCGCAAGCGCGCGGCCCGGCCGGGTGCACCTGACTTTTCGCGTTTTACGATGTTTTCGCCGGCTGAGCTTTGATTCGGATCACGATGCCGTGCCCCGCGGACGTCGTTGCGAACCCAGCGTCTGCTTCGGCCTTGCGGCACGCCCAGCCGATGACAGTCGCCTGCGCGAAGGCTACGATCGAGGCGAGAAGGGGAGCAGGCGATGCCTTCGTCCGTCGATCTCTACGGCACAGCTTATGGCAACTTCGCAGCGCGGGCCGTTGCCGAAGTTCGCCAAGAGACGTATGGCGAAGATTTTGGTCAGAGCAGTTGGGTCACGGCGGACGAATATCGCCGGTTTTTCGCGCGGCTCGAGTTGCGAGCGGGCGCGCACGTGTTGGACGTCGGCTGCGGCTCGGGCGGCCCGGCTCTGTTTCTCGCGCGGGAAACAGGCTGCCACGTGACGGGCGTTGATGTTAGCGAGCCGGGAATCCGCGAGGCCGAAAGCCAGGCGCGGGCGGCGGATCGCCAGCAGCAACTGACATTTTTGCAGGCCGACGTCTGCGAACGCCTGCCGTTCGACGCAGGCCAATTCGACGCGATTGTCTGCCTGGACGTCCTCTGTCACCTCCGCGATCGGGGCCGCGTCTTCGAAGAGTGGCATCGAGTCCTGCGCCCGGACGGCCGCGTACTGGTGACCGATCCGGTGGTCGTCACGGGACTCGTCTCCAAAGACGAGCTGGCGGTCCGCAGCTCGACCGGGCACTTCGAATTCTGTCCGCCCGGCGTGAACGAGCAACTGTTGCGTGCCGCCGGCTTCACACTGGAGCCGACCGACGACGCCACCGAACAAGAAGCGGCAGTCTCCGGCCGCTGGCACGACGGTCGCGCCCGGAGGGCAGTCGAACTGGCTCACCTGGAGGGTGCGGAGACTTTTGCCGGACTGCAGCGGTTTCTGAGCACCGTTCATCGGTTGTGTGCCGAGCGAAGGCTGTCGCGGCACGTGTATCTCGGTCGCAAAATTCCTCATTGACCTCATTGAATTGACGGGATGGGATTTCAACATGATGCGGCGTTCTGTGTGTGCGGTGCTCTTGGCGGCTGTTTCGCTCCTTGTCGTTCGGTCTTTGCCGGCGGCCGATGCTCCTTCGAGCAAGCGGTGGGAGAAGGACATCCGCGCGTTCGAGGCGGCCGACAAAGAATCGCCGCCGCCGCAGGGGGCCGTGCTGTTCATCGGCTCCTCGAGCGTTCGCTTCTGGAAGTCGCTGGCGAAGGATTTTCCGCAATACAACGTGATCAATCGCGGTTTCGGCGGTTCGCAGATTGCCGACAGCACGTATTACGCGGATCGGATCGTCATTCCCTACCGGCCGAGCGCAATCATCCTGCATGCCGGCGGCAACGACATCGCGGCGGGAAAGACGCCGCGACAGGTTTATGACGACTTTCGCGCGTTCGTCGAGAAAGTGCACGCGGCGATGCCCGAGACGCCGATCGCTTTTGTTTCGATCAATCCGACGCCCGCGCGGTGGGCGCAGGCCGAAAAACAGAAAGAGACGAACGGCTTGATTAAGCGTTACATCGAGTCGGGCGATCGGCTCGCGTATATCAACATCTGGGATGCGCTCCTCGGCCCGGACGGGCAGCCGCGGTCCGATTTGCACATCAAGGACCGCCTACACCCGAACGCCGCCGGCTACAAAATTCGCGCCGAGATCATCAACAAGTATCTCGAGACGCTGAAGCTGCCGAAGACGTGAGCTGAGAGTCCGTGCCCGGTCGCGGTCGTCAAAACGACATGTAGAGCACGGGCGGCGGTTCCTGCTGAAAGGCCCAGTCGAAGTAGAGCACAAGCACGACGATCGCCGTCTGCGTGCACAGAA
Source organism: Tepidisphaeraceae bacterium (assembly GCA_035483795.1). GTDB lineage: Bacteria > Planctomycetota > Phycisphaerae > Tepidisphaerales > Tepidisphaeraceae > DASXMX01. The sequence continues at coordinate 670 of DATHPP010000501.1, read as the reverse complement.
TGGAGTAGAGGAGTGCCGGTCGGGCGCTGATGCCGGCCGCCAGCCGTGCGAGCGCCGCCCCGATCGTCTCGGCCTTCCAGAGTGCGACCAGCGCAAGCCCCGCCACGACGAACGGGACCGCGTCGAGCGCACGCCAGGTCGAGGTGCCCAGCGTTACCGGTAGCGCGACCAGTTCGTGCCACGCCGAGGCGAGCAGCACCTGCACCTCGTGCGGCGTCAGGGCGAAGAACAGCATGCAGAAGCAGACGTAGTGCAGCGTTGCGAGCACGGCGATCCAGCGGATCGTGCGATTCTGCAAGTAGACCTTGAGCCCAGCACCGCCAAGCTGGCCTCGCAGGAGATCACCGTAAGCCCGGACGGCCGCGGCCCCCAGCCCGTTGAGGGCGCCAAAAATCACAAATCCGCTCGTCGTGCCGTGCCAGACGCCGGCGAGAAACAGGGCCACGAACAGCAGGAAGTAACTCCAGTACCGGGCGGCGCGGGGGAAGTGCGTAGCCGCCGATTTGTAGCTCGTCATGAAGATGTAGTCGCGGATCCAGTGGGTCACGCTGATGTGCCAGCGGTCCCAAAAATCGAGGACGTTGCGAGCGAGAAACGGGCGATTGAAATTTTCCGGCAGCTTGAAGCCGAGCAGCCCGCCGATGCCGATCATGACGTCGGTGTAGCCGGC
>DATHPP010000500.1:0-26326 GCA_035483795.1 Tepidisphaeraceae bacterium | reverse complement strand
TTCTTGCAGAGCGTCCGTTCGATGATCGGCTCGATTGCGTCCCAGCGTCCGCGCGCCAGGCCGCAGGCGATGCGGGGCATGTGTACGGTTGCGTTCCGGGATTTGGCCTCGGCGGCAAAGGCGGCCTGAGTCCGATCCGCGTGATCCGCGTGATCCGCGGTCAACCTCTTTTGCGTCCGCAGGGAAATGCGGCGATTGGCGATCTATCGTGCGCTCATTTTCTGCGCATGCCGAACGGATTTGACGAGGCATTGCCGAATGCCGATTGCCGAATGCCGAATGAAGGCGGCGGTGGTTTTTCAAATCGGCAATCGGCAATCGCAAATCGGCAATGAAGGCCAACCGGACGGCACGTGAGCGCCATCCCCTATTTCTGGAAAACGGCGCTGAGGAACTGGAAGCTTTTTTCCGCGGCTTCCTGGGGGTTTTCGGTGTGGGTGTACAGCTCGACGGTGAGGAAGCGGTCGTATCCGACGCGGTCGAGGGCCAATTTGAAGCTGTGCCAGTCGAGGGTGCCTTCGCCGGGGATCAGGTGGTAGTGCTTGCGGCCGGGGATGTCTTCGACGTGCATGTTCCAGATGCGGCCGCGGAGCATTTCGATTTCGTAGGGGATGGTTTCGCCGATCACCTGGCTGTGGCCGATGTCGAGATTGGCGCCGAGGCGGCCGTGGTTCAGGCGGTTGATCCAGTCGCGCAGCTCGGCGACGTACTCGAGAAATAACCCGGGCTCGCACTCGATGCCCACGTCGACGCCGAGCCGGTCGGCGTGATCCAGCAGCGGCTTGATCGACTCGGCAAACTGCCGGGCGGCCTTGTCGGGCGGCATCCCGGGCAGCATCCTCCCGCTGGTGATGCTGATGTTCCGCGCTCCGACGTCGCGGGCGAACTGGAGCGACCGCTGGATCATCGCGATCCGGTCGGCCCGGTGCCGCGCGTTGGGGCTGATCAGGCTGGGCTCAAAGTACGGCTCGGGCGGCGCGTCCTTCCAGTAGCCAAACGAACAGTTGCAGTTGATGTTGCTCACCGCCAGGCCAAGCCGCTCGAGCGTCTGTTGCACCTTGGCCGTCAGCGTTTCGTCCATCTGCACCGGGTAGGCGTGCGGAACGTCGGCCAGGATTTCGGCGCCGGCGTAACCGGCCTGCTTGATGCACTGGAGCGCTTCGATCAGCGAGTGCTGTTTCGTGTAGGCGTTAGTTGAGAAAGCGAGTTTCATAGAGACGGTTCAACGTGACACGGGTTTTCAACCCGTGCAGGCGGCGCAAAGAAGGAAAACAACTTCAGATTTCCAGGTTATTCCCTCCGACTCATCATCGGCACGGCTTAAAAGCCGTGTCACAGTCAACGCATCATCCCGCACATCCGTTTTAGCATTTTACCGGAAACCGGCGCGGTAGCGATCGATCAGCGCGACAAGCCGCTCGTGCGGCTGGATGGCGTAGAACAACTCGCGATCAAACAGCATCCGCTGCTCCTGCGACTCCTGCTCGGCCTGGCGGATGCGCTGCTCCCACGCCTTGATCTGGGGCAAAGCCGTCGCCGCCGAAAGCTTCGCGTGCATATCATGGAAAAGCGATGAACGCTCGGCCGAGCGGCGCGGCGACGCCGCGATCTGTTCGACCAGTCGCATCTTCTCCTCGCCCAGCGCCCCGTGCCGCTTGCGGTGCGCCTCCTGAACGAGGCAGGGCAAACAGACCCGGGGCTGGCCGACCGCATCGGGAAAGTAGAGCGTCGCCGTCGTCACGGAAAACCGCGGCGGCTCAATGCCGAAATACCGCGAAATCAAATCGTCGAGCACCTGATCGTACTGCCCCCCGCCGATGCCGTGCACGAATTGATCCGCCACGAGCAGACGCAACACGCAGGTAAGCGTCAGCGCCCGCGGCGAAAGCCGCAACCCGTGCTTGCGCAGCCATAGCAGGAAACTTCCGGCGGCGTCCCATCCGTCGCTGGTTGGATCGAAGCTAAATCCCTCACCCCCGCCCGCGCGCATCGCCCATTTTCCGCCGCCGCGGACAACCGAAGCGCGCAGGCGCGTTCCTTCGGCCAGCGAGTCGAACCAGAACGGCGTCTCGCAAGAATCCTGCGCGACGCGCAGATCAGGCATCGGCCGTCCCGGATCCTTGATCTTGTTCTGGGCACGGAACCGCGCCAGCGCGGCATTGTATTGGACGGCAAATTCATCGGCGCGGGCCAGCAGATGATGCACGAACAGCAAATACGGCTCCGACAAGCAGAGCGGCGAAACGATCATCGCGTCGTAACGCAGCCCCAGCTCCCAGTCCAGCTCGTGCAGGGCATCGGTCAGCGTGACGGGAAGACTGTCGGAGGCCAACCCGCGCCGGCGCAGCGACGCCAGAAAATCCGGCACTATAGGGCAAAACGACCATTTCGAAGCCGCCTGCGAGAATGTTTGCTCGATCTCTTTCAGATGGGCCGGCGAAGGCGTTCGTACCAGCCCGCTCCACGGCGCCCGGGCAGCGGCCGGATCATCGGTCAACGGAATCGAGCCTTCGGGCCAGCGAAGCTGCAAATGCTTGGGGGCATCCGTATCGACCGCAAAATGAAACGCCGTTCCGCCCAGCGCCGTGGCGGTGGCGGCGACCAGGGCGTTCTTCACCCACACGCCCGGATGATGTAGCTCGGCCTGATGGCCGGTCGCGACCAGCGGTTGGCGGTCGTCATGCCCCAGCCATTGGCGCATTTGTTTTCGGACTTGCGATAGCGGGACGTTCTGAAGTCGCAGAAAATCGAGCGAAGAAAGCCGCCGCTGGTTGTCCAGCGTCTGGGCGAGCAGTTCGCCCGGCGCCGGCCACAGGAGCACCTTTCCGTCTTCCGACGGGGCCTTCCAGCGGTCATAGCGCACGGGAGGGGCGTCCATCGCTATTTCGCACAACAATAGCAGGCGTCTTCGATTGCGCCCGAGGCTTGGGGAAAGGCGCGCTCCATTTCCCGGTGGAAGACGTCGAGGTAGTGCCGGAGGCGATGATCGGCGTCATCGAGCTGCCCGCCAAAGTGGCGCGTCGGGTCGTTGTAGATGAGGCGGACGGGAAGCTCAGCGATGCGTAATCCCGCCGCCGCCACCTGGGGCCACAGCTGCATCGGGAAAGCGTACCCGGCCTCGTTCAGTTGCACGCGCCGCATCGCCCGGACGCGGTGGGCCTTGTAGCCGCAAAACGTGTCGGTGAGGTTCAGGTCGAGGCACTGGTTGACCAGCCGGGTAATCTCGCCGTTGATCCGGCGGCGATCGGTCGGCGGAAGGTCGTTGTCGTTGCGCTGCTGAAGATAGCGCGAGCCGCTGATCAGGTCCCACCGACCGGATTCGATGCAGCGGACGAACTCGGGAATCATCGCCGGCTCGTGCTGCTCGTCGCAATCCATGGTGATGACCCAGTCGAAGCCCTGCCGATCGGCAAAGGCAAAGGCGTCGATCAGGCTCTGGCCGTAACCGAGGTTGGTGGCGTGACGGATGCAGTGGATATCGGGGATCGAGCCAAGAATCTCGGAAGTCCCATCGGTGCTGCCATCGTCGACCACCAGGATGTCGCCGTCATGAAACTGGCGAACCTTTTGGAGGACCGGCCTGACGTATTTGCGTTCGTTATGAACCGGGATGGCAATCAGCAGCCGCACATGCACTCCTTGCTGGTTGTGGCACAGCCGCCCGCGGCTGACCTCGACGAGCTCTCTTCGGGTCTGACTTCGGCAAGTCCACTTGAGTCGAGCCTCAGGGTCGAAGACAGTCGTGTCGTGTTCGGCCGAAGGCCGAAGCTCGTGGATCTTCGGTCGAACCGTCAAAACGTGCTGCGCAACAAAACACAGCCGAGGGCGGCGGTGCCACGAGTTGCCGCCCGTCATAGTAGAACTGCCCGAAAATAGGGTCAACCGGCAAATGGCGCCCGCGCCAGCGGCCGGGGTAGAATCACGGTGTGGCTGCGCGATCTGATCTGGTTGTGCTGTGGGAGACCGAGGACTACGTGGCGATCAGCAAGCCCGCCGGCCTGGCGACGATCCCCGGCCGCGGCGAAACCGACAGCGTCCTGGAGCGGCTGGCCGATCAGCTGGGAATTCCCGCATCCGGAACCGACGACCCGCGGCTGCGGGTCGTGCACCGCCTCGATAAAGACACCAGCGGAATCCTGCTGTTCGCCAAAAACCTGCCGGCCCAGCAGCACGTCTCGCACCAGTTCCAGAACAATCTCGTCGAGAAGCAATATCTGGCACTGGTTTCAGGAAGACCGGCAGAATCGGAAGGTCACATCGACGCACCGCTCGCCCCGCATCCCTCAAATCCGAAACGAATGGCGGTCGTCAAGCACGGCGGCCGCCCGGCGCGAACCGACTGGAAAGTGGAGGAACTTTTCCGCCATTACACCCTGCTCCGCCTCTTCCCCAAAACCGGAAAGACCCACCAGATCCGTGTCCACCTCAGCCATATCGGATTGCCGCTGGCGGTCGATCCGCTCTACCACCCCAACGCCGGCGGCGGCATCCTCCTGAGCTCTTTCAAACGCGGCTACCGCCCCGCCGGCGCTGGAGAACGGCCGCTCATTGACCGATTGACGCTCCACGCCCAGCGCCTCCGGTTTTCTGTTCGAGATGGCGAAGTGATCTCGCTGACCGCGGAACTTCCCAAGGATTTTCGAGCGGTTTTGCATCAACTTGGCCGCAACAACTCGGTGTAAACCGGCAATCGTGCGTGGCCGATAAGCGTTCAGGTTTCGCACCTGATGCGGGAATGCGAATGGAGCTTCAATACGCACGGCAGCCCAAAAGTCCAAACCGCGTATGGCTGGTGCTGGCCTGCGGGCTGGCCACGACGGCAGCGACACTGGCTGACAGAGCTTTGATGGAGCACCGACCGCACTGAAAGCGATCGACGGGCGATCCGTCTGTTAAGGATGGTTCTTTGGGCTCGTTGGCTCTGGCCGCTGCCGCTGGCGATCGTCTGCGGGATCGCAGCCTATCCGGCACAGCGGCTGCCGCGCCGGCCGCGTGCGATCGTCACGTTTGGGCTTTGCATTCTGATTTCGATTTCACCTATTCTGATCGCCCCCCGTCCGCGGTTTCTGAGGCTGATCGGCTCATTACTCTCGGTGACGCTGGGCGTGAAGGTCTACGACCTCCACCACGCCACCAACGCAGGAATCCGGCTGAGCATCTGGGAGTTCTGTGGATGTCTTTGCAACCCGTTCGCGCTGGTGCTCCGCCGCGTGATGGCCGAGCCGCGGCGGCCATTTCTGGCGGACATGCGACAGTTCATCTTTGGCGCCGGCTGCGGAGCCGCGGCGATTCTTCTGACGATCCGCGTCTTCGAGGTTCACTGGAAATCGCACCCGTTCGCGCTGGAACACTGCGTGAAGGTCGTGAGTCTTTTTCTGATCATCCAGTTTCTTGGCGATGGCCTGGCTGCGGCGTTTCGGATCGCAGGGTTTGTGTCAACCGATTTCGGCGGCCCGTTCTTCCTTGCCGGCACACCCGCCGAGTTCTGGCGCTGGTACAACCGCCCCGCCGGGCAGTTTCTCCACGAATACATCTTCAAACCGGCCGGCGGCCGCCGGCGCCTGGTCCTGGCAACGCTGGCCACCTTCGCATTCTCCGGAATCGTGCACGAGTACGTCTTCGACGTCCCCGCCGGGCGGATTCTGGGAACGCAAATGGCGTTCTTCCTCATCCAGGGATTGGCGGCGGTCGCGACCATACGCCTCAAGCCGCGGGGCTGGCTCGCGCCGCCGGCAATTCTGGCGACCCTGGCGTTCAACCTCCTTACCGCCTTGCTGTTCTTCTCCAGCGTGAACGCGGTTTTGCCGTTCTATGTCAGCCGGGTAAGTCGCTGATGCGGCTCTCATTGTGAAAGCCGAGCGAGAATTCGCTATGATCGGTGTGGTGATCGAGTTGCTCGTCAGACATGAAGCGGCACTGTCGGAGTTGTGCCGGCGCTTTGGGGTCCGTCGCCTCGAGCTTTTTGGCTCCGCCGCTGACGGCCGCTTCGATTCCTCGCGCAGCGATCTGGATTTTCTGGTGGAATTTGAGTCGACCGACTATCACGGCGCATCGGATCGCTATTTCGGGCTGATGGAGGAACTCGAACAATTGTTCGAGCGTCACGTGGATCTGCTGGAGACTCCCGCAATCAAAAATCCCTACTTCCTGCGCGGTATCGCCGCCTCACGCACGGTGCTTTATGCGGCTTGAGCTATCCACGGATACGACGCGATCACGGACGCAGTCGTGTGGGACATTGTGGAAAAGAAACTGCCCGTACTGATGGGGGAGCTAACGGTACTTTTGGCCGAGCCCGAGACGCCTTAACTTGACGCCGGCCGCCCGGACTTTCACCATACCCAATATGCTCAGGCTATCCGCATTCGCCGATGAGATTTCGCCGGACCTGGACGAGCAGATTCGCACCTGCCGCCAGAACGGCGTCACGCATTTCGAGCTGCGCGGCGTGAACCATCTGAACGTGATGGATTTCCCGCGTCCGCTGCTGGAGGAAATCCGACGCAAGCTCGCCGACAAGAAGATGGGCGTGATCAGCATCGGCTCGCCGATCGGAAAGGTGAAGATCACCGATCCCTGGCCGGCGCATTTCGAGAAGTTCAAACGCGCCGTCGAAATCGCGGAGTTCTTCGAGGCGCCGTTCATCCGCATCTTCAGCTACTACCCTCCCGAAAAAGGCGCGGACATGAAGCCGCACCGGGATGAGGTGATGAGGCGCATGGCGGCCAAGGCGGATTACGTCCGCAACCACGACGTCGTGCTCGTTCACGAGAACGAGGCGGAGATTTACGGCGAAAAAGGCCGTGAATGTGTCGACCTCATGGAGTCGATCAACTCGCCCAGGCTGCGCAGCGCCTTTGACTTCGCGAATTTCGTGATCGCGGGAGAACGGCCGATCAACAACTGGTCCTTGCTCAAACCCTACAGCGTGCACATTCACGTAAAGGATGCGGTCCTGAGCGACAAGAGAATCGTGCCGGCGGGTCAGGGCGACGGGGACATCGCCCCGATCCTCAAGGACGCCTACGCCAGCGGATATCGCGGCTTTCTGACGCTCGAGCCGCACCTTAGCGTCGCCGGCCAGTTCAGCGGGTTCACCGGGCCGAAGCTGTTCAAAGTCGCGGCGGACGCGCTCAAGGACGTGTGCCGGCAACACGGCATTCCTCTGGCCGGTGCATAGCGCGCCATTCATTTCATGAGCGAGTTTCCATCACTGCCGCTGCCGGCGCGACTCTGGGTCCCCTGCCCGGTTGGTCCCAAGCCGCCGGGGTCGCGGGTGGCTCGCGGCGAAGCGCTGGGCGCCGCCGGCGAACAGGTCCCCTCGCCGGCAAACGGCCGCATCGTGGGAGCCTCGCGCCAGATGCTCCTTGGGGGATCGGAAGTAGAGACGATCGAGATCGAAACCGAGCCCGCCGAGGCTCCGGCGATCGGGCCGGCGACTTCGCCCCAGCAGGCGCGGCAGATGCTTGACGGCCTGGCCCATGGTTCGCCCGAAACGTACGTAGCGAAGCTCCTTTCCGCCGGCATCGCGGCTGATCGCTGGACCAGCCCCGACCTGACCGGGCAACTGGCCCAGTCGTCCCGGAATCCCGTCGATGCGGTCCTCGGCGGCGCGCTCGATCTCGATCCCGTGCTGCCGGTTCAGCAATCGCTGTGCAAGACCCATGCGATCGATCTGGCGGCGGGCGTGATGGCGCTGGCGAAAATTGCCGGGGCGGTCCGCGGGATCATCGCTCTGCCCGAGGATTCCCCCGCCGACATTGTCGTCGCGATGAAGGCCGCCGGCGCCGTCACGTCGGCACGGCTCTATCCGCTCCGCAGTGAATACCCGACGGCCAACCCGTCGCTGCTGATTCGACGGGTGCTGGGCCGGCGGCTGCGTCCGGGCCTGCTGCCGACGCAGGTCGGCGTGCTGCTGGTCGACGCGCCGGCCGCTGTCGCCATCGGACGGTATTTCATCCACGCCGAGCCCCTGCTCGATGTGCCGTTTGGGCTGTTCGAATGGCGTCACGCCCGCCGGCACACCCTCAACGTTCCGATCGGCACGCGACTCTCCGATTTGCTCGATGCCCTCTCAATTCCCCACAGCGAATGCGACCTCCGAATCGGTCACGTCCTGCGCGAGAAACGGGTGACCCGAGACGCGATTATCGCCGGCGGGGAGTTGACGCTGGTCGCGTCCGAGGCCGCCATTCCACCCCCGGCGTCAGCGTGCGTGCGGTGCGGCTGGTGCGTCGACGCATGCCCCGCACACCTTCATCCCGCCGGCCTCCTCGAAGCCGCTCAGCAGCAGGACCTGGGCCTCGGCGACCGCTGCGGCCTCCAGTCCTGCATCGAGTGCGGCATCTGCACCTACGTCTGCCCGTCAAGATTGCCGCTGCTACAGGCAATCCGCGCGCTGAAGGCGAGTTAGGGCGGCGCCTCATGACTCGAATAACAGGGGCAAAATCTCAGAGATCGTGCTGAAATCCCGTCCGATCCGCTGCGCGATATCCTTTCTCACACGTGTGTTGATCTCCGCAAGCACCTCCGGCGGAACGTCACCCGCCCAGAATCGACGGTCGTCATCAATCTCGATGATATCGTACCAGCCGATGATTGCCGCCGAGTCCTTTGTCAACTTCGTAGCGGGATGCCCGGCAGAGTGGAATGGCAACTTTACAAATGACTCGGAATACAGCTTGTATTTCGTGCTGATCCCAATCACCACCACGACGTTGTCGCCGCCTTTGCGGGGGTCGAACCGCTCAGGTTGAACGATCTCATTATCCGGGGTGAGGATGACCGCCGGATGTAATTGCTTGCCGCGTGTTTTGGTGCGCAGATACGCGCCGATGATCCGACCGTGACGGTATTCGGGTCGTGAGTCAGCCATCCACGGTTCGGTTGCTATCGTCCTCGAGCAGGAAACGGCATCTCTTCGGGAACCTCATCGGAAATGGCGGGTGGTGTGGCGTCCTTTGCCGCGTAGATCAGTGCCCGTTGTGGAACTGGCTCGTTCACCACCCCTTTCGATCGAGTTGACTTGCGGGAGCCAGAACGCTTGGCGCCACCCGTTCGGGATGAGGCGATTTTCGACGAGCTTGGCTTCCGGGCAAGCTTCGCTTTACGGGATGCTCGAACAGTGCTGGCCATCTCACCTCACCGTCTTAAAGAAACTTATTATATGTCGATGACGACGCAACGCGCGGACAGCGGGCCGAATATTTTGTAGATTCTTCGACCACATTAAGATAGCACAATGAGATCCTTTGCAATGCCAGTGCTGCTCTTGGCGCTGTCGACCACTTCCTTTGCCTCTGAAGCCCCAACCCCTGAGACCTACCGTCGCCTCGCCGACCAGGTCGAGGCGAGTCTTTTTCGCGACGATCTCAACAAGTGGTTCCCCGCGGCCATCGACGACAAACACGGCGGGTTCCTGGAGAACTTCCGTTACGACTGGTCCCCGGGCCGGGCGGGCGTGAAGAGCATCGTGTATCAGTCGCGGCTGACGTGGCTGTCGGCTGCGGCGGCGTTGCGCTATCCCAAAGACGCCGAGCGCTACCGCGCGATCACCCGGCACGGCGTCCAGGCGCTGGCGGGAAAAATGTGGGACCCAATCCATGGCGGGTTCTTCTGGGCCGTCGACGACTCCGGGAAGCCAACGGGCGATCACGGCCCGGAAAAGCACGCCTACGGCAACGGCTTCGGCATCTACTCCGCCGCCGCGAGCTTTCAGGCCACGCATGATCCGGCGGCGCTGGAGCTGGCCAAAAAGGCCTTCGCCTGGCTCGAACAGCACGCCCACGACGCCGAGCACGGCGGCTATTACGAAGCCCTCACCGTCGACGGCCTCCCCAACCTCACCGCCGAAGGCCGCGACGCCATCGGCACGCCCTACGGGCAGAAGTCGATGAACACCCACATTCACCTGCTGGAAGCGCTCACCACGCTTCACGAGGTATGGCCCGATCCGATGGTGGACAAACGGTTAAAGGAAGTCTTTGAGATTATTCTGACGAAAGTCTACGCCGAGCCGGGCTATCAGCACATGTTCTTCCGGCCTGACTGGACGCCGGTGCCGAGCCCCGAGTCATACGGCCACGATATCGAGACCGGGTATTTGCTGACCGAAGCCGCCGCCGCGTTGGGGATCGGTGACGATCACGCGGTCTTGCGGGCCGCGCGAAACCTGGTCGACCATCCCCTGGAGGTTGGCTTCGACCACGAACGGGGCGGGTTCTACGACTCCGGCACCGTCGACGGCAAGGACCTGAAGACCGAGAAAATCTGGTGGGTCGAAGCCGAGGGCCTCAACGCCCTGCTGCTCATGCACGAGCGGTACGGCAGCCAAACGCCGAAATATTGGGACGCATTCGTCAGGCAGTGGGATTTCGTCTCCAAGCACCAGATCGATTCCGAGCACGGCGGCTGGTACCCAACCGTCCACGCCGACGGCAACCCCCAGGCCCGCCGGGCCAAAAGCGACGTCTGGACCGAAGGCTACCATCAGGGCCGGGCCATGCTGAACGTGACCGAACGCCTGAGGAAACTCGCTGAGACGCGTTAGCGGGTCCGTGGCAGTCAATTCTTCGCGGTCGGCTCGTTGATGATGCGGACTTTCACCCCGTCGCTGAGCCGCTCGCCCGGATTGGTGACGACGCGGTCGTGTCTATCGAGGCCGGCAACCACCTCGACGGTGGTGCCGCTGTCGCGGCCCAGTTGAACCGTCTTGTAGCGGGCGACGCCGTCGGCGTCGACCACGGCCACCTGATTGCCCTGCCCCTGGGTGATCAGCGCGCCCACGGGAATAATCAGCGGCGGCGAAGGGTCGGTCACGTCGAACGACACTTCGCAATACATCCCCGCCAGCAGCTTCCCATCCGGATTGGGGACCTGCACTTCGGTCAGCAGGGTGCGGGTCGCGGTGTCCAGCGCGCCGGCGGTATGGGCCACCTTTGCGGCAAACGTCTTTCCCGGATACTCGCGAACCTTGAGCTCGGCGGTCAGCCCGGGCCGCACCAGCGTCGAAAATGCCTGCGGGACGTTCACCCAGACGCGCAGCACGTCGGTCTGGGCGATGCGGAACATCGGCTGAATTCCGGATGTGCCGTTGGCGGTGATCAGAGCGCCGACGTCGTAATTGCGGGCGGTGATCGTCCCGGAAAACGGAGCAGTGATCTTCTCGAAGGATTGAAGGTCTTCCAGCCGCTTGACGTTGGCGGCGTCGGCCGCGACGTTCGCCCGCGCCATCGACACCGCCGTCCGCGCCTTGGCGAGGTTGGCGTGATACATGTCCAATTCCTGGGGCGTGGCGCTGTTGGACTTCATCAACGAGTCGTAGCGCTTGGCGGTGACGTCGTTGTAGGTCAGGTCCAGGTCCGATTTGGCAAGGTTCGCCTGATCGGATTCCAGCGTCGCCCGCGACTGGCTCAGCTGCTCGTCCACATCCGGCGCGTCGATTTCCGCCAGGAGATCGCCCGCCTTCACATGGGCCCCGTAATCGTCGTACCACTTTTTCAGATACCCGGTGGTCCGGGCGAAGATGGCGGTTTCCTGGAGTGCCTGCATGCTGCCGGGCAGGGCGATCCGGGTCGATGCCTGGGTCCGCGTGGGAAAATCGACCGCCACGGCGGGAATCTCGTTGGCGATGGCCTCGGCCTCGGCATTGAACTGGGCGGTGCGATGCAGCCGCGGACCGATTCCCGCCGCAAACGCCACGCCGAGCACGATCAGCAGCGCCACGCCGATCAGCAGAAGAACGGCGCGCCTGGGCCGCGGCAACGACTGCACCGTGGGAATCTCCTCGTGACCTTCCAGCGCCGAAATAATTTCGATCGGCTCGTCACGTCGGGGGGTGCGCGGGGGTTTGGTCATCGTCTCCATGTTTACTGCAACTCCTTCTCGACCGGCTTGTGGGGCGGCTGATGCCGCAACGCGCTGTAAACCAGCGGAACAAAGAAGAGCGTGGCGAAGGTGGCCAGGGTCAGCCCGCCGATCACCGCGCGGGCCAGCGGCGCGTTTTGCTCGCCGCCCTCGCCCACCCCCAATGACATCGGCAGCATTCCGATGATCATCGCCAGCGCCGTCATGATGACCGGCCGAAGCCGCGTCATCCCCGCCTCGAGGGCGGCGTCATGGGCATTGCGCCCGTCGCGGCGGCGGTCGTTGGCAAACGTGATCATCAGAATACTATTGGCCGTCGCCACCCCGATGCTCATGATCGCCCCCATCAGCGCCGGAACGCTGATCGTCGTCTGCGTCACGAAGAGCATCCACAAAATCCCCGCCAGCGCGCCGGGCAAAGCCATCAGGATGATCAGCGGGTCGAGCCACGACTGAAAATTCACCACCATCAGCAGATACACCAGGATCACCGCCGCGATGAGGCCCAGGGCCATGTTGCGAAACGAGGAGTCCATGCTCTCGGCCTGCCCGCGGATACGGACCGAGCTGCCGCGCGGAAGCTGCGGGCGGAACTGCTCCACCACCTGCCGCACGTGCTCCTCGACCGAGCCCAGGTCCGCGCCGGGCAGATGATCGGCGTTGATATCGAACACCGGCATCACGTCGTAGTGCGTGACGTTGGCCGCCTGGTGCGTCCGGCTGATCTGCGCCACGTTCGACAGTAGCTGCGGCGTGCTCCGGCCCGGCGCCTGCACCGGCGTGTTCTGGAGCGATTCCAGCGAGTCGATCCGGTAGTCCGGCGTCTGGACTGCCAGGTTGTACTGGTTGCCATTCACCGGGTTGATCCAATACATGGGTTGGGCCACCGCCGTGGAAGAAAGGGAAATCAGCAGGCTGCTGGCCACGTCCTGCTGCGCCAGCCCGAGCTGGCTGGCCATCGTCCGGTCCACCTGCACGTACAGGTCCGGGACGTTGGGCACCTGCATCATCCGCACGTCGCCGATCCCGGGGATCTTTTCCATCTCCCGCAGCATGGCGTTGGCGATCTTCAGGTTCGTCCTGGTGTTCTGATTCGGCCCGTCGATCTGCACGTCGATCGGCGCCGGCAGACCGAAATTCAGCACCTGGGTGACGATGTCCGCGGGTTGGAAGAACGTCACCAGCTCCGGAAATTGCTTCTTCAGATCGGCCCGCAGCTTCTGGACGTATTGTGCCGTCGGTAGATGGTGCTCTTTGAGCGAGACCAGGATTTCCCCGTCCGCCGACGACATCAGCGAACCATCGCTCAGCGCCATGTTGATGCTGCTGTAGGGCACGCCGATGTTGTCGGAAACGCTTTCGATCTCCGAAGCAGGAATGTCCCGGCGGATCAGGTCCTCAACTCGCCCGAAGTTCCGCTCGCTCTGCTCGATGCGTGTGCCCGGCCGGCCGCGAACGTGCAGCCGGATCAGACCGGCATCCACCGTCGGGAAGAAATCGCGGCCGATCAACGGGTACAACCCGCACGAGGCGATGACAAACACCGCGAACGCCGTCACCACAAACACCCGGTGCGCCAGCGCCATGGCGAGCAACCCGCCGTACACGCGTCGCAGCCTCTCGAACTGCCGATTGAACCCCTGATGCAGCTTCCAGATCGGATGCTCGATCGCTTCCAGGGCGCGGATGAACAGGTTCTTCCCGTGCGGATGGTCCTCGTCCTCGTCCCGCCCGCCGAACAGCTTCACCTCACCGGCGAGCATGTGGTGCACCATCGTCGGAATGAGCGTCCGGCTCAGCAGGTAGGAGGTGAGCATGGCGAACACCACCGCCATCGCCAGCGGCGTGAACAGCGACCGGGCAGCGCCGGTGAGAAACACGACCGGCACAAACACGATGCAGATGCACAGTGTCGAAACAAACGCCGGCACCGCGATCTGCTGGGCGCCGTCGAGGATCGCCTGCACCAGCCGCTTGCCCTGGTGCAGGTTGCGGTGAATGTTCTCGATCTCCACCGTCGCGTCGTCGACCAGAATCCCGACTGCCAGCGCCATCCCGCCCAGCGTCATGACGTTCAGCGTTTCGCCCAGGAACCCCAGGATGATGATCGACACCGCCACCGACAGCGGGATCGAAATGCAGACGATGATCGTGCTGCGGAGGCTTCCCAGGAACAGCAGGATCATCAGCGCCGTGAGCATGGCGGCGATGGACGCCTCCATCACCACGCCCACCACCGATGCCCGCACGAACAGCGACTGATCGAAGATCGGCGTGACTTTGAATTCCTTGGGCAGCGTCGCCAGCACTGCCGGCAGGTGCTCGCGAATCTGCTTCACCACGTCCAGCGTCGAAGCCTTTCCCGATTTGTACACGCTGAGCAGCGCCCCGCGCTTCCCATCCACGTGGACCATGCTGTGCTGCGGAACGAAACCGTCCCGGACATGCGCCACGTCGCGCAGGTAAACCGTCGTGCCGTTCACCGTCTTGACCGGCAGATCGTTAAGCGCCGCCACCGCCTCCGGGCTGCTGTTGATCCGCACCGGGTATTCCTGCGGCCCGATCTTGGCCAGGCCGGCGGGAATGATCAGGTTCTGCGCCGCCACGGCGTTGCTGATGTCCTGCGGGGCCAGCCCCCAGGCGTACAGCTTGTCGGGCTGGAGGTCGACCATGATCGTCCGCTGCTTGCCGCCGTACGGCCAGGGGATTTCCGCCCCGGGAACCGTTACCAGCCCGCCGCGGAGAAAGTTGGCGCCGTCGTCAAATAATTCCTGCTCGGAAAGCGTGTCGCTGGAAAGTGAGAGCTGTACGATCGGCACGTCCGAGGCGCTGTAGACGAGAATGAAGGGCGGCGTCATGCCGGGCGGCATGGTGCGGAGCATGGCCTGCGAGGCCGCCGTCACCTGCGACATCGCCAGGTCGATCTTCGCGCCCGGCTGGAAGAAAACCTTCACGATCGCCTCGCCCTGGAGCGAAAGGCTCTCGGTGTGCTCGATGTCACTGACGGCGGTCGTCGCCGTCCGCTCGAAGACGGTGGTGATGCGGTCGGCGATCTCCTGCGGCGGCATCCCGTCATAACGGAAATTCACCGCGATCACCGGAATGTCCACCTCCGGAAAGATGTCCGTCGGCATCACCTTGAAGATCATGTACCCGGCGAGGATGACGATGAAAATCGCCATCACCGGAAAGGTATAGGGCCGACGGAGGGCAAGTCTGACAATCCACATATCAGTTCAGTCCGAATGACGCCCTGAGGAGACTTATCGTGCTTCGGCCAGCTCTTCAGCTTCGGCAGCTGGCCGTGGCATGTCCTGCTGGAAGACTTCGCGCAGCGCCTGCATCGCCGCCACCAGCGCCTGCCGCTGCTCGTCCGAGAGGTTCTCGAACCTCTCCGCCAGGTACTGCTGGGTGGCGTGGCGGGCTTCGCGCATGATCGCCTGCCCCTTGGCTCGCAGCGAAAGCGAGACATGACGTCGGTCGTCTTCACTGCTTTTGCGCTGCAAGTACCCGCGTTGCACCAGGCCGTTAATCATTCGCGAGACGGTCGGCAGCGAGAGGTCCAGGTGCTCGGCGACCATCGACAGCGACGCCCCGTCGTAGCGATCAACGAAGGCAAGCGAGCGGAACTGCGGGATCGACAGCCCGGCCCGGTGGCTGCGCATCTGCCGCCGCAAGGGACGCAGCACCGCGGGCACCACGTCCAGCACCTCGCGGGCGCAGTCCCCCACGCCCGCAAAATTACTTGCACTTTGCAATGATTGCATGAGGTAAGTATAGATATCGGCAGCGCTACGTCAAATGGATTACCTTGGATGGGCGGAGTTGTGGCTGGCTGCCCTGCGTTTTTAAGGATTTGCGCCAAAGCGGCCGGCGAATTCGCGCATCAGCTTGTCGGAACCGGAGTTCTGAACAGCCAGCTCGACGCGCTTTCGTAATGCGCTGTCGTGCCGATACAGCGCCAGCGCCGCAATCGCCTCCGCGCCAACGTCCGGCGGCTTGTCTCCGACGAGACTGATCAGAAAATCCATCGCTTCGCTCGTCCGGCACGTGGCAATCGCCAGCAGCAGCGTCGACCGGAAGCCCCGATCACTGTCCGGCGGGAAATGCCTTCGCAGAATTGCAACCGCCGACGGATGCCGCGACGCGCCAATCGCCAGCGCCGCCCCGTCGCGGATCGAATCGCCGTCATCCTGGAGATACCGCTCGACAAACGGCATCGATCCGCCGGCGTCGACCTGGAGTATGGCAGCAAAACATTCGCCGATCACCTCCGGATCGATATCGCCCATGTGGACTTTCAAACGAAGGACCGCCGCCGCGTCTTCGCGGCCCGTCGCGCCCAGCGCCCGCACGGCCCCGACCCGGGCCGGCGGCAGCTTGTCGGTCAGCAGATCGACCAGCTCCCCCATCACGCCGGGGTATCGCACCTGCACCAGCCCGATGGCCGAGAGAATCCGCAGGTCCATCGCCGCCTCGCCCGGCTGGCGAATCCCGGAAAGAAACACCCCCTCCGCCGAGCATTTGAGCTGGAGCGCCGCCCGCGCCAGCGCCGTTCGCGCGATGCAGGCGCCATCGGGACAATCCGCCTCGCGGGAAAACCGCGCAAACGCCTCGACCAGTTCGCCGCACAGGTCGGAAAACTTGAACTGCGACGCCAGTTCCGCCGCCCGCGCCACAATAACGTTTGATCTATGCTTCAGCGCCGCCGCGATCTGCGCCTTGACCTGCGGCGAAGGCGCCTGCCCGCGCAGCGCCCCCAGCGCTTCGTATATGGCGTCCGCACCGCGCGATTTGCCCATCGCCTCACCCCAAAGGACCCTCTGATTTGTGTTCCGGTAGAAGCAAAGCGCCGAGCATCGCGGGGATCAGAAGGAAGCTGTTGTAGAAAAGCATGAGGCGAAAATCATTCCCCGGCGCGGGAAGGCCAAAAATGATGACGCCCGCCGCAGCGGCAAGCCGCCCAATGTTGTAGCTGAAGCCGGCGCCGGTCGTCCGCAGCAGCGTCGGAAACAACGGCGGCAAATACATCGTAAACAGCCCGAACACTCCGGAAAAGAACCCGACGATCGCCACCCAACACAGCAGCGACACGTGGTGCCGCGGAAGGATGAATGTTCCAATCATCGCCGCAAAGAACCCCACGAGCATCCCGAGAATCGCAAATCGAAACCCCCAAAGCTTGGCGAGTAGTCCACCAAAGAAGTTGCCTCCGATCGCGAAGACCATCAGGAGTAAGAGCGTGAACGTCGCCAACCGCTGTTGTTGCGCCGCCGTCCAAGAGGCAAGTTCAGGCAGGTTTCGTACCTGCGGCATTGCCCAGAACATGAAAGCCCACCACGGCGTCAAGGAAAACGCGCAGACGATGATTGCCAGTACTGTGGTGCGGCGTATGTGGCCCACGAACAGGAGCCGGACATTGGGCGGATCACGCTTGTCTTCCTTTCGCGCCCGTTGCCACTCTTCGGGCTCCGGAACGAAACGCCTGATCCAAAAGACCAGCAACGCGGGCACGATGCCCACGACAAACACCCATCGTGGGGAATACGGCGCCAGCGCGAATACGACACCGCAGGCGACAATCACGCCGATGTTCACACCCGACTGAAGGACGGCCGCCAGCCACGGCCGCATTCGACTCGGCCACGTTTCGGCAAGCAGGGATGACCCGACCGCCCATTCGCCACCGATGCCAAGGGCCGCGATGAACCGGAATATCATCAACTGCCACCATGTCTGCGCCACAAAGGAGAGCCCGGTGAAGCAGGCGTACACGAAAATCGTCAGGCTCAGCGTGCGGGCGCGGCCGAGCAGGTCGCCCACACGTCCAAACAGTGCACCTCCCAATGCCCATCCGGCAAGGAACGCCGCCTGAATGATCGCGCTCTTGTAATTGACCTCCCGAATCACTGCGGGATTCGACACGATCGCGCTGCCGGTCAGCAGGAGTGCTACGAAAGGCTGCGCAACCATCAGGTAGAGTTGCATGTCCAACCCGTCGCACGTCCATCCGAGCCAGGCCGCGATTCCCGATCGCCACTGGTCGGACGAGATCCGAGTTTGGGGCGGTTCTTCGATCGCGACCGTTGCCACAAGCTGCTGCGGTTGAGACATGAACGGCCCAGCGTAAACTCAGTTTGCCATGCGGACAACCTGCGACCCTTCCGACGCCACGCTGGCCGTCCTGGCCGGCGGCGAGGGCGCCCGCATGGGCCGCCCCAAGGGGCTGCTCCGCATCGGCGACAAACCCATTCTCGAATACCTCCACCAGCGGCTGGCGTGGCCCGGCCCAACGTGCCTGGTCACCGCCCCCGGCAAAGAAAATCCCCCCGGCGCCTCGCTCTTCGACCGCGAGTGGGTCGATCCCCAAGCCGGCCTGGGCCCCCTCCGCGGCGTCCTCACCGCCCTGGAAAACCTGCACACCCCGCTCCTCACCGTCATCACCGTCGATATGCCGGTGCTTCGGCAGCCGTACCTGAGATATCTGCTCGACGCTCTGCTCGCTTCGCCACAGACCCTGGGTGCGATGTTCGAGCGGCTCGTTGACGACGAGCCGCAACCCGAGCCGTTCCCTCTGGCGTTGCGCCCCGAAGCGATCGAGCCCGTGCGATCCGCACTGGTAGCAGCAAAGCGGTCGGTCAAAGGCTTGCTTCGCGACCCGAGTTTTCACACTCTTCCCACACCCCCATCCTGGCCGCAATCGGTGTGGACGAATCTGAACGAGCCGGGAGACGTGGACAGCCTGATTGCAGATTGCTGAATGCTGATTGCTGATTAAAACGCAGCCCCAGCGATCCGGACCCCGCTGCGCATTGCAATCCGCAATCAGCATTCAGCAATCCGCAATGACTTGTCCCTCCGCCGGCCGGCTCGTATGATGCCGCGTCCTGAGTTGTGGATTTTTGTGTTCAGCGGAGAGTTTTTGTGCCCAAGAGCGAGCCGATTGAAGTCGAAGCGACCGTCACCACCGCCCTGCCCAACGCGATGTTCAAGCTGAGGCTGGACAACTCCGACCACGAAATCCTCGGCATCGTCTCCGGCAAAATGCGCAAACACTTCATCCGCATCCTCCCCGGCGACCGCGTCAAAGTGCAGCTCTCCCCCTACGACCTCAGCAAAGGCCGCATCGTGTTCCGCCAGAAATAAAGCGCCCGAAACCCGCAGGAAAGCCACAGCCTTCGCTCTCGCGACTCCCACGCCAGAACGCTGAATGACTGTGCATGATCCGGCGCTCGCTGGGACAAGAGGACAAACCACAGAGGCCACAGAGCACACACGAGAGACACGAAGAAAAAATTCCAAATAGGAATAGAGAAATCGCTCAGCAACCGCTTTCTCCTCTCCGTGGACTCTGTGTCCTCTGTGGTTGATTTCTCTTTCCCCGGACCAGCGCGGAATCGTGCAAAGTCATTTAGAATCATCGCATCTGAAAGAACGGTCCAACTGAAAGGCGCCCATGAAATCCATTTTCTTCAGCGTGTCGCTGTTGATCGCACTTTTGGCCGGCACTTTGCGTGCCGCCGATGACGCCGCGGTGACGGCGCTGAAGTCGGCGGACGATATGCGCGTCGCGGCGACGCTCGCCGCGGACCCGGCGAAGTTGTCTGCGGTCCTTTCCGACGAGCTTCGCTACGCCCATTCGACCGGCGCGGTCGATACCAAGGCATCCTTGATCCAGGGCCTGACAAGCGGCCGGCTCAAATACGTCCAGTACGAATACCAGGAACGGAATTTCAAGCTTGCCGGCCCGGGCGTCGCGCTGATGACCGGGCGGGCCAATGTCACAACCGGCGGCGCAAAGGGATCGGAAATGGTGCTGGGATTTCTGGCCGTGTGGCGCGAGGAAGCCGGCCAGTGGCGGTTCCTTGCCTGGCAATCGTGCAGGCTCAACCCTTCGCCGGCAGCGACGAAGTAACGATGTGAGTGGCAGATCTGGTTGCAATGGTGTTGGGTCCAGACGCAGAGGCGGAAAGGAGCGAGTCATGGGATGGTTTAGAGGCAGGGTCGGCAAGTCTTTTCTGGTGGGTATTGGAATTGCAGCCGGCGCGATGTTCGTTCTGGCGGCGCAGGAGGCGGGGCAGAGGTGGAAGGCTCATGACATGAAGCGTCCGCGGCCGGACGTGATCACGCCGGGGCAGTTTGCCACGGCGGATCAGGCAAGCAAGCCGCCTTCGGATGCGATCGTCCTATTGGGCAACGGTCCCGACGATCTGGAGAAGAACTGGGACGGCGGGCCGTGGACGTTCGACAACGGCGTTTACGTTTCCGCCGGCCGGGACATCACCACCAAGAAGGACTTTGGCGACTGTCAGCTTCACGTGGAATGGGCCGAGCCGACGCCCGCCCACGGATCGAGCCAGGGACGAGGCAACAGCGGCGTCATCTTCTTCGGAAAATACGAAATTCAGGTGCTCGACAGTTACCGGAACGATACCTATCCGGACGGGTCGTGCGCGGCACTGTACGGCGAATACCCGCCGCTGGTGAACTGCTGCCGCCCGCCCGGCGAGTTTCAGACCTACGACATCGTCTATCGCGCGCCGCTGTTTGACGATCAGCACAACCCGACCCGCCCCGGCCGCGTCACCGTCTTCCAGAACGGCGTCCTGGTCCAGGACAACGCGCGCATCACCGGCGACACCGGAACCGCAAACGGCACCTTCACCTACTTCCAGCCCACCGGCCATCTCGAGCTCCAGTTCCACGGAAACAAGGTTCGCTACCGTCAGGTATGGATTCGCCCGCTCGGCCCCGAGGCATTGCCGGCGGAGACGGGCAAGGAATAGATCGTGGAGGATCAGCGCCGCGAGGATCCGGGGCGGCGCTGCGCTTTGAAACTATGAAGCAAGCCTCGCTTTCGGGCGAGCGCGCCGGATTTGCCTGACGGGAAGCAGTAAGAGGACCCTCTTACGAACGAGAATGGAACCGGCTGGGAGGCTTTACCCCCGGTTGTAAAGCGCTCACGCCGCGGCTCCATTCTCTTGGGCACATATTTCTAGCGCAACATTATTGTTTGGATCGTTATTCGGGCGCTCTCAGGCACGGAAACCGGGGATACCCTATCGACTCCTTCGATCTTTTTAAGGACGACGTGATTGCGTGCGAAGGCTTCTTCGGGGGGGCTTTGCCATTAGAAGCCATAGTCAAAAATGCAAACTAGCCAAAGGAGAGCGATATGACTCCAAGCAGTACAACACTACGAGGCAGCGAGCAAGGAGCGATTCGTCCGGTTTATCGGAGCGTTCCGGAACAGATAACCGACAAGTCGGCTATTCGTACGCTCCAGGTGAAGGTTCCGGACGCGGAACTTGGCGAATTGCGCAGGCGCATCGAAGCGACGAGGTGGCCCGACCGCGAAACGGTTGGCGATGCGACGCAAGGCGTGCAGCTCGCGACGACGCAGGCGCTGGCGCGCTACTGGGCGACCGATTACGACTGGCGCAAGGTCGAGGCGAAGTTGAATGCCCTGCCGAATTTCATCACCGAGATTGATGGGCTGGACATTCATTTTATTCATGTTCGTTCGAGACATGAAAATGCGTTGCCGCTGATCGTGACGCACGGGTGGCCCGGCTCGGTCATCGAACAGTTGAAGATCATCGGCCCGCTCACCGATCCGACCGCACACGGCGGAAAGGCGGAGGACGCGTTTGACATCGTGATCCCTTCGATGCCGGGCTATGGTTTTTCCGGCAAGCCAACCAAGCCCGGCTGGGACCCCGCCCGCATCGCACGTGCGTGGGTCGTTCTCATGAAGCGTCTGGGCTACACGAAATTCGTGGCGCAGGGCGGCGATTGGGGTGCGGTCGTCGTCGACCTGATGGGCCTCCAGGCGCCGCCGGAGTTGCTGGGCATTCATACGAACATGCCCGGCATCTTTCCAGCCGACATTGACGCGGCGGCCTTTTCCGGCGCGCCGGCGCCATCGGGTCTTTCGGGCGATGAGAAACTGGCTTACGACCGTCTCCAGTTCGTTTATCAAAAGGGAATCGCCTACGGATTCCAGATGGGGCTGCGACCGCAAACATTATATGGAATCGCGGACTCACCCGTCGGCCTCGCGGCTTATTTCCTTGATCACGACGCGCGCAGCTACGCGCTGATCTCGCGCGTCTTTGCCGGCCAATCCGAAGGCCTCACGCGCGACGACATCCTCGACAACATCACGATCACCTGGTTGACCAACACCGCGCTTTCCGGCGCCCGTCTCTACTGGGAGTATTTCGGGAAAGGGTATTTCAACGCCAAAGGCGTCTCCATTCCGGTTGCCGTAAGCGTCTTCCCTGATGAGCTGTATCCGGCTCCGAGGAGCTGGACGGAGCGGGCCTATCCCAAACTGATCCATTACAACAAGCTCGACAAAGGCGGGCACTTTGCGGCCTGGGAACAGCCCAAACTTTTTTCAGAAGAGGTTCGCGCGGGCTTCAGATCGCTGCGCATAGGATGAGTGATCACAGCATGAAACGCACGTATTTTCCCGGTATCACTGACGTTGTCGTCGTCACGGATCCGGCAGAGATCCGGACAATTTCGAACGATTCAAGGTTCGACCGGGACTTCATAGGACATGGTCCTGTTCGCAACGTGCAGCTTCTCCGGAAAATGCTCGGGATTTTCTCGCTCAACGGCAGATTATTCCCAACTATGCTGCCGCGCACCAGCCCCGGCCGCGCCGCCGCGCAAGACGAGCTGTGGTCGAGACTAAACGTCAAGGCCGACGAGGTGAAACACGGACCCGCCGAATTGGAGCCCCTGGCCGAATGGGTCAGAGGGATCGGAACTGCAGAGAAGGTCGATCTGCTTGTGCAGCAGAGCATAGGAAGATTGTTCGTGGAAACGTTCACGGCCACTGAGGAGAGCTTGGCAGCGGCCCGAATGGTGCTTGAGGCTGCAAGCTCTTCCAATGTCCTGAGAATGCTGGGGTGGCGCGTCAGCGGCAGGCTGGAGCGGGCCAAAACAATTCTTGCTTCCATGGTGCATGGCGATCTGGCTGGCGTTATCGCGATGATTGCCGGTCGGCAACTCATCGTTGATGGCCTGCATAAAATGCGGCAACTTGCTGCCGACCCAGCGCTTCGATCTTCAATAACGGCGGATGCTGCCGTGGACGAATGCCTCTTTGCACCAGCCACCGTCGTACGCCAGGCGAAAACCTCCGGCGAGGTCGGGGGTTGTCCCTTTAGAAGAGGCTCCCTCTTCATCCTTGGGCTGGGAAGCGCGAGCAAAGGCGCAGCGAATCGTGACCTCGTCTTCCTCAGTCAGAGCTGGAGCCGCTGTCCCGCCGAAAAGTGGGTGCCTGCGCTTTTGGAAGGCGTGTGGACGCGTGTCTCAGCTGAGTCTTAAAAAAACCTCGCGGCCCTCATCGATCAATTCCTGACCGTTTGGGGTCACGTAACGCACGAGTCCCTTGGCGCCGCAATGAAGCGAGCAAGATCCCGGCGAGTGCGACCGGGAGCCAGCCGGCGGGCTCCGGCACCGGGGCAATCTCTCCGCCTCCGCTTAACGAGTAGCTCTGGCCGGCCAGATACGCATTGGCAGGGTTGCCGGGGTCATAGTAGATGTCGGCGCCGTTGCCGCTGATTTCAGAGATCTGATTCGATCCGTCGGCCAGCACCAGCGCACTCACGTAGAGCGCCGAGTTCGAGCCGATGGGTTCGAGCGTCAACGAGTTCCCGGAATCGACTTGCAGGATTCCCCAGGAAAAGTTCTCCGCAAAACCGGTATAGTTTCGGCCCTGATCGACGCCGGACAGGGAAAACGCGTGATTGCCACCGCCGGTGAATTCGATCATCGCCTGGGCCGTGTTCCAGGCGACGTTTTGCGTGCTGCTGCTGACGAAATCGCCGTTCACGATGAAATGGTCACCCGGGCCGCCCAAAAGGACGCCCTGCGGGCCGAGGCTCAGGTCCGCAAAGTAGTTCGTAGCCGGGTCGGAGCTGAAAGTGCCGTTGTTGGTGAAGGTGGAGAGGAAGCGGCTGGTGCCCGAGGTGACCTTGATGGCCGCGCCGGCGTTGTTGGTGACGGCATTGTAGAACGTCGTCGTATTGTTGGTGATGTTGATATGGCCGCTGTTGGAGACAGTGCCGATCACGCTGGAGGCGACGTCGGCCAGGGCGATGGCGCCGCCGGCGGAGTTGGTCAGGCCGCCGGTGCGAAGGGTTCCGTTGCCGGTGATGCTGCCGTTGTTGGTGAGCAGCTGATTGTTGTTGTCGAAAACGCTGGCGGCGAGCGCGATGTTGCCGGAGTTGGCGGCAAGACCCTGCGTGAAAAACAGAGTACTGCCGGAGGTGGCCTCGAGCTGGCCGGAAGCTGCATTGGTGTTGCCCGCGGCGGAAAGGATCAGTTGCCCGCCATCGGCACGAACCGTCCCGCTGTTGAGAACCTGACTGCTGACCTGGCCGACGCCGCTGACAGTTCCGGTGTTGGTGATCGCGCCGCCGCCCAGTTGGGCGGCGCCGCCATTGAGCGTGATGCTGCCGGTGTTGGTGAAGGGGATGGTCGAATTAAGGCTGCCGCCGTTCTCGATGAGGATTTGTCCTCCCACCGAGTCCCCGCCGGAGAAGTTCGCCAGCGTGATGGCGCCGGTAGGTTGAACGTGGAGCAATCCCCCGGCGTTGCCGAACGACCCGAAGATTGCGCTTCCCGGACCATTAACGATGATAGTCCCGCCCGGCGAGTTGCTCACGTTGGCCCCGCCAACGGCCCCACCGTTCAATGTCATCGTTCCCGTATTCGTCATCCCGGCCAAAGGCTTAAGCGTTGAGCCCGTCGAGACGCTCACCGAACCCACGTTTGTGAGAGCCCCGGCAACGTTCAAGGCACCGTTGAGGCTCAGGGTCCCGTTGTTGGTCAGCGGCCCGCCGATCGTACCTGAGCCGCTCATCTGCGAGCCGAAATCGTTGAGGACGGTGCCGTTGATCGTGCCTCCGCTCAGGGTGGTGGAGCTTTCATTGTTGAACCCCGTGCTGGTCGTGATCACACCGCCGGTGCTGACCTGCACCGTGCCGGAATTGTTCAAAGACGCGTTGGTGAGGAGCGTGCCGGATTGCTGAAAGACCTCGCCGCTCCCATTGATAGTGATATTGTTGGCCACGGTGAGGTTGCCCCCGGCGTTGTTTTGCAGCACCGCCAGACCCGACTGCAATGCGCCGATCGTCAACGAGTTGATGGTCGCGTTCAGCGCCGTCCCCGTTACCGTCACGCCGAAGGCCGGGTCGATAAGGACCTGGTGGAGGCTGCCCGGCTGCAAGCCGACCGTCCAGTTGGTGTTGTTGTCCCAACTCCCGCTGGTGCTGAAGCGCCAGTGCAAGCTTGGCGTGTACAGCGCGATGACACTTTGCCCGTTGGCCAGCCCCGCGAGATACGCGAACTGTCCGAAGTCGTTGAGGGAGCTGAGGCCGCCCAAGTCAGGCGTTAGCAAGATTTGCAGACTCGTGATTGTGCTGCCGGCCAGGCTCTGTCCGGTCCGCGCCACTTGAATCACCTGCCTGGCGTCGCCCAGAAAAACGCCGGAGTTGTCGGTACTCCCCCCGGCGGTACCGGAGAGCAGGGAGGCAAAGGCTACCGTCCCCTCCCGGTTAATTGAGTAATTATTCTGGTTGATAAAGGAAAAGACCCCGTTGTGATCGGGGGCAGGCTGAAGCTCCAGAGCGATGGCGGAAGGAGTCGTTCCCGGACTGCCGATAAACATGCCTTGGTTCGGCGTCGTCGTTCCGTTCCCATTGAGGTTGCCGAAGAACGCGACCTGGCCCGCCGCATTGATTTCTGCGCTTGAGAACCCGAAGGCGAAGGTCTGACTCCCGCCGCTGAAAGTGCCGAGTTGAAGCGCCACGGGCGAAGGCGTGCCGCCCGCCGTGCCGACAAACAGACCCTGCGAGGGCGTCGTGCTCCCGTTTCCATTGAGGCTCGCGAAAAATGCCATCTGAGCGGCGGCGTTGATGGTAAGGTTACCTGAGAAACCCGTGAAGGTCTGACTCCCGCCGCTGAAACCGCCCAGTTGCAGGGCGACCGACTGGGACGTCGAACCCGCCGAGCCGACGAAGATACCGCTACCAGGGGTGGTCGTTCCGTTTCCATTTAGGATTGCGTTAAATGCGACCTGACCCGTGGCATTGATCGCGGGGGAGTTAAAACCTGTAAACGTCTGGGTACCGCCGATGAAGCCCCCGAGATCCAGCGCGATGGGCGAAGGTGACGGCGTCGCGCTGCCTGTGCCGACGAAGATCCCTCCGTTGGGCGTGGTTGTGCCGTTCCCGCTCAGGCCGCTGCCAAATGCGACCTGACCCGCGGAGTTTATCCCGGACTGCCCGAAAAACCCGTTGAAGGTCTGGGTGCCGCCGGCGAAGCCGTGGAGGTCCAGCGCCACGGGCAACGGGGTCCCACCCGCCGTGCCGACAAACATCCCTTGGTTCGGCGTGGTTGTGCCATTGCCGTTCAAATTGGCGAAGAACGACACCTGCCC